>NZ_KV836309.1:0-20479 GCF_001838335.1 Corynebacterium sp. HMSC075F02 | reverse complement strand
GTGGTGATGCATTCACCGCCTGAACCTACCGGGCCATTTTTGACATAAACGCAGTCAGTAACTCGGATCGACCCAACGTCGCCAGCTATAAACACAAAAAAGCGCCTCCCCACTCCGCAAGGAGTGAGAAGGCGCTCGTGCGCTGTTACGTATTAATAGCCGCGAGAGCTAATAGCTGCGCAGTGTCATTGTAGTGCAGTGCCTAAGTCAGCTTAAACGGCCTTAGATAGCCTTTGCACCGGTGAGGTCCAGGTCGACTGGCAGGTTGTCACCCGCACCGTCCTCGGCCAGCAGGCCACCCTGGTTGTTGCCGCCGGTCTGGGCACCCTGCTCCTGGCCGCCAGTCTGGAGGCCACCCTGGTTCTTACCACCGGTCTGCAGGCCCTGCTCCTGGCCGCCAGTCTGAAGGCCGTTCTGGTTCTTACCGCCAGTCTGGAGACCCTGCTCCTGGCCACCGTTCTGCAGACCCTGGTCGCCACCGACGTTTTGCAGGCTCTGGTCCTGGCCACCGGTCTGGAAACCGGACTGACGCTCACCAATCTGGCCCTTGTCGTTAACCTGGTCGCCGCCGACCTTGTCGCCCTTGTCCAGCTTGTCGCCGCCAATCTGGTCTCCGCCGTTCAGCTGATCGCCGCCAGCGTTCTGGAGACCCTGGTTGCCGCCAACGTTCTGCAGAGCGTTGTCCTGATCGCCACCGACGTTCTGCAGACCCAGGTTGCCGCCCTCAGTCAGAGAGTGGAAGTTCGGGAACAGTGAGTCGACCTGAACCAGTGGGCCCTCCGGGAAGTTCACGTTGAACTCAGGTACCGGCAGCGGAGCCGGTGCTGGCAAGGAGGAAATCAGTTCGCAGATATTGCACAGGTTATCCATGATGATCCTTTAGAAAAATGAAGTGTAGATAAATGGTGTGGCGCGATGCCCAGAGCTGAAGGTAAAGGGCTTCTCGCCTTCTCCTTTGCGGCCACTGCCGTGCTCACACGAAAACCGTACCGGTGATGAAAAACGGTCACAATATAGAAATTCGACCCACTTCAGCCAGGAAATTGGAAACAGAATAACGGCAAAATTTAACCTGCACTTATGCCCAAACGTCGCATGTCACGGGTCACATTGCTAGCCGTTTGGTCACCCCAAACCAGGCTCGCCTTTTCCAGCAGAAAAGCCTCGGCACCTAATGAACTGCTCCCCATTAGTTGGACTGAGAAATCAGTTACCGACTAGTGGGGAGTAGTTGTCATTGAGAGCACGAAGTTCGCTAAGTGAATATCAGCGCGAGCAGTTGGTTGAACTATTTGAGCAAGGCATGGGTTATACAGCCGCTGCCAATGCCCTTGGTGTCTCCAAGTATGCCGCCCGTATGCTCTGTCGTCGGTTTAAGCTGCATGCAGGCTATGTCTTGTGGAGAAACCGACTAAGCAGCAGTACTCGTTCGAGATCAAGAAGGAAGTTGTCCAACGCCACCTTGCTGGCGAGACAGCGATGGATCTTGCACGTGAATTTGGCCTGTCATCACAGCAGCTGGTCCGCGGGTGGTCGTGGAAATGGCGCAAAGACGGCGATGACGCGTTGAAACCGAAGCCGAAGGGCAGACCCAAAGGATCGGTCACGCCGAAGCCGCTGTCGGAGGAAGACAAGCTGCGTGGCGAAAACGAACGGTTGCGGGCCGAAAATGCCTATCTAAAAAAATTGCGGGACTTGAGGAATCAGGGACGCGCCTGAAAGTCCAGGCGATTGTCATCCTCAAGTCGCACCACCGCTTGGAGTACCTCCTAGAGGCAGCAGGTATGCCACGGTCGACGTTCTTCTACCACCAGAAACGACTCAGTAAGCCAGATAAGCACGCCGAGCTCAAGCAAGCGATTCGGGAAAGCTTCGAGCGTAACAAGCATCGCTACGGCTACCGACGAGTACTACTTGACCTGCGTAACCAGGGGTGGGTGGTCAACCACAAACTCGTCTACAAACTCATGTGCGAGATGGGGCTGCGAGCCAAGATCCGCCAACGTAGACCTTATGTTTCCTACACCGGGACGATCAGCCACATTGCCGACAACAAGCTTGACCGCAAATTCACCCCGGATCAGCCAAATACCGTCTTTGTCAGCGACGTCACCGAGTTCAGGGTTGCAGGCCGCAAGGTCTACCTGTCACCGGTGATGGACTTGTTCGACCGCTCAATCGTTGCCCACACTGTGGCTACATCGCCGTCGACAGCGTTGACCACCGATTCTTTGCCCAAGGTGATCGCGGCGTGGGCACCTGAACCCGGGTGGATGATGCACACCGATCAAGGTTTCCAGTACCAGCATGCCTCGTGGCGTGACCTGATCGGCGACAACGGCGGTGTTCAGTCGATGTCGCGTAAAGCCAACTGTTACGACAACGCGGTCATGGAGAACTTCTTCGGCCACGTGAAAACCGAGATGTACCACGGAGAAGTCTTCGACACGGTCGCAGAGTTCAACCAAGTAATCGACGAATACATCCAGTGGTACAACACCGAACGCGTCCAACAACGACTCAAGGGCCTGACCCCGATGCAATATCGAAATCAGACCCTTGAAGCCCTAACCGCCTAGAGTTAAACCAGTCCAACTTTCGGGGACCAGTTCACCTCGGATCCCCGCGGGGCTTTTTCTGCCCCTCACCCTTTCACTTTTGCTTTAGGTAAGGGTAAGTTAACTCCCACTATGACCTCGAACCCAGTTACCCTGAACACTCCGACGAACACTTCCGCCTACCGCGCGGCCTTTTCTGACCACCTACTCTTGGCCGCCCCTTCTGAACCGCACCATCGAATCATCCGCGCCACTGTTTATGACGTCAGCGCCCCGGCAGAAAACCTGCAGAGGATTGTCATCCGCTCCCCCGAGCTAGTCGGCTTTCAGCTTTCCGGCCCGGACGAATTCTTTGGCCTCTTTATGCCGGCTAAGCCCGGCGAGAATCTCCATTTACCCCTCCACGGAGGTGGCGCCAATATCCGCGCAAGCGTTACAGCCATGCCGGAGACCCAACGCCCAAATTTACGTTGGTACACCGTACGCTCACTCGATCCCGAGTGCGGACAGATAACTTTCGACGTGGCGACACATGGCGTCAAAAATCCAAAGGATGAGCACGTCGGACCAGGGCTCGCCTGGGCTCTTGCAACTCGTGTTGGCGACCAGGTAGGCATCTGGACATGCCAGGGCCTCTGGCACCGCGCGCAAAGTTCACAAACACTTATCGCAGACCCATCTGCCGTACCTTCCGTTCGCGCCATTTTGGATTACGCGGATGCGTTTGCCCCGGAACAGTTGCGCGACATACACCTCGTAGTGGTCGCCGAGAACCATGGTGACCTCGAGCCATCCCTCGTCGCCGACTGGGAGAGCAAGCTGGGCAGCCTAGAAGTGCTGTTTAGCGCTACAACGGACTTCAGCACGGCAGTGATGTCCCACCTACAGCAACTGGACCGTGCCGAACACCCCGCAACACAGTCGAAGTACGTCTGGGTCGCGGGTGAAGGACAGCTCTGCAAGGAAGTACGGCGCCACGCAATTCACACCTGGGGCCTCAATAGCGAATCCGTGCAGTGGTGCCCCTATTGGTTCCTAGGCAGGGCACGGCCTTAATTAGCCACAATCCCTCGCGGCACAATAATCGGAGCCATACCGCGGGGATCTTCCCACACCTCGGCATTCAGGCCATATGCCTCGCGCAACACATCCACCGTCAGAGCCTCCTTTGGAGAACCCTCGGCGATCTTTTCCCCTTCCTTCATGACGATCATCTCGTCGCTAAAAGCTCCCGCCAGGCCAAGATCATGAAGTACGGTAATCACCGTCTTGCCCTCTTGAGCGAGCTCCCGCACGATACTTAGAATCTCTATCGCATGTGCCGGATCTAGGTAGGTAGTCGGTTCGTCCAACAGCACAATTGGCGTATCCTGCGCCAACACCATCGCCATCCAGACCCGCTGCCGCTGGCCGCCAGAAAGCTCCGCCACGTCGCGGGCAACAAGATGGTCAACCTTCGTCTTCTTCAGCGCCTCGCGCACTTTTTCTTTATCTTCTGACGCCGTCGCTCCCCCACCCCAGAGCGATCGACGATAAGGGTGCCGTCCGCGCTCCACAAGTTCTCCAACGGTCAATCCCGCCGGACACAGCGGGTGTTGTGGCAAAAGCGCAATTAGTTGGGCGGCTTCGCGCGACCGCAAACTATGCACGTCCTTTTTCTCTACAAGAACCCGTCCTTCGGCGGGAGCAAGCAGCCGAGAAAGCGTCTTGAGCAACGTCGACTTGCCACAACCATTGGGGCCTAAGAGCGTGGTGACCTTCCCGGGCTCTGCAGTGAAAGACACGTCCTTAACAATGCTTGGGCCGTCGTTGTAGCCCACGGTGACGTGATCAACTTGAACGTTCATTGAACCATTCCTTTCAGAGTTCCGCGACGGGCCGCCAACCACACAAGCAACACCAACGCGGGGCCACCGATGATGGCGGTAACCAAACCCACAGGGGATGTAAATGGCAGTGCGCCCGCCACGACGGCGCACGCAGCTAATAGAGCAGCGCCTGCAAAAGTAGAGCACAACGGATGGGGCGTGGGCGTTCCGGCCACCAGCTTGGCCAGCTGAGGAGCCAATAGTGCCACGAATCCAATTGGGCCGACAAAGGAAACCACCACCGCGACAATGCCCGTTGCGGCAATGAGCAAAATAGCGCGCACCCTCGTGACATTTACCCCAAGTGTGGACGCGGTGGCGTCATCATGAGAAAGAAGAGGGACATCGCGCGTAACACAAAGGCCTAAAACTACGAAGGGCAACAGGCCCAACACCATAGGAAACAAAGCTTCCATACGCACAAAGCCGGTAGACCCAGCGAGCCAAGTTTGGGCATCCGTGGCACGAGTTAAGTCAGCCCGGAGCAGGAGATACTGCACTAAAGACTGCGTGAGGAAAGACAGTGCCAGGCCGATGACCACTACGCGCTGCGACGTCCCGAAGCCACCGAGTAGAACGAGCAAACCAACGATCACTAGTGCGCCAAGCAAAGCGAGTGCAGCACGCCACCAGAACGTCGGCACCCCCTCACTCCATGCAGGGCGGGTAACTACGGTGCCCGCCACAACCAAAACCGCCGCGCCGCCGGATACACCGAGAATGTCCGGGCTGGCCAGCGGATTGCGGGCCATGGTCTGAGTCCACGCACCTGCCAGCCCTAGAGCCGCGCCGACCAGAACGGTAGCGATTGCTACAGGCAGGCGGAGATCCCACACCACGTTGATTGCTTGCTGTGTGCCCCCACCGGTGAGAACCTCGATGACTTCCATCGGGCTGAGCTTCACCGCTCCTTGCCCCAGGATTAAGCAGTAACAAAGAGCCGCTATGAGGGCGAACCCTGCCGAAGCCGCCAGGACGCGTCTGCTTCGTGAACGCTTAATACTACGGATAGACGTCATATCGCTCATATCGTCAGCTCCGAGTCATTCGAGGTCGGTGAACTCTTCTTACGTCGCACCGCCAGAATCATCACTGGGGCACCGACAATAGCTAAGACAATGGACATTTCCAGCTCGTTAGGCTGCAGGACGAAGCGGCCCACAATATCGGCTAGCAACACAGCCGCGCCACCAACAATGCCGGTCGGCAGCAAGAGGCGAGTCAGGGACGGGCCGGTAAACGGGCGTAGTAGGTGTGGCACGGCGAAGCCCACGAATGTCACAAGCCCCACAGTGGCTGTCGCCGAGCCGGCGAGGATGATCACCGCTGCGGCAGCCAACAAGCGGGTTCTCGTGGGCGAGCTGCCAAGGGAACGGGCGGAGTCCTCTCCCATCGCAAGTAGATCCAGCGGGCGTGCTGCAAGCGCACCACATAGAGCACCTAGTGCTAGACCTAAAGCAGCTAAGGCCACGTCTTCCATACCCCGCCCAGCTGTAGAGCCAACGGTCCAGCGGCGGAGCCCTTCCAGGGTGTCGGAAGAATAGAGGCTCAGCATATTCGTGGCCGCTTGCAGGGCGAAGGTAACTCCCACGCCCACGAGTACCAGAGTTAGCGGGTTACGCGATACGCGGGAAATCAACAGCACGATTGAGGCAGCGACGGCCGCCCCGACGAGCCCTACAAGTGTCCGCTCCCCGACCGTCGTTGCCCAGCCCAAGGTCAGTGCCGCAGCGACTGCGAAACTTGCTCCAGCGTTCACGCCGATAATGCCGGGATCTGCCAGGGGGTTGCGGGTCCAGCTCTGAGCAATGGCACCCGCCATAGCCAGGGCTGCGCCTGTGATCACAGCCAAGAGGGTGCGCGGAACGCGCAAGTCCCAAATGATGCCGGATTGCGTAGATGGGTGCGGACCATGCATGAGGATGCTGGTCACTTCGCCAATGGAAAGATCTTTGGAACCCAAGTACAGGGAGGCAAGCAGCAGCAAAGCCAAGCCAACGAGTGCGGCCGAAGTAAGCAAACGCCGGGAAAACACCAAAGAATGTCGAGTTCTTGAAACGGACACTTTCAATTAAATTGCGTCAGAGAACTTGTCGACTGCCCAGGGGATGGTCAATGGGTTCGGCATACTCATTGCATTGCCCACGTTTTCGTCCATCCAGCGGACCTTGCCTTCGCGAACAACGTCCAGCTTGCTGAATGTTGGATCCTTCTTCAAGGTATCGGCGGCACCCTGGTAATCAAGGATGAAGAGGTAATCGACGTTGTTGAGGTCGCTGTAGTTCTCAGGTGCGATGTCGCGGTAGAACTCGCCCCCGTTACCTTCGAGCTCCTTCGGGATCTCGAAGCCCAGACTCTTGATAAACTGCCCGCGACCGTCACCGGAGGTGTACAGGCCGATCTTTCCCTGATAAGGCATGACGATAGCCGCACGCTTGCCTTTGAGCTCAGGGTGCTGCTGTTGGAAATCATCGAAGGCCTTCTGCGTTTCTTCGACGAGTTTGTCGCCTTCTTCTTGCTTGTCTACAGCGCCGGCGATCTGGTTGACCTGATCCCGCCAGGGGATCTGCCAGTCCGTGGCACCGTCTGGCTTAACGGTGGTTGGGGCGATGTCATTAAGCGCCTTCTTCGCCTGCGCGTCTACGGCAGAGTTCACCGCAATGATCTTGTCCGGATTAGCGGCGGAGATCTTCTCCAGGATTTCAGCAGTGAATCCGTTGGCAGTACCGTAAACCACTTCAGGCTTGTTGTCGCCGAGCTTTTCGGTAGCCCATGGGCCGACGCCAGACGCATCAACATCTCCCTCAGCACCCCAGGGCGCTACGAGGACTGGTTGGATGCCTAGAGCGAGCAAGGTATCGCTGTCTCCCAGGCCAACTGCGGCGATGCGCTCATCCCCGGTGCCCTCATTTTTTGACGCCGCCGCGTCGTCGCCTCGGGAGCAACCAGACAGAACAAGAGTGGATGCTGCCAAGACAGCGGCGGTCTTCAGCGCCGCTCGACGGGTCAGCGAATTGTTTCGAAACATGTGAAAGCCTAACGTGTAAGGAACTCTTTGAGACGCTGTAAAGTACCCGTAGCCCCAAGAGACTGATGGCCTCTTTCGGCTACGGCCAACACAGTAATCGGGTCTATATTACACAGGTAAGGCTAACCACACAACAGGCTGCCCTAAGTTAGTCCGCTTCCCGCTCGGCCGCTACCGACTCCATCGCCGCCCTGGCCACCGTCGCCACGCTGGCCACCCGACGCCACTCTGGCCACCCTAGCCACTCTGGCCACTGTCACCGCCCTGGCCACCCTAGCCACCCTGGCTCTCAGTGCCGAGATGCTCGCGCTATTGCAACTCGTGGCACCAACTGTCGGAAAAGTTGCACTTCGAAGGTCGAAATGTCGCTAGAACGGGAATCTGTCAGCACAGGCGCGCCTCCGAATTTTGCGACAATTCCCTGACCTGCAGTTTTGCGGAGCTGCAAATCAGTGTCTTTAACGCATTCCCGGTCTAGCGACATTCACCCCTGCTAGCGCCCCAAAAACGGCGCCGTCGGCCACGCATTCCCGGTCTAGCGACATCTGCACATCCTCACGCCGCCAAATAGGGCGCCGGCGCCTCCCGTGACGCAATCCCCCCCCCAGCACTGCGCTCGCACAATCTCACATTCCGCTGGCGCTGCAGCCAAGCGGAAAGCGTGGGCGTCAATAAGAAAAAATAGGCCCCCTACCGCAACAAATGTGAACTGCTCCCCATTAGTTGGACTGAGAAATCAGTTACCGACTAGTGGGGAGTAGTTGCCATTGAGAGCACGAAGTTCGCTAAGTGCCGAGGCTTAACTTTTTGCGCTTTTAAGTACTGCGCTCAACTACTGGTCAGCGACCAACAACTCCGCAATCTGGATGGTATTCAGAGCAGCGCCCTTACGCAGATTGTCGCCAGAGACAACCAGCACCAGGCCACGCCCCTCCGGAACCGACTGATCGACACGGATACGACCCACCAGGGACTCATCCACACCAGCGGCGGCAAGCGGATTCGGAACGTCGACGACCTTCACGCCCGGCGCGGACTCCAGCAGTTCGGTTGCCTTCTCTACGGACAGAGCATTCTCAAACTCAGCGTGAATCACCAGCGTGTGGCCAGTGAACACCGGAACGCGCACACAAGTACCAGCAACAGCCAGCTCAGGGATAGACAGAATCTTGCGGGACTCATTGCGGAGCTTCTGCTCCTCATCAGTCTCCAGTGAACCGTCATCAACAAAGTTTCCAGCCACCGGCAGCGCGTTGAAAGCAATCGGGGCGACATACGGACCAAAGTCCTCCGCAACCAGAGCCGAACCATCAGTGGTCAGCTTCTCCAGGTTGTCGACGTTCTCGCGCACCTGGCCAGCCAGAGTATTCACACCAGCAAGGCCCGAACCCGAGACCGCCTGATAGGAGGACACACGCAGACGCTGCAACCCGGCCTCGTCGTGAAGCGGCTTGAGAACCGGCATCGCGGCCATGGTGGTGCAATTCGGATTCGCGACAATGCCCTTCGGGATGTCCTGCAAAGCATCCGGGTTGACCTCGGAGACCACCAACGGGACCTCCGGATCCTTACGCCACGCCGACGAGTTATCAACAACAACAGCGCCAGCAGCCGCAAAACGCGGAGCCTGCTCCTTCGACAGCGTGCCGCCAGCGGAGAACACCGCGACATCAATGCCCTTCAGATCCTCGTCAGAAGTAGCCGCGACATCCTCGACAACAATCTTCTCGCCGCGGAACTCCAACTCCTTGCCCGCACTACGAGCAGAAGCGAAAAAACGAACCTTATCGGCCGGGAAATTACGCTCCGCCAGAAGAGTGCGCATCACACGACCAACCTGGCCAGTGGCACCAACAACAGCAATCGTGGTCATGAAAACTCCTTAACGTCCCGTACCAGCGTAAACAACAGCCTCAGTGTCTCCACCGAGATTGAAAGCGTCGTGCAGGGCCTTCACAGACTTGTCGACATCCTGGTCATTAACCAGCACCGAGATACGAATCTCAGAAGTGGAAATCAGATCGATATTCACACCCTCATCAGCGAGCGCCTCACAGAACGTCGCAGTCACACCCGGGTGGGACTTCATGCCAGCACCGACCAAGGAGACCTTGCCCACGTGATCGTCGTAAAGCACGTCCTTCCAGTCGTTGTCAGCCTGCAGCTTCTTCAGCAACGCCATCGCCTTCGGAGCATCCTCGCGCGGGCACGTGAAAGTAATGTCAGTGCGGTTATCCGCGACGGTGGAGACGTTCTGCAGCACCATATCGATGTTGATCTCCGCATCCGCAACAGCACGGAACATCTTCGCCGCCTGGCCCGGATCATCCGGAATGCCCAGCACGGTCACCTTCGCCTCGGAGCGGTCATGCGCCACACCGGTCAACACTGCTTCTTCCATAGGAATATCCTCCATCGATCCATCAACAAGGGTGCCAAGTTCATTGCTATACGACGAACGCACACGCAACGGGACATTAAACGCACGGGCGTATTCGACACTTCGCAGCTGCAAAATCTTCGCGCCAACCGCGGCCATCTCCAACATCTCCTCGAAGGAAATGTTGTCCAAACGCTGGGCATCCGGCACAATGCGCGGATCCGCGGTGTACACGCCGTCCACGTCGGAGTAAATCTCGCAGACGTCCGCCTCTAGGGCTGCCGCGAGGGCAACCGCAGTGGTATCCGAGCCACCACGGCCCAGCGTAGTGACGTCCTTGGTCTCGCGGTTTACACCCTGGAAACCGGCCACTAGGCAGATATGGCCCTCATCGAGAGCCTCACGGACACGGCCCGGAGTGACCTCGACAATGCGGGCGTTACCGTGGCGCTCCGTGGTAATCACGCCAGCCTGTGAACCGGTGAAAGACCGAGCCGAGGCGCCGAGGCTTGCAATCGCCATAGCGACCAGTGCATTAGAAATACGCTCACCGGCGGTCAGGAGCATATCCATCTCGCGTCCCGGCGGGACCGGGTTGACCTGCTCAGCGAGGTCCAGAAGCTCATCGGTGGTGTCGCCCATTGCCGAGCAGACAACCACGACGTCATTGCCCTGCTTTTTGGTTTCCACAATTCGTTCTGCAACACGACGAATGCGTTCGGCGCTCTCCAGGGATGAACCACCGTACTTCTGCACAACCAGTGCCATGGTCGGCAACCTCCAAAAACTAGGCAACTATATGCAAGTAACTATTATTGACTCAATTTACTTGAGTTGCATTCGTAATTACATAGTGGGTTACCAAAACGTAGCTTGTGGGGGTTGCGTGGAGGGTTTGGATCGGGTTGCGTAGGGGTTGCGGGGTTATTGGGCATGGGTTGGGTGCGGATCGGACGCTGCTGCGGGCTGCAAATGTGAAACTGACTAAGTTTATGACAAAAATATGCCCTGAAACTTGTCAAAACTGACATAAACCTAGTCAGTAACTCTCGGTACTGTGCCAAGAACTCCGGGCTCAGCCAGCTCCACTCCGGGCTCAGTCAGCTTCTTGGCCGAACCAGCTAATTCCCGAGGCGCTGCGGGCACCAAGCACTGCCCCGCCCAACCCCTGCGAAGTGGACATGACAAGTGTTGCGTGCCTAGCATCTCCTACGTGAACAATGACCTTCTCGCAGCGATACTGGCACTGCTGTCCGCACTCAGCATCGCGTGGGGAACCGTCATCCGCCACAACCTCTCCGGAACACTGGAAGAGGGCACCAGCACACTTCGCGGAGTGGCGAAGACCCTGAAGCTGCCGCGCTGGTGGCTGGGCTCGGGCCTGGCGATTGCCGGGTATGTATTTCAGGTCACGGCGTTGGCATTCGGCACGTTGCTCCTGGTGCAGCCGTTGCTGGTCATGAAGCTGATGCTCACGCTCCCGCTGGCAGCGAAGGTCAACGGTCGGCGGATTTCGCGGTCAGAGATGATCTGGTCCGTGGCGCTTACTTTTGCGGTGGCGACGCTGGTGTTGCTCGGCAAGCCGACTGCCGGCTCCACCGATATCCCCACCTACCTGTGGGGATGGGCTCTCGCCGTCGGTGGCGTGGTCACCTGCGGGCTTTACGCCGCTGCAGTTCAGTGGCCCAACACCGGCACCGGCGCCGGCGGCGGCTCAGACACCAAACAGCGCGGAGTGCTGCGCCAGAACCCGAAGGCCCTACTGCTCGGCACGGCAACCGGCTGGCTGTACGGCTTCGTCGCGTTGCTGTCTAAGTCGGTGGTCGATACCTATGTCAACGACGGACTCGTCCAGCTCCTGCTCTCCTGGGAACTCTGGCTGCTGGTGGCACTGGCGGTTATTGGCGTCGGCCTGCAGCAGGCGGCTTTTAACGCGGGACCGTTGCAGGCTTCGCTACCAGCTATGACCGTCGTGGAGCCGATTGTTGCCTTCAGCTTGGGATACATCGTTCTTGGTGAACGCTTCCAGGCAGTTGGTGTGCAGTGGGTGGCGCTGTTTATCGCACTGGTGACCATGATTTCTGCCACTATTGCCCTGGCGGCTCGGCCGGCAGAGGCGACCTCCACAAGCGCCACAAGCGCCCCAAGCACCGAAAACACCGCAGACACCGCGACCACCGACGCCCCAAGCATCGCAAACACCGCAGACACCGACACCACAAGCACCGCAAACACCACCACAGATTCCACCGATGCCACAGCACGGTGAGTAGAGTTCAGCTCTCCCGGGTTGCATGACCTAAATTGGTATGTGCACTTATTAAGTCGTTAGCGATTTGTCGGCCTGGCTATCCCTGCCCGGGAACTGTCCCTGGTGAGAAAGACCCGTGGCCGCTATGCACAAGGTCACCAAAGGTAGGACTCGATGGGGCGTCATTCCCATTCCAAGCGGGCAACTTCCAAGCGGGCATCTAAACCGACATCTAAGCGGAAGTCCGAACGCGCAAACGATACTAACGCCAGCGCCGCATCCAAAACCCAAGCAAAGCCCCAAAAAGGCAAGAAGCTCAACTCGAACACCATCATCGCCCTGCTGTTGATCATTGGTGGTTTGGGAGTGCTGCTGTACCCGGTTGTCGCAACGCAGTGGAACAACTTCCTGCAGGCCCGCGCCGCAGATGAATACTCCAAGCTGGAGAAATCCGCTCCTCCTGAGGTCTTGGACACCGCCTGGAATGAGGCCCACGAGTACAACGCCAGCCTCGGCGAGGTCAATCCCGGCGACGCCTGGACCACCTCCGATGACGAGTCTTCCCCGGAGTACCAGCGCTACCGCCACTACCTCGACGTGCTTGGCGAGACCGACGCGCTCGGCCGCATCGTCATCCCGTCCATCAACTCTGACCTGCCCATTTTCCACGGCACGTCGGAAAAGTCGCTCTCGCGCGGTGTCGGTCACCTCTACGGCACCGACTTCCCGGTCGGCGGAGTGGGCGAGGGTGAAGGTCGTCACGCGTCGCTGTCGGCGCATACGGGTCTGCAAAATGCGACGCTGTGGGACAACCTCGACAAGGTCAAGAAGGGCGACGCGTTCTACATCGCAGTCGCGGGTCACAAGTTGAAGTATGAGGTCCACGACGTAGCCGTCGTAAAGCCGGATGAAACCGATGCTTTACGACGCGTCCCCGGAGAAGACCTGATCACCCTGATTACGTGCACGCCTTACGGCATTAACACGCACCGACTGCTGGTGACGGGGCATCAGGTGCCGATGGATCCTGACGAGGAGTCCGTGTTCGACGGCAGCGGTTCGCAGTGGCAGTGGTGGATGTGGGCCATCCTGGCAGCAGCGGCGGTGATCATTGCGCTGCTGATTTGGTGGCTGCGGAAGCTCTCGCGCGACGGCAAGGGCGAGCCGGAAGCCGAGCGCGAGAGCGACGAGACAGAGAATGACGAGGCGGAGGATTAGGCCCCCTTACGAAGTCGCCATCACCTTCGTCTCCTCGATTGCGTTCTTGATCTCGTTGATTCCCTTTTCAAAGATGCGCTGAAGGCCCAGCGCCAGAATCAGCGACGGGATGATGAACAGCGCCAACATGAACATCAGCTTCCAGTAGTCTGCCTCATAGATACCGGCGATGGAGCTGCGGAACATATCGATCGCGTAGGTACCCGGCAGCCAAGGGCTAATGTTCTGGACCCACTGTGGCACCAGCGGCAGCGGATACGCGCCACCTGCGGCCGAGACCTGCATCACCAGCAACAGCACGCAGATGGCCTTGCCGGCGTTGTCGAAGGTGAAGACGAACGAGAAGACGATCATCATAAACACCAGCGAAATCACCCAGCCGGCCAGCAGCATCAGGAATCGGTGCGCGGGCTCGATGCCCACGTACACCTGGAGTCCCAACACCATCAGTGTGGACTGAACCAGGCCCACGCTGGCGAAGGTGGCGAACCGGCCGAAGTACTTCTCGACGCGGGTGTAGTCATCGGCCTGCGCAGCGTTGATTTGTGCGTCACTGGTCGGCTCGTCGATTTCATCGCTGGCTGCATCGCCCTGCGCATCATCGACTGCATCGCTGACCACATTCTCGGCCTCATCATCGCCGACCTTCTGACCGCCGCGGCTACGGACCGTGGTGCGGATCAGCACCGACGACAGCAGCGCACCGATCCACAGCGCGAGGGTCGCATAGAACGGCGCCATACCCGCACCGAAGCTCTGGACTGGGAAGACGGGGTCTTCCTCGACCTGCACCGGCGCGGCCAACTGCGCTGCCAGGGCACTTGGGTCATCACCGACGGCCTCAGCAATTCGCGAGAGGTCCCCGGTGTCCTTCGCCTCTTCCAGCGCGTTGTGAATCTCGTCGAAGCGAGCGGCCAGATCATCAAAACGGTTGCTCAGACCCATCGTGGCGGCGCTGGTCTTACGCAGCGTGTCCACCGGCGAGCCGGAAATCGTACCGCGGATGCCGCGAATGTCCTCGCCAATGACCTCGATGTCGTTGCTCAGACGCGACACCGGCTCCGACAGTGCGTCGATCTGCGGGCGCAGGTTCTGCTCGTAGGAGTTTTTGGCATTTTCCACAGCGGCAATCGCAGCCGTGAAAGCGTCCTTCGCCTGGCTTATCGACGATCCCGTATCCCGGCCACCGCGCAAATCCGCCGCCACGGCGGAGAAACTCTCCTGCAGCCCACGGGTGCGAGCAATCGAGGTGTTCAGATCGGAAATCGCGCGGTCGTAGCCCGGCTTAGCGACACCCGGAACCACTGCCCCCACGGTGTCTTCCAGGCGGTCGCGCATCGCAGTCAGACCGTCGGCCTGCTGGCCGAATTTGGCCGCCATCGCATCGAAGGTATCCGCGGTCGCGCCGCTGGTGGCCTGGGTGCCGTCGACAAGCTCGTTGACGCGGTCGCGCACGCCTTCGTAGCTCGACTGCGTTGCGTCGAGCGCCGTGCTAACCGAGTCGCGAACATTGCCGACCGCGGCTTCCAGATCGCCTGCGACGTTGCCGTCACCCGAACCATTGCGCAGAATGTCCATCCGCGCACCAGCGTTTTCCAAAATGGAATCCGCGGTCTCCACCAGCGGCACGGTGGTCTCCACCAGCGTGGACAGCGAACGAGCAGTCTGCGCACCGGAGCGCAGCCGCGCGGCGGTGTCATCAACGCGGTTTTGCACGCGCGTCAGTGCCTGCTTGGAGTCGGAGGTGTTTAGATACTCATCCAGCGAGGTGATCACGCCCAGCCCAACACTGGCGACGACCTGCGTGAAGTTCTTGTCAATCTCCTGAATAACGCCACTCGCGCCCTTACTCGTAATGATTGACGAAAGCGCGTTCTTCTTCTCATTCGTATAGAGCGTCAGCTTAGGCGCCTTGGTGCCTCGGACGTAGAAGGTCATCAGTTCGGTACTGAAGTTCTCCGGAAGCACGATTGCCGCGTAGTAGTCACCGGACTTAGTGCCGTCGATGGCGTCCTCAGAATCCGTAATCTGCCAGTCGATGTCGTGATTACGGCTCAGCTTCGACAGCACCTCATTGCCCAAGTTCACGTCAATCGCACCGATATCCGTGCGATGACCACGGTCATTACTGGCGACCGCAATCTTCAGCTTTTCGGTGTTCTCAAACGGCTCCCAGCTGGCCAGCACGTTAAAGCAGGTGAACAGCAGCGGAATCAGCACCAGACCGAAAACCATGATGCCGGTCATCGTGTTCTGGCGGATTACCCGAAAGTCATTCCGCACAATTTCAAGAACGTTTCTCATTAGGCTTCACCTTCTGAGGAAGTCTTCACGCTTGCCGACGACACCTTCGCCTGTGGCTCAACCGAATCACCAGCATTTTCCAGCGAGTACGCATGCGGATGGGAAGTTTGGTGCTCCATGTAGGCGCGCAGCTCCTCCTCCGACAGCTCGCTGAGCTCCTGGGCGTGAATCACAGACTGCTTGACGTACTCGCGCACCGCGATGTAGGCGAGGCAGAGCAGCACAAACAGGCAAGCCAGACCGAAGAACAGGGCCTTCTGATCCGGGTAGTTACGGGCCAAAATACCCAGCACCACCAGGGCGGCCAACGAGACACCAACGGCAATGCGCATGAACAGCGCGTAGCTGCCACGCAGATTCTCCATCCGCTCGTCGACTCGCGATTGGTACTCCTCGCGGTTACGCAGCGCAAAGACGAGGTCACTGAGCTTGTATCCGCTACCGACCAGGTGGACTTCTTCGTTGTTGACCAGTCCGCCCTCTTCAAGCTGGTGGTTAACCAAGACATTGACCGAGGACAGGCTGCGGCGCAGCCAGTAACCGACCACGTAGGCGACCACTGCCATGGCCATCAAGGTGAGCATGTTCTTCAGGTAGTAATTGGAGTAAAAACCACCAATGGTCTCGCGGAGAGCATCAATGCCGTAGGTCAACGGCAAGAACGGATTCAGCGCCTGGAAGAAGTCCGGGGTCATCTCAATTGGATAGAGACCGGCGGCGCCAGGAATCTGAATAAACGCGAGCACTACGGCAATACCACGTCCCACGTGGCCAAACGCCGACACCAAACTGTAAATAATGGCGAGATAACACAACTCCACCACGACACAGGTGAGGACGAACGCAACCGCGCTGACATGCTGCACACCAATGACGATGTCACCGATAGAGACAATCAGCGCCTGGAAAGTAGCGATGATGCCCAGCAGCAATGTGCGGCCCATGTACGCCTGGCCCACCGTGATTTCCTTGAAACCTTCCGCGTCGACTTCCACGCGGAAAATCACAATCAGAATGAACGCACCAATCCACAACGACAGGTTGGTAAACAGCGCCGCCATACCCGAGCCGTAGTGATCCACCGGGAACACGGCCTCGGTCTTAACCTCAGCCGGATCGCTCAGGAACTGCGAGATACCCTCAGGATCGAGGTCGTTGACCATGTTCATGGCTTCGCGCTCTTCGGTGGTGCCCAGGGTAAGAACATCGAGACGCGCAGTTTCCAAGCCATCGCGCACACCATCAAGGTCGGCCTTGAAGCTCTCGAGGACCTGATCCGCAGCAGAAAGCTGCCCACTCGTAGCGTCGAGAAGCGCGGACGTTTCCTTGACGGTGTCCTTTTGCGCGCCAAGCGCCGCCGCGTACGAACCCACGCGCGCGTTGAGCTGATTAAGCGCCTTGCTCAACTGCGGGAGTGAGTCCTGGGACGCCTGACGAATCTGATCCGAGGCGGCCTTGCCGTCCTTAGTGGCCTGCGCCAATGCCTCGCTGGTGGCGTTGAGGGAGTCGAGAGTTCCCTGCGCCGAGCCGGAGACGTTCTTCAGACCCTCCACCAGCTCTTTATTGGTGGCGTTGCTCTCGTCGAGCGCATCGATTGTGCGCTGGATTGCCTGTTTATCCGGGCCGTTGAGCGGGCTGGCATCCAACAGGGAATTCAGGCCGCCAATGACCTGATCCGCCTGCTTGACGATGTCCTCCGCCGCAGCCGTCGCGGAATCCGAACGGGAAATTGCGCCCTGCAGATTGCCAGTCATCGCGCCGATCGCGGCGTTGGCGTTACCGGTGCCCTCTACCAGGGCGGTACTGCCCTGCAGGTAGGCGTCGTTGAGATCCGCGGAGAAATTCAGGACCTCGTTGTTGAGCTCACCAGTAATCGCCTGCACCTGCGTCAACGCATCCTGGGCGTCATCGAGGGCCGTGTCCACGCTGCCGAGAGTCTTCTTGATCTGCGCAATCGTCGGCTGCAGATCGCCAATCTGCTCCTGGATAGCACCGACTTCATCGCGGCTATTGGCAACCGCATCGGCGACATCCTGGAAAGCGTCAGCGGAATTGAGACGAGCCGCATCGAACCGCCCCTGCAGCAGGCCGCCAGCTTCCTTAACCTCCTCGGTGACCGCCTTCGCAATCTCCTTATTAAAGGAAGCGGAAATCTGACCATCAATACCGGACGCGCCCTGCGCCGTGATGTGCGGCGAGATCGCGTTGATCTTCTGGTTAGCGCGGTATTTCAGCTTTGCTGGATGCCCCTGCCCTTGAATCAGGTCAACCATTTCCTGCGAGAAATTCGGCGGAATGGTGATTTCGGCATAGACCTTGCCGCGCTTTAGGTCTCGGTCTGCCTTCTCGGCATCGGGGAACTGCCAGCCCAGTTCATGATTTTGTTTTAGTTGTTTGACCACCTGGTTACCGATATTGAGGCTTCCGGTAACCGAGGAACTCGCGCCCTTGTCCTCATTCACAATTGCCACACCGATGTTCTCGGTGTGCTCGTACGGATCCCAGAAGCCCGGGATGTTGAACCAGGAGTACAAGGCAGGGGTGATCATCACGCCGATGATGATTACCCACACTCTTGGGCTATTGCGGAGACGGCGCAAGTCTCGCTTAAGAATAGACCAGCTAGTTTGCACCTTAAGGACGCTATCATCTTTAATCCACTAAATACATTGGTACTAGTTTTAGAACTATCGATGGGCGGGGCCGTCGGCAACGCCTTTCACTGCACGGAGCCCCACCGCACAGCCCCTAACGACGCAGAACTCTTACGGCACAGAAACCCGCGCATATTTCCCCCACTAAAACCCCCGAATGATGAAAATCATATAAACAAAGGGGTAAGGTACATCACATGCAACGCGGACTACTGCTTCTATGCCGCGGCGGGGCTTGGGTTTAAGGCCGGCTCCCCGTCGCGGGGTTAGTTGTGCCGGCCTACAAGAAAAGTCCGAATTAGAAAGGCCCACAACATGTCTCCTTCCGACGCTTTTATTTCCGCTCCTTCTGTAATCTCCACTCCTGCTGGCGAGATTCCGGAAGGACAGCCTGCTTGGAATAAGCAGCGCAACTCCCAGATGGCAACCAACCGCTACCTGCCTTACGACCAGGAAGTTCAGGACTTCCAGCTGAAGGACCGCACCTGGCCGGACAAGCGCATTACTAAGGCACCGGTTTGGTGTGCCGTCGACCTGCGCGACGGCAACCAGGCACTGATTGATCCGATGAGCCCGGAGCGCAAGCGCCGCATGTTCGAGCTGCTGGTCCAGATGGGATACAAGGAAATTGAGGTCGGATTCCCGTCCGCTTCCCAGACTGACTACAACTTCGTGCGCGAGATCATTGAGAAGAACATGATCCCGGACGACGTCACCATCCAGGTTCTGGTTCAGGCTCGCGAGCACCTGATTCGCCGCACCTTCGAGGCATGTGCCGGCGCTAAGAACGTCATCGTTCACTTCTACAACTCCACCTCGATCCTGCAGCGCGATGTTGTGTTCCGTAAGGACAAGGACGCAATCAAGAAGATTGCCACCGACGCCGCAGAGCTGATTAAGACCATCGCGAAGGACTACCCGGACACCAACTGGCGTTGGGAGTACTCGCCGGAGTCCTACACCGGCACCGAGGTTGAGTACGCCAAGGAAGTTGTCGACGCCGTGGTTGATGTCATCGACCCGACGCCGGAGAACCCAATCATCATCAACCTGCCGTCGACCGTGGAGATGATCACTCCGAACGTCTACGCAGACTCCATCGAGTGGATGCACCGCAACCTCAACCGCCGCGACTCCATCATCCTGTCGCTGCACCCGCACAACGACCGCGGTACCGGCATCGCCACCGCCGAGCTGGGCTACATGGCCGGCGCCGACCGCATCGAGGGCTGCCTCTTCGGCAACGGCGAGCGCACCGGTAACGTCTGCCTGGTCACCCTGGGCCTGAACATGCTGACCCAGGGAGTCGACCCGCAAATCGACTTTTCCGACATCGATATGATCCGCCGCACCGTCGAGTACTGCAACCAGCTGCGCGTTCCGGAGCGCCACCCGTACGGCGGCGACCTGGTCTTCACCGCTTTCTCCGGTTCCCACCAGGACGCCGTGAACAAGGGCCTCGACGCAATGGCAGACAAGGTCCGCCCGGGCGCTGCCGTCAAGGAGCTTTCCGACGAGGACCTGCGCGCGGTGACCTGGGAAGTTCCTTACCTGCCTATCGACCCGAAGGACGTCGGTCGTTCTTACGAGGCCGTTATTCGCGTGAACTCCCAGTCCGGCAAGGGCGGCGTGGCCTACATCATGAAGACGGACCACGGCATGAACCTGCCGCGCTCCATGCAGGTCGAGTTCTCGTCCGTTGTGCAGGCAGTCACCGATGCCGAGGGCGGCGAGGTCAACTCCAAGGCGATTTGGGACATCTTCGCAGGTGAGTACCTGGACCGCGAGGTTCCGCTCGAGCAGATTGCCCTGACTGTCGATGCCCCTCAGAACGAGTCGGACGCCACCAAGATCAAGGCTCACATCGTCTACGAGGGCAAGGAGCAGACCGTCGAGGGTGTCGGCAACGGCCCGCTGGCCGCTTACGCCAACGCCCTGGAGAAGCTCGGCATCAACGTCGAGGTTCAGGAATACGTCCAGCACGCTCGCACCGCAGGTGACGACGCCGAGGCTGCGGCCTACGTCCTCGCAGATGTCAACGGCACCAAGGTCTGGGGCTCCGGCATCGCTGGTTCCATCACCTACGCATCGCTGAAGGCAGTCACCAGCGCGGTCAACCGCGCACTGGCTTAAATTCCACATAGTTACTGACTAGGTTTATGACACTTTCGTGGCAAAATTTGTGCGGTAGGGTCAGGCGGTCATTGCATCATGGATA
>NZ_KV836308.1:0-135049 GCF_001838335.1 Corynebacterium sp. HMSC075F02 | reverse complement strand
CCCGGAAAAGACACACTTTTCTTTACTTAACCCTAACCCGCCAGAAAACCATCGATAAGTCAGGCAGACAAAAAGACCCGCACCTTATCGGCGCGGGTCTGCATTGTGCGCCCGAAGGGATTCGAACCCCTAACCTTCTGATCCGTAGTCAGATGCTCTATCCGTTGAGCTACGGGCGCATTTTGTTGTTATTCAGCGACTCTGGGGTAATCCCCTCGGCCCCTGCAACGAATAGATACTTTACTCATCCTGCTAAGTTTTACAAAATCGCCTGTTCAAGCAACCTTTTCGGCACTTATTCAAGTACATATTCGTTGCACATTAACAACAGGTTTCGTAGCGGTTACCCCGGCCTATCCGAACAGGACCGACCGAGGTACCCCTGACCGAGGTAACGAAGAAACCGAGGAACTACTCGCCGCGGACCCAGCGGACAGCGTTGCCAAAGATGTCCTGCTCACCAATGCCCGGAATGTTGCGCATCAGGCCTTCGCGGAAACGCTCCGGGTGGCCCATCTTGCCCAGAATCCTGCCGTCAGCACTGACAATGCCCTCAATGGCGTAGGAGGAACCGTTCGGGTTGGCTGGCGCTGTCATCGTCGGCACGCCCTCGGCATCGCCGTCGGCATCGACGTACTGGAAAGCGACCTGACCGGCCTCGAACAGGCGGCGGGCCTCGTCCTCGGAAACCACGAAACGGCCCTCACCGTGAGAAACCGGCATGAGGTGGGTCTGGCCTGGCTCGAAACCACGCAGCCACGGGGAATTCACGGTCGCGACGCGAGTAGTAGCGATGCGGGAAACGTGACGCAGCTGGCGGTTGTGGGCCAGGGTCGGCGAGTCCTCGCGGAGCTGCGCAGGGTCGCCGTACGGCAGGAAGCCGGACTTGACCAGCGCCTGGAAACCGTTACAAATACCGAGCACAAGACCGTTGTCGGCCACGAACTCCTTGACGGCGGCTGCGACATCGTCGGAACGCAGGAACGCGGCGATGAACTTGGCGGATCCGTCCGGCTCATCACCCAGGGAGAAGCCACCGGAGAATGCCAGGATGTCGGAGTCCTGAAGCTTCTCGATGAACGCCTTCGTGTCCTCCGCCAGCATTGCCGGGGTCAGGTTGCGGATTACGTGGAACTCGTAGGTAGCGCCAGCAGCGACGAATGCCTCGGCCATGTCGTACTCGGAGTTGGTACCCGGGAAGACCGGCAGCAACACGTGGACATCCTTCTTGCCCGGGCTCTGCAGGTCAGTCTTGGTCTCGCTGACCTGGTTAGCGAACTCCGGCAGGGCCTCGCCCTCGTAGTCATTGAGCGGGAAGACCTCACGGTAACCGGACTCCATTGCCTCCAGAGCCTCGGCGACAGTGAAGGACTCCTCACCGAAGCGCAGCGTGCCCGACTCGTCGGTGGCACCGATCTTCACAGCACCCTCAACAGCACCCTCAACATCCTGACCAGCCGGAACAGCCACAACGATGGAGCCCAGCGGAGCCTCCGGGAGGGATACCTCCAGGCCCACGCCATTGCCCACAGCCATGTTGACCAGGGTCGCAGCCAGATCCGCGTTAGTAACAGCCGAGGCCGCAGCCGGCCGCAGCTCGCGCACAGCAGCAAATAGTGCGTTGAGCTGCTCGTAGTTCGGCTCCCCGGACTCGAGCGGCTTGTGCGCAAACAGGTAGAGGTCGAAGTTACCTGCCGGGATTGCAGCAGAGACAGCGTCGGTCTCGTCCATCGCGGCAACTGCGAAGGTCACCAGGGTCGCCGGCACGTGCAGGTCCTCGCCGTAGGTGCCGGACATGGAGTCCTTACCGCCAATGGCCGCAACCTGGAAGCCGTCCTGAGCCTCGAGCAGGCCGAGCAGAGCCTGCGCAACCTCGCCCCAGCGCTGCGGATCCTGGTCCAGGCGCTGGAAGTACTCCTGCACACTCAGCCAGGCACCGCGCGGATCGCCACCGGCCGCTGCGAGCTTAGCCAGTGCCTCCACGACGGAGTAGGAACCCATGAGGTACGGGGACTCGTCGGCAAGCGATGGCGAGTAACCCCAGGTCATGATGGACGCGGTGCTCGTGCCGCCATCGACCGGCAGCGTCTGGATCGACGCCTGCTCGTCGGTCTTCTGCGTCGCACCGCCGTACGGCATGAGCACGGTGGAGCGGCCGACGGTCGAGTCGAACTGCTCGATCATGCCCTCCTGGGAGCCCGCCGTCGCCGCACGCAGCGACTCCAGTACGCTCGTCGGAGCCTGCTTTACGACGCCGCCCTCCGCAGCAACCATCTCGACGTTCTGGGCGCGGTCGGCGCCGTTGGTGTCGATGAACTCACGGGAGAGGTCGAAGACGACCTCGCCGCCCATGAACATGCGCAGCCGACCGGTGTCGGTGATGTCTGCCAGCGCGACGGCCTCGATGTTCTCTTCGGCAGCGGCGGCGATGATGAAGTCGGCGTCCTCCGGGCGCACGACCAGCGCCATGCGCTCCTGAGACTCGGAAATCGCGATTTCGCGGGCATTCAGACCGGCGTACTTCAGCGGCACGCGCTCGAGGTGAATGTCGATGGAGTCAGCCAGCTCACCGACCGCAACGGACACGCCACCTGCACCAAAGTCATTACAGCGGACAATCTTGGTGGTGACGTCCTCGCGGCGGAACAGGCGCTGAATCTTGCGCTCGTTGACCGGGTTACCCTTCTGCACCTCGGCACCGGAACGGCCCAGCGAGTCCTCATCGTGAGCCTTGGACGAGCCAGTCGCACCGCCGACACCGTCACGGCCGGTGCGGCCACCGAGCATGATCACCACATCGCCCGGCGCAGGTTCGAGGCGCTTGACGTTGTCTGCCGGGGCAGCGGCGACGACGGCACCGAGTTCCATTCGCTTAGCGACGTATCCCGGGTGGACCAGCTCGCGCACACCAGTGGTGGCCAGACCGATCTGGTTGCCGTAGGAGGAGTAGCCGGCTGCGGCGCGGGAGGAAATATCGCGCTGCGGCAGCTTGCCCTCGAGGGTCTGCTCGCGCGGAGTGTTGATGTCACCTGCGCCAGATAGACGCATGGCCTGGTAGACCCACGAGCGACCCGACAGCGGGTCGCGGATTGCGCCACCGAGACAGGTCGAGGCACCACCGAATGGCTCGATCTCGGTCGGGTGGTTGTGGGTCTCGTTCTTGAACATGAGGAGCCACTTGCGGTCATCGCCCTCGACGTCGACGTAGACGGAGCAGGCGTTGATTTCTTCGGAGACTTCCTGGTCATCCATGACACCCGTGCGACGCAGTTCGCGGCCCATGATGGTGCCCATGTCCATCAAGGAGCGTGGCTTGTGCGTGCGACCGTTGAGCTCACGCAGCTCGTCGTAGCGACGCAGCGCGCGGTCGAGCTGTGCGGCAAAGCGCGGCTCGTTGTTCTCGATGGAGGTCAGCTCGGTGTTGAAGGTGGTGTGGCGGCAGTGGTCCGACCAGTAGGTATCCAGCGCGGACAGCTCTACCTCGGTCGGGGTGCGGCCCTCGGAGCGGAAGTAATCCTGGATGGTCTTCAGGTCGGCCAGCGACATGGCCATGCCGTCGGCTGCGAGCAGCTCGGCCAGGCCTTCGTCATCCAGCTCGGTGAAGCCCGGGTACTCCTTCAGCGGCTCAATCTCGCCCATGCTCGGACGGCGCAGGACGCTCAGGTTCTTCTCCCCCGATTCGACCGGGTTGATGAGGAAGGAGCGCACGGCGTCATTCACCGGAGCATCGAAAACATACAGCGTTGCCGAGGTGATCTGCGCCTGCGTTTCCGGGCGGAGCAGGCGCAGGGCCTGCTCGGCGGCATCGGCACGCTGGTCGTACTGGCCAGGCAGCGGCTCGACAGCAAGGTAGTTCCCCAGCTCGGCGGGGGCCGGGAGCTCGACCAGCTCGTCGACACGCGAATCAGCAACTACCGACTCACGCAGCGCGACAAGATCCTCCTCCGTCGCATCGAAAGCATCGTAGAGATAGTAGATTGCCACCTCGCCGTCCTGGCCGATCGAGGACAGCAGCGTAGCTTCCTCATTGCGGAACTCGGGCTTACGGCGAACGGCTAGACGGGCGTCCATCAAGGCTCCTATCGAAATACGGGGAGGGCAACCGGGGTCTAAGTCTATTGCAACTGTTCAGGATAGGAAAATGTCCCCCGGCGTGCGAGGCGGCGCGAGGCGGCGCGGGGCGGAAGCCCCGATTGACCAAGTACAAGGCCAGGCTAATCGGATTCAGCCGGGCAAAGGCTGCGCGGGGGTGTTGGAGGTACGGCCGTGGCGGCTCAGGGAGGTGGCGAGTCGGTCGGCAGGTCCGGGTTGGTGCCTGTTGCTGCGCTTTGCTACCTGTTGCTGCGCGTTGCTGGAGCAAGGGAGCTGGTTCGTTGTCTTATCGATGCATAGTTCACCTATCGATTCGCTATAGCCTGGCCACAAGTGAACAGCGCATCGACAAGTGCACACGTAGCACCCACAGCGCGCGCATAAGTGGCGCAAAACCATCGACAGGCCACGAGAAACCATCGATAAGTGACCGAACCCTGGCCACAAGTGAAGGACCGCGCTGCCCCGCCCCGCAATGCCCCGGCTCGCGCTGCACTGCCAGGTAATAAAAACAAAAAGCCCCGCACCTACAAGGTGCGGGTCTACATGGTGCGCCCGAAGGGATTCGAACCCCTAACCTTCTGATCCGTAGTCAGATGCTCTATCCGTTGAGCTACGGGCGCGTGTGGCGGAGGCGAGAGGATTCGAACCTCCGGCCCGTCGCAAGACAGGCAACTCCTTAGCAGGGAGCCCCATTCGGCCGCTCTGGCACGCCTCCAAAACCACTGGCATCGATCCCGCTTCAGCAAAGCTGTTCGCCATTGCGTGGACGAGACCAAATAACCGCAGCCAATCCTACAGAACACAAGAATTGAAAAGCAAAACACCCGCGGAGCCACCAAATACGGCGCCACAAATAGCGACCACACCTTGGGATTTTGCGGGGATTCTGTACTGCCCAATCCGGGCCATGTTCTACAGTTAGGCCTATGACCAACGATGCATCTTCAGTTCAGCCCAAAACCCGCGCCGACCTCGAGCAGGTTCCGGCCTATGTCCCGGGCAAGGCTGTGCCCGGCGCGCTGAAGATCGCGTCCAATGAAATGACCCAACCGCCACTGCCCTCGGTGGTGGAGGCCATCTCACAGACCATCGCTGACCCAACCACCAGCCCGAACCGCTACCCGGACATGGGCGCGGTTGACCTGCGCATTAAGCTCGGCGAGCACCTGGGTCTGCCCATGGAGCAGGTCGCGGTCGGCTGCGGCTCCTCCGCTCTGTGCCTGCAGCTCGTGCAGGCCACCTGTGAGGATGGGGAT
The DNA here is from genome assembly GCF_001838335.1 of Corynebacterium sp. HMSC075F02. Classification (NCBI taxonomy): domain Bacteria; kingdom Bacillati; phylum Actinomycetota; class Actinomycetes; order Mycobacteriales; family Corynebacteriaceae; genus Corynebacterium; species Corynebacterium sp. HMSC075F02. The sequence continues at coordinate 129,698 of NZ_KV836308.1, read as the reverse complement.
GAGGTCGTGTTCCCGTGGCGCAGCTTCGAGGCCTACCCCATTCTCGCTCGCGTCGCCGGGGCTACTCCGGTGCCGGTGCCGCTGGATGCGCAGGGTCGCAATGATCTTTCGGCAATGGCTGCCGCTATCACCGGCCGCACACGCCTGGTTTTCGTCTGTAATCCCAATAACCCGACGGGCACGACCATCACTCTCGCGGCTTTCGCGGAGTTTATGGCGCAGGTTCCGGGCGATGTTGTGGTCGCTCTCGACGAGGCGTACATCGAGCTGGTGGACGAGGCCACTCATGCCGCTACCCCGTTGGCGCATGAGCTGCTGGATACCTACCCCAACCTGGTCGGTTTGCGCACATTCTCCAAGGTCTACGGTTTGGCCGGGCTTCGTGTGGGCTACATGTTCGGCCCGGAGAAGCTTGTGGAGGCCGTGAATAAGGTCGCTATCCCCTTCTCCGTAAACACTCTCGCGCAGATTGCCGCGCTCACCTCGCTCGACGCACAGGAAGAGCTCACCGCCCGCATTGCTGAGGTCCGCGCACAGCGCGTCGCCGTCACAGAGGCCATCAACGCCGCCACCGGCCGCGAGACGGTGCTGCCGAACTCGCAGGCCAACTTCATTTGGATTGACGAGGGGCGGATCGCGAATCTCTCTTTGCTTGACGACGTCTCGGTGGCCACCACCACGGATCTCGGTGACTTCCTGGCGCAGCGCAACATTCTCATCCGCTGCTTTGCCGGCGAAGGTGCTCGCATCACCATCACTACTGAGGAAGAGACCTCGCAGCTGCTGGCTGCGCTAGGAATTGAGCGCTAACAGCTATCGCTCAGCTAGCAGCTACCGGCGCGGCCGGTGGTCGCGCCACCGCTGCGCTCAATCGCCTTTGCGATGCGGTCAAGCATTTGCTGGCCGGTCTCATAGGTGCCGTCGTCAGGCTGGGCTGCGATAGCGACACCAACGAAGGTGCCCGGCTTCTTGCCCGGCAGATAGCCGAACTGTCGCACAAGGTAGACACCTTCATCATCTGGGCCCCACCCACCCTTGAAGTGGGCACCGCGGATGCGTCCGAGGCCGTAGGACTGCTCGTCGGCAATCTGTCCCATGAGGTCAGCGACCTTTGGGCCCGCCTCGATGCACTGCAAATTGGCGCCGAAAATAGCCTGGTCGCGCAAATCCCACTGCGTCTGCCCGAAGACGGTGTATTCCGCACGGATGCGGTCAGTGCCCATGACGGTGCGGGTGTCGTGGCCCTCTCGGAGAATCTCGTCGGTGGTCGCGCCCGCGGTCGCGTCATCGCCCAGGGAGTACCACATGGACTCAGCCGCATCGTTATCGGAAACCGTGATTGCGGATTCGACCAGGGAATCCACGCCCGATTCGCGCACATAAGCCACCGCAATCGGCACCTTGGAGGTAGACCAGGCCGGACCCGTTTTGAAGTCGCCCGTGGAAACCACTTCGGAATCTTTATCCGGCGTTGCCAGAGCGGCGCCGGCCAGACCACCGAGTTCCTTTTGCGCGGACTTCACTGCCTCGACAACTTCGCGAGGCATCTCACCGGGCACAACTTTCCCGTCGGAGGATGCTCCGCCGGGGCCGTCGTCAAGCGGATTGGACAGCGTCGGCGACGGCATGTCCGCCGAGTCGGTGCCGATGGTGCAGGCGCTAAGGCCGAGCGTGACGACGGCGGTTGCGGCCAGAGCTACTCGGAGACGTTTAGACAATGTGCACCGTCGCATTCGTACCGCCGGTGCAAGTGACAACCTCACCGTTATCGCGGCAGGTCATGCTGTATGTCTTGCCAGTTGTTGGGCTGCTAGCGGTGACTGTACCGTTGAGCTTCTTCGTAAGTTGGTACTGCTCAACGAAGGAATTGCGCACGTTGGTGGCAAACTGACAGGTCGTAGTGTTACCACCGACATCTTCTGCATATACCAAGTTCAAATCACCCGGATCGCCCGAGCCGGAGCAGTGACGCCAGTTCGATGGCGGCTGGAACCCTTCAGCGCGACGCTTCTGCTCAGCGGTCGACGACGTGGAAAAATCCTCAGCACTAGCTGACTGAACCGACTGGGGCGAGTTGCTGCCGGCCGAATTCACTCCCTTCGAATCGGAGAAGTAGAAGAAAGCCATTGCGCCGACGAAGAGAGCGACCGCAACGAGCGCCAGGACAATAACCGCGATGGTCAGCCCCTTGTTGTCATTGCTCGGCGCAGCAGCCGGACCAGCTTGCGGACCTGGAACATAGGGGGCGGGGCGGTATGGTTCAGGCTGCTGGGACTGTGAATACTGCTGCTGCAGATACTGCGTTTGCCCCTCAGGCTGCTCCCACTGTGACCCATCCACAGCGCTCCACGCATTTGCCGGCGTATCAGCGGAGGGTTGATCATCTGACGTGCCCGGATTTATGCTCCACTCACCGAACGAGTCGTCCGAGTGGTTGCTCCGATTCGTTGCCATTGTTCGACCTTTTCCTCAATACCGTCCGCCAGCATGACGCTGGGTTTGTATTACAGCAAGACCGAGCTTACCGGTTTTGGCAATTTGCCCGTATTGTTTCAGGCCACAGTACACGTTGGTCGGAGCAATTAAATTACCTCCGCAAAATTACCTGTGGCAGATTTCGGACACACGAAACCCCCGACCGCATGCGACCGGGGGTTTACGTTCTGTAATTCGCTCTCTATCTGGGGAAGTTTTTACTCATCCCTGGAGAACTGCCGCTAATCGCGACCTAGAACAGTCGTTAGAACGGCCACCACGACGGCTTCGCATTCTTGTTCACGACTACCTTTTCGCCGCCAACGACCCAGTTCGCGGTCGGGTTAAAAGCCGCGCCCAAGTTGGCGTAGCCGCCGTTGTCGAACTCACCTTCGTAGTCCGGAGCCCTGTACGTGAAGTCAACGGAGACAGACTTCGAACTGCTGACAGTCGGGTTGTCCTTGAAGGCACCGAGGAAGCCGCCCTCCGTCCAGGACAGGCGCACCTGACGATTACCGTTGCGCTCGGTGTTGACGTACTCCCCCTCCTTCAGCGTGTAAATACCGCCGCCGAGGATATTGTCCTGCGACTGGCGAGTCACACGAACGAGCTCAAAGTCAGCCGGGATGTTGTGGCCGATTCCCCGCAGTTTGCCTTCGCCATTGACGCCGACGACCTCAATACGGATGGTGACCTCGTCACCCGGTCGGGCCTCCTTACCGCGGATAATCTGCGAGTAAACATCAGCAGACCAAATCGGGCCACCGACAGTGCCGAGCTTCACCTTCGGGGCGCTCGAGCCCGGCAGAGTCAGACCAGGCGAATTAAGTCCTGGCGAGTTCAGACTCGGCGAGGGCAGACCCGGGGACTGCGCCATGGCAGGAGCGCCGAAACCGAAGGTCAAGCCAGCTGCGAGGGTAACTGCGGCAATGGCGGTACGGGAGCGACGTCGCGGACGAGAGGCCTTAGTGGTCTGGGCGTGTGCGTTGTACATGTTGAGAAGCTTTCTGTGAGACCTGAGAACTATCGAGATGAAAGTGCGCAGATGGAAACTACTTAGCGGTTAATGCCCGGCGACGGCAGCCCCGGGGACTGGAAGCCCGGCGACTGCAGGCTCGGGGAGCCCAGCGAGCCACCCGGAACACCCGGAATACCCGGAGCCGGCGCCTCCCGCTTCACAGTGAGCTTCGGCCCCATGTCATGCAGCTTCTCCACCTTGTCGCCTGGGTTGAAGTGGATTTCGGTTCCCGTATTCAACGCACCGTCGGCAATCGCGTCCGTGACGCGGTACTGCCACTTGAAACTCACAGTCGACGTGGTCGGGGAGCCCCATGCCTGAAAGATGGTGCCGGCCTTAAACTCCACCGCACCGTTGTTAACGATTTCCAGCCACTTATCCGACTCGTTCGGATCCGCCCAGTCATCGCTGCCGACCTTGTACGTCGCCGAGTTGGCCACGTACTGCAGGCCGTTCGGAATGACATCGGTCATGCGCTGAATGTAGGACTTAAACAGTTTCGGATTGTTGTCCGTGTAGGTCAGAGTAAAGGTCACGACATCGCCAGGCTTGACGACGGCACCCGCGACACCATTGACCTCAACGGATCGCGTCACATTGGAGTTCTTCCAGCTATGCGTCGCGCTGGAGGAACCAGTACCGGTGACTTCACCAATGGCGTCGGTGACAGTCTGAGTGATGGAATCAACGCTCAGCAGGTCCTGAGCATGTGCAGTATTACCGAATCCCGCAAAGGTCATACCTGCGGCTAGAGAGAGTGCAGCAATGCGAGCAATGCTGCGGTTACGTACGGTGCGAGTTGCCATCTGTCACGGGCTCCTTTTAACGATGCGAAGACTTGTGGTCGGAGTAGGCCAACATGGCGGTTCTCCAGCAGGAATGCACGCGTGATGCATCGGCGTGCGGTTCACTTGGCGATAGTTAATACGACACCTATCGACGGCGGCAACAAGTAGCCATTTTTCGAACATCAACCTAAAAATCGAAAACCATGTCGCCACAGCAGTCACACCAGTCACATGTCCGCACATGCATTACAGGTTTGGGCCGGCTGGAATACTTTTAACTATAGAAATACGCACTGCCCTGAAATGGCTGTTCCTCACCGCTGCCAAAATTGCCCCCATTTTCCATCCCGCGACAAAACACCCCAGCTTGCCCCCTGTAACGCTGTTCAGGGGTATCCAAAGAGCCCAATTACATGCCCGTCCGACCACCCCATAACGGGGTTAACCACGAAAGCCTCCCAAAGGTCCGACTATCCGTCGCTGACCTCAGCACATACGCCAACTTTTAAGAGAAATGAAGAAACCCTCGGTAGAACATCTACCGAGGGTTTCTATCTGCGGAAGCAGGGGGATTTGAACCCCCGGAGGTGTGACCCTCGCTGGTTTTCAAGACCAGTGCATTCGGCCGCTCTGCCATACTTCCAACGCCAACATCATAACCGCATACCGCCGTGAGGCAGCAAACGCCCTCATAACACCCCTTGCCAGCACCTTTCGCTAGCCTTCTCATCCCACACCACACCCCAAGCATCCACCTCTACAGACATAACTATTTTTGCTAATTGCAAAAGAGCTTGAAATACCGCGTGCATAACCAGTTTTTGCATTACCTTTGAAGACTATGAAGGCAATCATTCAGACTGATCTTTCCAACCCCCGCGCCCTGGAATGGGCCGATGCTCCGGAACCGACTCTCGAGGATGGGCAGGTGCTGGTCAAGGTCAAGGCCGCTGGCGTAAACCGTGCTGACCTGCTGCAGGCCGCTGGCCACTACCCGCCGCCAAAAGGCGTAACCGACACCCTCGGCCTGGAGTGCGCAGGTGTCATTGAAGAGGTCAAGGGCGACTCCCAGGGCTGGAAAGTCGGCGACGAGGTCTGCTGCCTTCTCTCCGGTGGCGCTTACGCCGAAAAGGTCGCAGTCCCGGCCGGCCAGATTCTCCCCCTGCCACATGGCTACTCCTTCACCGAGGCCGCATCCATCGTCGAGGTTGCCTGCACGGTGTTCTCGAATGTCGTGATGATTGCCGGCCTCAAGGAAGGCGACCTACTGCTGGTCCACGGTGGCGCGGGCGGCATCGGCACTTTCGCTATTCAGATGGCCAAGCGGCTCGGTGCTCGCGTCGCAGTCACCGCCGGTTCAGCGGAGAAGCTGGCTAAGTGCAAGGAGCTCGGCGCCGACATCCTCATCAATTACAAGGAAGAGGACTTCGAGGAGATCGTTGCAGCTGAGGGTGGCGCCAATGTCATTCTGGACATCATGGGCGCAAAGTACCTCGACCGAAACGTCAAGGCCCTGGCGAAGGACGGCCACCTGGTCATCATCGGCATGCAGGGAGGCGTTAAGGGCGAGCTCAACATCGGCCGCCTGCTGAGCAAGCGCGGCTCCATCACCGCCACCGGCCTGCGCTACCGCGATCTCGCTGACAAGGCTCGCATCGTCAACGCCACAGAGGACACCATCTGGCCAATGCTTGCCGACGGCACCGTCACCCCTCAAATTCATGAGGTCATGGATATGCGTGACGCAGCCAAGGCCCACGAACTGCTCGACAGTGGCGCGGTCAGCGGCAAGATTGTGCTGACCGTCTAGTTAGCTGACCGCCTAGTTAACCGAGCGAGGCAACTGCGCGCACGAGCTGGTCAATATCGTGCGGCGTATTGAACGGCTGGAGACCGACCCCCACGGCACCTCCAGCCTCAGCGATGCCCATGGCCTCCAGCAGTGGCGATTCGTATGCATCAACAATGCTGGTCACCAGGCCATTATCCAGCAGCCTGTCCACGACCACCTTCGCCGACACTCCATCGACGAGGAAGCTAACACGCGGAATGTGCTGTGCCCGCGACACACTCGCGAAAGAATCATCTTCGGTATCCATGCCGATGATGTACACCCGCGGCAGGGTCATCAGCGCCGCAATCAGGCGCTCCGACAACGTCGTCAAGTAGCGAGAAACCTGCGGCATCGCCGTTTCAATGCGGTGCCTACGCGACCCCCTCGCCGTGCTATCCAGCGATGCCAGGTGCAGCACCGATTCCGACACCCCACCGAGCAGTGCCGGCGACACCGGGGAAACCTCAATCCGCTCGACGCCGCGCGCATTCGGCACATAGCTTAACGACGTCATGCGCTCGAACATCTCGGGATCCCTGAACACCAAAGCTGCGACCTCAGGCCCGCCCAGCACGGAGGCGTCAACCAGCATGATGTCGGCGCCCAGCTTGCTCATCGACACGTCGCGGTAGGCAACAATATCCGAGGCATCGACCAACACCCAGGCGTTGGAGTGCTCATGCACCCGCCGAGAAATGTCAGCTACCGGCGCGATGGTGCCAACGAACGGATCCGCGGCCGGGACGACAACGAGGCGAGTGCTCTCGTCTACAAGTTCGTCGAACTGCCAGGAGGGCAACGTACCCGAGGACAAGTCGGCCTCAGCAATGCGGACTTGAGCCCCGTAGAGATTGGCTGCCCGGCGTAGTGGTGCGTGTACGACCTGCGAACCGATGCGAGAAATCACCAGGTTAGAGCCGAGAGTCAAGCGTCGACTCATTGCGGACGTGAACTGCTCCATGAGCACCTCACGCGAAGATCCCAACACCACACCGGCGACCGGACCGCCAGTGAGGTCTGCAAAAGCCCGGCGCGCACTGGCGGTCAGTTCCGCTGCAGCGGGAACGCCCGAGCTACGCGACTGACCATGAGCCCCCGCCCCAGTCTCACCTGGAAGGGACTTCTGTGCATTGCGAAATGCAGAGATCATCGCAGCCTGGACACGTTCGGGCACCTGGGTGCGTTGACCCGCATTGAGGTATGTCCACCCGTCGGAAAGCGACGAGTAAGCACCCCTGGTTGTAGGCACATCAAAGGCCATGAAAACCCTTTCCCGGTTTCGAATTCAAGCTGCGATATCTATTTCAGAATTAACCGTGCAATCACCCACGAATCGAGTGTCCATGCCTCGAACCGTGTATCGCTTGCACATCTTAGTTGGAGCCAATTCTATCGAAGCAACCCCCTATAGGATAATCTTTATCCCTTTTTAGTAGTTGCTTAAAATTGGCTGAACTTTTCCTGCCTGTAGCCATGCGCAAGCACTCCCAATGCGTGAATCATATGCACCAGCCGCAGGCCATAAAGCAGTTACAGCGGCGATTGTATGTAAGTTTTCCAGACTCACATAACCAGTCACATAACCAACCGTGGAAACAGCCTCAGAAGCACCACGTAACCACCAATGACGACCATCCCACGCGACCGTTGTTCGCCGTCACGACGTGGAATAATGGCTCGCCCGGCGCTGTCGGTATTCAATCTAATCCGCCCTTGCTAGTAGTTTGGAGACGTGACTAACGCAGAAAATGATTGCCAATCCGCAGACGCAGCCGACCAGCCGGCCAATACTGTGCGCAATGGCTCCGCTATCCGCACGGAGGAAACTCTCCGTCGCGACATTGCGCGCATAACTGACGCAACGGGTGAGGCACCGGCTTTCAAGTCGCGTTCCCGCACCATGGGCGCTGCCTGGCAGGATCTGGTTACCGGCTTCGGCCAGCGTGAGCTGTGGCTGCAGCTGGGCTGGCAGGACATCAAGCAGCGCTACCGCCGCTCCACGCTTGGCCCACTGTGGATCACCATTGCCACCGGCGCGATGGCCCTGGCTCTCGGCCTGCTGTACTCGCTGCTGTTCCAGCAGGAGCTGGCGTTCTTCCTGCCACACGTGACCGTTGGCCTGATCATCTGGGGATTCATCTCCGGCTGCGTGCGCGAGGGCGCAACCGTCTTCATTGAAAACGAAGGCCTGATCAAACAGTTGCCCAGCGCGCTGAGCGTTCACGTCTACAGGCTGGTATGGCGGCAGCTGCTCTTCCTGGCCCACAACATGGTGATCTGGCTGATCCTCGTGCTGGTCTTCCGTCCGGATTTGGGCTGGAACTTCTTCCTGGTCATCCCCGCGATGGCGCTGCTGGTGGTCAACGGTGTGTGGGTGACGATGTTCTTCGGCATCATCGCTACGCGCTACCGCGACGTGGCACCACTGCTGGATTCCCTAATTCAGCTGGTGTTTTACATGACTCCGATTGTGTGGACCACCAAGACACTGGAGGAACAGGGCGGTGCCGTCGCCGAACGCGCACGCATCGCAGAGATCAATCCCCTGTTCCACTACCTGGAAATCATCCGCGCCCCACTGACCGGCCAGCCGGTGGATACCTACCACTGGTGGATCGTCCTCGCCTGCACCGCAGTTGGCCTGTTGCTGGCACTCGGGGCCATGCGCCTGTGGCGCTCCCGCGTGAGCTACTGGGTTTAGGCCGCAAAGGCCGTCGTAAAGCGAATAGAACTAGCAAGGGATAAGCATGGTCAGCATTGATACTTACAACGCGTGCGTTGACTTCCCCATTTTCGACGCCAAATCGCGGTCGATGAAGAAGGCGTTCCTCGGCGCCGCGGGTGGTGCGATTGGCCGCAATGACTCCAATGTCGTGGTCATTGAGGCGCTGAAGGACATCAACATCCATCTGCGCGAGGGCGACCGCGTCGGCTTGGTAGGCCACAACGGAGCGGGTAAATCCACGCTGCTGCGACTACTGTCGGGAATCTATGAGCCCACGCGCGGTGCCGCCGATGTGCGCGGGCGTGTGGCTCCGGTGTTCGACCTCGGTGTCGGCATGGACCCGGAGATCTCCGGCCTGGAAAACATCATCATCCGTGGCCTGTTCCTGGGGCAGACGCGCAAGCAGATGAAATCCAAGCTCGACGAAATCGCAGAATTCACCGAACTCGGCGATTACCTGCACATGCCGCTGCGCACTTACTCCACCGGTATGCGCGTGCGTTTGGCGCTCGGTGTGGTCACGTCCATTGAGCCGGAGATCCTGCTTCTCGACGAAGGCATCGGAGCCGTCGACGCCGCATTCATGGCGAAGGCCCGGACGAAGTTGACCGAATTGGTCGACCGCTCCGGTCTGCTGGTGTTTGCGTCGCACTCGAATGAATTCCTGGCGCAGCTGTGTGACACGGCACTGTGGATTGATCACGGTACGGTTCGACAGGCAGGGCTTGTCGACGAAGTGGTCGAAGCCTACGAAGGTAAAGAAGCCGCCGACCAGGTGCGCAACGTGCTCGCGCAGCGCCGGTAGTAGCTTCGCGGGGAGCCGGGTGCGGGTCCATAGTGGCCTAGCGAGCGGCTCGTGGGCAGATTGCGGGCGGCGCGGATGGTTGGCGAATTGCTCACCCGGAGCAACATGGCAAGATAGACAGCAATAAAAACAGTAATAAACGGTACGTCCCCGATGGAGAACGAAGTGAGCGAAAACTCGGCTGACCACCCAAAGCACGATGAGGCAGCAACGGCCGCAATCGTGGTGACTCACAACCGCATCGAGGACCTGCGTCAATCGCTTCCCATCGTTGCCAGCCAGACCCACATGCCGAAATGGCTCATCATCGTCGACAACGGCAATGACCCGAAGGTCAAGGAGCTCGCTGAGCAGGTGGCGGCGCAGCAGTCGTCGGAAAGCGGATCGGCGCCGGAAATTCACTACTTCGGCTCCAAGACGAACTTGGGCGGCGCTGGTGGTTTCGCACTGGGTATGCTGACTGCGCTGTCGCTGGGCGCGGAGTGGATTTGGTGCGCCGATGATGACGGGCGCCCGGAGGACTCCTACGTGCTGAAGGCGCTGCACAGCTGCGCGCGACGTCACCAGCTCGACGCTGTCTCGCCGGTGGTCTGCGATATTAAGGCCCCGAACAAGCTGGCATTCCCCCTGCGCCGCGGGCTGGTGTGGCGCCGTCATCGCGAGGAGCTTTTCGAAAGCGGCATCAACCCCAAACTCCCGGCAGTGAACGACTCTGAGGGGCGGAGATGGTTCACCAACTTTGCAGATCAGAAGGCTGCGACCGGGCTCGAACTGCCTAGCGACCTCGAAACCATCGACGGCAACCACGACCTCCTGCCCGGCATCGCATCCCTGTTCAACGGCGCGCTGTTTAGCGCCCGCTCGCTGGAACAGCTCGGCGTTCCCGACTACCGCCTATTCATCCGCGGCGACGAGGTCGAATTCCACCGCCGCCTGGTCCGCTCCGGCCTCCGGTTCGGCACATGCTTGACGACGGCCTACCTGCACCCCTCCGGTTCGGGTGAATTTGTGCCCATTCTCGGCGGCAAAATGCACACGCAGTACCCGACCAATGACTTCAAGCGCTACTTCACCTACCGCAACCGTGGCTACCTGATGAGCCAGCCTGGCATGCGCAAGCTCATGCCACAGGAGTTCCTGCGCTTCGGCTGGTTCTTCCTGGTCCAGCGCCGCGATGTCCGCGGCTTCTACCGCTGGTTCAAGCTACTGAAGCAGGGGCGCGCGGAGAACTTCGAGCGCTTCGATCCAAAGTCGAAGTAGTTCGGGCTGGCGTTGCGGCGCTGGCATTGGGGCTGAGGCTGTGGCACTGGCCTGGAGCGCAGACGTTGCGGCTGGTGGGGCTGAGGCTGAGGCGCTGGCCTGCATATTTGATCTCGCCCGGGTCGTGTAGTCCGCATTTCGAGTGCTCAGTGCGCAAAAGTGTTACCTAACCCCTGGTTCCCTTCTCCTCCACTGACATATCGATGAGGTATTCACTCATCGATGCGCTACAGCCTGCGCATAAGTGAATAGTCCTACGATAAGTGCGCGGGCCAGGCCAACAGCGTGGCCATAAGTCCTGAAAAGTCATCGACAAGTGGCGGAAAGTTGGCCATAAGTCAGCACAATTGCAATAGGTCAGCAGCTGAACTTAGCCTGAGTCGCGCGAGGCCGGTGCATTTTCCAGAAGCTGCAAACGCTGCTTACGCTCCTGGATTCTGGACTCACGGAGCTGCCGATCTTTATACGGGACAGTGGCTTGACGAAAACGCCCAACTTCGGACGAAAATACCAACCCACCTGCCTGAATGCGCTGCCTCTGCCGAATAGCGAACTGTCGCAAGACCTCCACGCAGTCCCCATTAATGACCTGTGACCATTGGAAGCGGAGTACATCTAAGTGGAGGTTTCGCAGACGCTTCTCGCGAGCTTGCTCTTTCAGAAGCACAGTCTCCGTAGCTGCTACCCCGCCACCGGAATACTTAATCAGCCCATCGAACTCAATGATCAAATTCAGATGAGGCACATAAAAATCGACGCGCCCAATGAATCCTTCACTGTCATAGAACTCGACTTGCTGCATGAGCACGCATTTTTCGTCGTAAAGCGTGGCAATTCCTGAGTCGATTATGCATTTCTTTGTGATTGACTCACCGATGGTTTCGCTGTGTGCGCTGGCAGTTCGAAGTAGCTCGCGGGCGCGGCGGGTACCCGGCGAACGTGGGTAATTTGTGAGGACGGTGTGCAGTTCTTCGAGGTCACACCACTGTCGCAGTGCGGTGTCAACGATGACTGGCCCGTTTTCGGACTCGGCGGTGCGGCAGATATCGATGACGGTTTTCGGCACATCGGTAACGCAGCGCCCACCAATGCGAACGATGTCTTGTTCGAGGATTCTGTCACCGACATGGCGCAATCCGCCGCCAGGTCGGCGCAGGCCGGAATTGGCAAGCGCGATTGTGGCATTTCGAACAAGCAACGGGATGCCATGCAACGCAGCGGCTGCTTCACCCGTAATGATTGTCCCGGAACCTGGCTTGACCAGTGCCTTTATCTGCAGTTGAAAACGTTCGAATGCTGACAGCGCATTCCAGCGAGAGCACTCGATGTATGTGCCGTACGCCAGTCTGAGCAGGGATCCATCTCGAATATTTGCGCTTCCGACGTGCCCGTGCAGATTATCCAGCTCTGACTTGGCACTGACATATTCACAAGGATGCTTGATTTGTTTCTGCGAAGCCGCGTGGATGAGGCCATCGGAATCGTAAGTCCAGTTAGGCATTGGTTTAGGCACGCTCCCCGAGGTGGGCTACAGGAATTCACGCATTGGAATTAGTGCCTTTAGTTATGGTCGACCCCGCGGAAATTGGCAGCAGAAAAGCCGCCGAATTGCCCGTTTCTGTGGACAATTTGGCGGCTGTGGATAACTAGCTGCGGACACCCAGCTGTCGCTTACTTAGTACTTGGCGCCGTCCTCAACTGCGAGACCGAACGGAATGCCGGTGTCTGACGGCCAGTACTTCTCGTCAGCTGAGAAGCTAATCGTTACCCTTTCCCCGTCGCTGTGGAGACTTGGGTTAATCACGACATGGTCAATAGTGCGTGTCTCAGATTCATTACTTCCTGCAAGCTTTGCTGTCACTTCAGTTGGCTGGTCGAGAACCAGAATCGCAAATTGTCGATCGTCGGCAGTATGGGGGTTGGGATCCTCACGCTGCTGATAAGCGAGAACCTCGGCTCGATTCTGGAAAACCTTCACAGTACCGGTCACGGTCTGCTGGCCGCTGGTTCCGTTGCTCGACCCCTGCGAACTAGAACCCGAAGCCCCAGACTGCGAACCCGAGCCCGAGTCCGAGTTCGAACCCGACCCCGAAGCCTGCTGCCCCGCCGTCGGATTCGGGCCACCGTTGCCACCGTTACCACCATCAGCGCCAGTACCATTCGAGCCCGAGCCCGGCGCGCAGTCATTACCAGCAGCAATGGCCTCGACGACATCCAGGTTGTCAACCGGAATCCAGTTAAACTGTTCGAACTCCCCGGCACCCGGATTCGCAGGCGTTTCCACCAGCTCATTGCCCTGGCGCGTCACCAGCAAATCTTCCTGATCGCGCCCCATCCTCTCTGCAGAAAACGAGAACATACCCGGCTGACCAGTAGCTCGCTGAAGAGCGCGACGTACACCGCCCACAGAAGTCACGCCGTCATGGTAGGAATTCTGAAACTGAATTTCCTGACCATTCTCGTCAACGCCGTAGACACCAATCGCATCAATTTCGGCGCTCATCGCACTTGTGCCATAGTTCAGCACCAGCTCGGGCACGCACCCATCATCAAGATGCACGAGCGCATATTTCATCGCCCCACCGGGGCTAACTTCTCCGACAAAAGTCTGCAGTGGCGCCGGGTTCGCCAGCACCTGCTTGTACACAACGACGGCCTTCTCCGCCTGCGCCTGCACCTGCGCATCGCCATTTTCGCTTGACGACGACGCACTGCCCTCGGCAGCCGCCGAATCGCCACCTCGATCCCCGGAAATCTTGGTTATTAGGAACACGACCATCGCAAGGATAATCAACACCAGCAGCACCAAGATGGTGATGAGCTGTTTGCGGGTTTTGTCACCTGAGCTAGTCGAAGGCGTGGGTGTGTGCGTGGTCATGATTGAAGAACTACTCGCCTTGGAAGAACTTTTCCCAGTTGTCTTCGCTGGTCAAAGATGGCACGGCGGCACGCCACTGCTTCGCAAGGTCGTCCCACTTGGAGGACAGTTCGCGCATGAGGCTGATGGTCTCGGCGCGCATGGACTTTTCCTTATCCAGGTCGCGGACCAGGTGACGCACACCGTTCTGGGAGGCATCGGTGACCCAGACGTCGTCGAAGGTGGAAATGTGCCACCAGAAGGAGTCCTCGAAGGCCACAGCCACCGGCCCCGGGCGCTTCTTACCCATCTGGGTGTACGCAAGCCGCTTTGCCATCGTCTTGTTTTCGCTGGAGATCTCGTGTGACGGCGGACGAACTGGGGTCAGACCACCCGGCATCTCGTGCATCGGCAGCAGCTCGGTCTCCGGGAAGTTCTTTCGACCAGCAGAAATGCGAGCGAAGTCGCCCTGCGATGCGTTCTTCAGCACCTCCGGGCCACGCAGCAGGTCACGAACAGCTTCCATCTGCGTCCAGGCCAGACCGTAGCGCATAGAGACTAGGTTCGAGAGGATTCGTCGTGAAGCGACGTTGACCATGTCCTTTGCGGTGACATCGCCGTGCATGGTGGCGGCGATGAGGGAGTTGCGCAGGCCGAAGTACTGGGCGGCGTTTTCGATGTCCTTCCAGTAGAAATCGGCGTGCCAGACGGCTGCGCCCGGAATGGTGTCAGTCGGGTAACCGGCCTTGGCGGCGCGGAATCCGTAGTCGATGTCGTCGTACTGGAAGAACAGCGGCAGCGCCAGGCCAATCTTCTTAATGACCTCGGACGGCACCAGGCAGGTCCACCAGGCGTTGTAGTCAACGCCCAGGCGACGCAGCTGGTGGTACTTGCGCACGTCCACGTCGGCGTAACCGAACTTGGGGTCGTTCTCCTCGACGGTCAGCGCCTTCCAGTTGTAGGTCTCGCCGGTGCGGAAGAGGCTGGTCGGGTTGAACAGGAAGAGCATCTGCGCGCCGAGCAGCATCGGCTTTTCCGCGCATACGGCCAGGGCGGATAGGCGCAAGGTGGTTTCGGGCTCGGGGCGGATGTCGTCGTCGGTAAGCAGAACCATGCAGTCGCCCGCAGCGGTGGCGTCGCGCATGCCGCGGGAGAAACCGCCGGCGCCGCCGAGGTTCGGCTGGTGGACAACGTTCAGACGCTCGCCGAGGATCTCCTTGGCCTGGATGAAGTCGGCTTCGTCGGCCGGGTGCTGTTCGCCCTGGTCAACGACGCGGATGGTGCGAACGCGCTCAAGGGCTGGCAGGTCCTCTGCCAGCGTGGCGACGGTTCGAGCACAGTCAACCGGCCGGTTGTAGGAACAAATGACCAGGTCAGTCGGAATATCGCGCTTGATAGCCGACTTGGGCACAACATAGCGGACATCGGAAATCTTTGCGCCTGCGTCCTCGGTGTCGAAGCGCAAGTGAATGGCACCGCCATCGGCGAAGCGGTCCAGCGGGACGGTCAGGCGCACCTCTTCATTGGCAGAACCTGACATCGGCGAGTGCTCACCGGTCCAGTTGCCGTCGGCATCCGAGCCGCCCGCTGCCCAGGAGTCCTCCAAGCGGAGGTGGCCCCCAATATCTTCGGTGTAGGCCAGCACACGCGCGGAACCGACCACGCGCGCACGGATTTCGACCTGCTTAATTGAGGTCCAGCGCTGCCAGTAAGAAGCTCGGAAGCGACCGAAGTAGGTGTCAGTGCGCACCACGGTGTGGCGACCGAGCGTGATCGAGTTACGGGTGGCCTGCACCGAGCTGTCGTAGGCGCCAACGCCTTCGACTCGGTAGTACAAATCCGGCTCCACCCAGTCTGCGGGCGGAGCAAACAGCACGCGCTGAATAGTCAGCATGTCAACATCGGTTTCGGCGGTCAGCTGAGTGGATTCCTTATTAGAAGCAGTCGAAGTCACGTCCCCCAGCGTATCGCGCTATTTCACACGGAAGATGAATACACGCTGAATGATGAAGTTAATTACCGTCGCAACGCCCTGTGCGACGACGAATGCGCCGAACTGTGCCCACTGCGCGTTCCAATCCCAGGCCTCGACAAGCCAGGGCTGCAACACATTAAAGATGCCGACCTGTGTGGCGTAAGTAATCAAGTACAGCACCGCAACTGCCAGCACCTTCTTCGCCGAGGACTTCGACTTGAAGGTCCAGCGGCTGTTAATGATGTACGCCGTAATCGTGCCGAAAACCCAGCCGACCGTCTTACCCCAGAAGTTGGTCGCCCCGAAGGCGTTGAGCATGATGAACGTCAGGCCGAAGTCCACCACCGCCGCGATGACGCCGGAGATGATAAAGCGCATCATCTGCACTTTCAGTCCGTGCTCGTCCTTGGTCTCCGTCGCCATTGGCACTGCGGCCGAGTCCTCTACGACAAATCCGTTTTCGTGGGAGCCGTTTCCGAGCTTGCCGTTGTCGCGGTTCGGGTTTTCATTTGCTGTTTCATTCGCTGACACGCCTAGGAATTCTAGGCCACCGGCCAGCTAACAAACAGCCAGCGCGAACATAAACAGGCAATAAAGAGGAGAAAAAATCTAACGTCGCAGCGCCTCACGCAGTAGATCCAGCCGCTCCACCGGCGAGAGCGTATCCTCCCCAGCTAGCCCCAGCGCGCTCATCTCCGCCCAGCTAGCCGCTGCCAATTCCTCCACGTCCTCGCCGGATAGCGGGATGCCCTCGTCGCTCTCCCAGCCGAGGCGCTCCATGACATGCGCCGCCACATCATGCCGTAGCTCATCCGAGGTCAGCGCCGCCAAACACAGCAGCTCCACCAACGCCGCATCGTGCCCGGCCGGGTCTTTCTCGGCGTCCTCTATAGGCAATGCGCGCAATCGCTTAACGACGCTCTCCCCCGCCTCCCCGGTCAATTCCAGCGCGGTTGATTCCGACCTCTGCAGGTCCAGAGCCTGTAACAGGGGCACGAATTCAAACACCCCCGACCGCTCGATGATGTCCACCACATCAGCACGAGCGGTGGCCAACGTATTTTGAATAGAGTCCCGTCCGGTCAATTCCCTATTGATTGCGGCAATATCTACCGGCTCCTCCGCGTCCACATCTCCCAGTGCGCGGATAGAGCCCGAGCCACCGATACACAGGGCATCCGGGGTGGCCTCATCGCGGGCAAAAGCTTCTCTGACCTGCAAGGTATGTTCCCACAAGCCCCACTGCCAGATAAGGGTATCGCCGGGACTTTGCAGCACCTCGGCAACTGTGGTGGACAGGGGAACATCGACGACTCCGACCGCTGCGGGTCTGCCGCCAGTCACCAGCTGCGCCGCAGACTCCACCGCAGAGCCGGGCAAATGGAACTTCGTCGGCACGCTTTCCTCGCCCCACCCAAAGATGACCGCTAACACGCGGGACAGGCTTCGCAGATCCATCTGGTCATTGACCCCGAAGACGCGGTGGGCACTGCACGGTTCTTCCTCTAAAGAGGCACCGATAATGAGCGTGGCCGGTTCCGTGGCCACGCGAACGCCTGGGAAGGCGACTACGTTATCGGTCTGTGCTGCCATACCTCACAGCGTACGCAGGAAAAACAATGTGGCCTGGATGGCAAAAACTCGCTACAATGCGCGCGTTTTTACCAGCGGAATCTGGCGCGGCTCCGCACCCCACGGCTCTACCAAGTACTTGCGACGCAGGCGCTGCGACTCCACCGCGGTCCACTGCGCCACCAGCTCTTCTACCCCGCGGGCAAGCCCCAGCACCGGCCCTGCGACTTCTTCGCCTACATGCGGAAAATCAATAACCTCTACGTCGTTGACCTTGGGGAACCGCGGCTCCGTCAGATTTCCCTTGCCGGGCTTGGCCTTCTCTTCCTTCGCGGCGGCGCGCAGCTGTCCGATGTGGTCACGAATGCCAGCCACCGATGCCGGCAGGTCCACCACCGTGGCCCCTGCCTGTTCAATCGCATGCGATAGCAGGTCCGCCCCCTCAGCGCTCTCTGCACTCTCTGCCGCAGCGTCACCGTCACCATCGCCCGCGGTCACAGACGCAACAAAGCAACCGGTGAGCAGATTGGTGGCGGTCTCCAGGGCTCCGTCGTCAAGCGGATCCACCAGCCATGCACCCGACAACCTCTCGCCTGCAAAGGACGGCGAGAGCTCCACATGCCAAATGACAACGGGCGATGTGGAACTACATACGGCAAGGGTCTGCGGAGCAGCAGCAGGCGTGGACATCATGAGGTTGATGGTATCGCGAGTGACGGATCCCACGCGGGGTAGCCTTTATCGCATGTTCGACTTTTTCAAGAAGAAGCCGCGCGAAACCATCAACATGGCCGCCGAGTACACCAACACCCCGCTGTCGAACCAGATGGTCATGCTGTTCGCTGAGGAACTGCCCATCCTCGACAGCAAGGAACGCGCACAGGTCTACCGCGCACTCGAGGCGTACGACGGCCCGCAGATCACCTCGCAGGAAATGCTGCCGGAAGAGATCCGAAAAATTATGGATCTATAGTCTCTCCGTACATTTCACTCGCTTTCCGACGGCCCGTGCGCGGCCTCAAGCGTGACCAACACCTCGGAGCGTCACGGGCGACGGAGCCGGTGCAAAGGGGTAGCCTAGCCTTGATGTCCACTAACACTAACGGCAAGTCCAGCACCGATGCTTCGAACGGTGCCTACGGAGCCGTACACACAGAAGCCAGGACCCTGACCGGTTGGGGTCGTACCGCCCCCGCTAAGTCCCAGGTGCTGTCGACGCCGGACTTGGATGAAATCGTTAACGCCGTCAAGGCTGTCGCAGACCAGAACTCCGACAAGCCTGCCCACCTGCGCCGCGGTGTAATTGCCCGCGGTATGGGCCGCTCTTACGGCGACCCCGCCCAGAACTCGGGCGGTCTGGTCATCGACATGCAGAAGCTCAACAAGATTCACTCCATTGACCAGGAGTCGGCGATTGTTGATGTCGACGGCGGTGTCACGCTGGACCAGCTGATGAAGGCCGCACTGCCCTACGGCCTGTGGGTGCCGGTGCTGCCGGGAACTCGCCAGGTCACTATCGGTGGTGCCATTGGTCCGGATATTCACGGTAAGAACCACCACTCTGCAGGTTCCTTCGGCAACCACGTGCTGTCGATGGAGCTGCTGGTCGCTGACGGCCGTATCCTGCACCTCGAGCCGGAGGGCTCTGCAGATGACCCGGACGGCAAGTTGTTCTGGGCAACTGTCGGCGGCATGGGCCTGACCGGCATTATTGTCCGCGCTCGGATCAAGATGACCAAGACCGAGACGGCCTACTTCATCGCTGATACGGACCGCACGAATAACCTCGACGAGACCGTGGCATTCCACTCCGATGGCTCGGAGCACAACTACACGTACTCCTCCGCGTGGTTCGACGTCATCTCCCCGGAGCCAAAGCTGGGCCGTTCCACTATTTCCCGCGGTTCGCTGGCAACCTTGGCGCAGCTGGAGGAATTCGCCCCGAAGCTGGCCAAGGATCCGTTGAAGTTCAACGCTCCGCAGCTGATGACGGTTCCGGATATCTTCCCGAACTTCACCATGAATAAGCTTTCCCTCATGGCTATCGGTGAGGCCTACTACCTCATGGGCGCCCCGGCGCGTAACCAGGTCAAAAACCTCACCCAGTTCTACCAGCCGCTGGATCTCATCGGCGAGTGGAACCGTGGCTACGGCTCCAACGGCTTCCTGCAGTACCAGTTCGTGGTACCGACCGACGCCGTCGAGCCTTTCAAGGACATCATCCGGGACATGCAGCGCTCCGGCCACTACTCCGCGCTCAACGTGTTCAAGCTCTTTGGCCCCGGCAACAAGGCCCCACTGTCCTACCCGATGCCGGGTTGGAACGTCTGCGTGGACTTCCCGATCAAGCCGGGTCTGGGCGCCTTCCTCGATGATCTGGATAAGCGCGTCATGGAGTTCGGCGGCCGCCTCTACCTGGCCAAGGAATCGCGCACTTCCGCCGCTAACTTCCACCAGATGTACCCCGAGATGCAGAGCTGGCTGAACACCCGCAACGAGATCGACCCGCACGGTGTCTTCGCCTCTGACATGTCGCGTCGACTGGAACTGCACTAAAAGAACCGAGAGGATTTAAGCCCCAATGATTAATGCTGTAGGCGCTGCCCAGTCCATCCTGCTGCTCGGCGGCACTAGTGAAATCGGCCTGGCTATTACCGCCGAGTTCCTGAAGAAGGGCCCGGCCAAGGTCATCCTGGCTTCCCTGCCCAACGATCCACTGCGCGAGGCCTCCGCTGAGAAGATGAAGGCCGCCGGCGCTTCCGAGGTGGTCACCCTCGACTTCGACGCAACGGACTTCGACTCCCACCCGGAGGTCGTCGAGAAGGCATTTGCCGACGGCGACGTGGATATCTGCATCGTCGCGTTTGGCATGCTTGGCGACGCCGAGGAGCTCTGGCAGAACCAGCGCAAGGCCGTCCTGGCTGCGAACATCAACTACACCGGCGCGGTGTCGATGGGTGTTCTGGTTGGTCAGAAGTTCAAGGCGCAGGGTCACGGCCAGTTCATTGCCATGTCCTCCGTTGCTGGTGAGCGCGTGCGTCGCTCCAACTTTGTCTACGGTTCCACCAAGGCCGGCCTGGATGGTTTCTACCTGAACCTGGGTGAGGCCCTGGAGGAGTACGGCGTCAAGACCCTGGTTATCCGCCCGGGTCAGGTCCGTACCCGTATGTCCGCTGACGTGGACGAGGCCCCGCTGACTGTGAACAAGGAAGATGTCGCCAAGCTCGCGGTGAAGTCCGTCGAGGCCGGTAAGACACTGGTCTGGGCTCCGCCGGCATTCCAGCTGGTGATGATGGTGCTGAAGCACATTCCGCGCCCGATCTTCAAGAAGCTGCCGATTTAAGAGCGGGTTTCGAAGGACTCGATAGAACTCAGCGGGGCTTGACGGGCTGACGTACCCACCTTTAGCTCCGCCGTTCGTCGGAGTCCGGTTCCTGTGCAAAACTTGAGGGCATGGTAGACAAGCAGGCCGAAACCTCGAGCGCTGACACCACGGGTGCCGACAACACTAGCGCCAACACAACGGGCGCACGATCCTACAGTGAGCTGGTTGACGAAGATCGCTACGAGATCTTCAACGATGACCAGCTCTCCCTCAAGGCTGCCCTCCTCTACCTAGTTGCTGCGCTTGTGGGCGGTTCGGTTATCGCTCTAGCGTCCTGGTTTGTGTTCCACCGCCTGTCGCTGCCGGCCTTTGGCGGCTCGCAGCTGACCAGGGCAGTCGCAACAGCGCTGATTGTCATCACGCTGACGCTCACCACCGTCCTGCTGTATTTCTTCGCCACCAAGGGCAAAGATAATCGCCCCCGGTGGCTAACGTGGTTGACGTATCTGATGGCTTACATGTCACCGGCCATCTTGGTGGTCTCTGCCGTCGGCCTCCCGCTGGGCTCGACCAGGCTGTGGTTGGACGGTCTGTCCGTCGACCAGGAGTTCCGCACTGAGTACCTCACCAGGATGGCCTCGGAGCCTGGCCTGCATGACATGTCGTACATCGACATCCCGTCTTTCTACCCAGCTGGTTGGTTCTTCCTGGGCGGACGCCTGGCCAATATTCTTGGCATTGCCGGCTGGGAGGTCTTCCAGCCCTGGGCATTGATTACACTCGCTGCCGCTGGCTGTGTTTTGGTCCCGGTGTGGCAACGCCTGAGTGGCTCCCTGCCCGTAGCCACTGGCATTGCGCTGACAACCACGGCGGTCGCCCTGGCGACTGTCGCCGATGAGCCCTACGCCGCAGTCGTTGCTATGGGCCTTCCGGCGATGACCGTGATGGCCTGGCGCGGTCTCACCGGCGCCTGGTCCGCCATGTTTGGCGTGCTCGTCTTCCTGGGTATTTCTGCGACTTTCTACACTCTTTACACTGCCGTAGGCGCGCTTATTGTGGTCGTGTTGGCCGTGGTCGCGTGGACGTCGTCAAGCTCTTGGATGCCCGTAGTGCGCCTGATCATTATGGGCGTGGGATCGATGCTGATTGCGGCGACGGTGTGGGGTCCGTACATGCTGGCGGTTGCGGCGGGCGCACCGCGCTCGGGCGCGACAGCGACGCATTACCTGCCGCCAGAGGGCGCGCAGCTGCCTTTGCCGATGCTCGCTGCCAGCGTGATCGGTGTGCTGTGTTTCATCGGTGTCGTGCGCATGCTGGTCAGCGCCACGGAGCCGGATGCCCGCGCGCTCGGCCTGGGCACGCTGGTGCTCTATGGCTGGGTAGTTGCCTCGATGGTGGCGACGTTGCTCGGACGCACACTGCTGGGGTTCCGCCTCACCGCACCGATTACGTTTATGTTGATTGCGGCTGGTGTGGTCGCGCTTGCCGACGCCCGTCTCAACGGCATCGAGAAGTATTGGCCGCAGGCGGCACCAGCTCACATTGCCAAGCGCGTTTCCGCGGTAATGGCGGCAGTCTTGCTGCTGGCGGGCATTGGCTACGCGCAGTCGATTCCGAATAAGTTGCATGGTGCCATCGACTTGGCGCATACCGACACCGACGGTAACGGCGAGCGCGCGGACCGCTTCCCACCGAATGCCGGGGCGTGGTACTCAGCGGTGGACCAAACGCTGAAGGAGGCCGGGCTCGATCCGGCCCAGACAGTGGTGCTGACGGATGAGAAGAATTTCCAAGCACTCTATCCCTGGTATGGATTCCAGGCACTGACCAGCCACTACGCTAACCCTCTGGGTGAGTTTGACCGCCGTAATCAGGCATTGGAGGAATGGTCGGAGATTCGCGATCCCGATGAGCTCGTGCAGGCCATGGATGCAACGCCGTGGCGCGGACCGGATGCCATTGTGCTGCGGGGCGAGGTCGAGACACCTGATGGCGAGGATGCCGCTCCACTGACGTTGGACATCGCGGATGATATCTATCCGAACAATCCGAATGTGGTCTTCCGGAGCCTGAATTTTGCCCGCTCTGCATTTGAGAAGCACTGGAAGCTAAACCAGGTCGGCCCGTTCGTAGTGGCGGTTCGCAAGTAGGTATTGGCAAGTAGGTATTGGGCGGCCATCCCCTGCTATAAACGTGATTCCTGTTACTAATGTGGAAACTGTGATGTAACTTTCGCGTTGCAAACTCAAAGAAAAACGCCAATTACCGTAGTATCTTTCCTTGTGACTGCCGAAACTAAAGAAATCAAAGAAAGTGTCGACGGCTCACCCGAAGTGACCATCGACCGCGTGGAGAGACCGCCTATGGACGGCCCCTCTCCTACGACGCTGACTCGTTGGACAGCGATTATCGCTGGAATCGTCGGTTTCATTTGCTTTGTCATCACACCGTTCCTCCCGGTCGTGAATACTCAGTCCTCCGTGTCTTGGCCTCAGCGCGACACACTGAATTCAGTGGATGCACCGCTTATGGCGCAGGCACCGTTGGATCTGAGCATCGATCTGCCTCTGTCGCTGACGGATGAGCTTTCCGACAAGCGGACAACCCTGTTGTCGACTATCCCGCCGACCGCGGATAAGCCGACCAAACGGGGCTTGATGGTGCGTTCGGGCAAGGACGGCCTCGATGTCATTCTGCGCGACAGCGTGGTGATGAGCCTGGATAAGAAGGAGCTTGCCAGCAATAAGGGCAAGATCCTGGAGATCCGCTCAAACGAGCATGAAACCACCGTCAACATCGACGGCGCCAAGAACTCAGATGGTGAGAAGCTCACCGCCACCACACAGGGCGATTACCGCCCGCAGGTCACCGGTATCTACACTGATCTGCCCGCTGACGGCGACGCGGCCAAGGCCGTAGCCGATGGACTCGATGTCCACATGAACATCGACTCCCGCTACACCTCACACCCGACAGTGGTGAAGTACATCGTCATGTACTTGGGCCTGCTTCTGACGCTGGCTTCCCTGGTCGCGTTGGCTCGCATTGACCGTATTGATGGTTCCCCCTTCACTCCGCTGTTCAAGCGCGGTGCGCTGAAGCCGACTCCGCTGGACATCCTGGTCGGCACGATTTTGGTTGTTTGGCACTTCATCGGTGGCAACACCTCCGATGACGGTTACATCTTCACCATGGCGCGCGTCTCCGACGAGTCGGGCTACATGGCGAACTACTACCGTTGGTTCGGCGCTCCTGAGTCACCGTTCGGCAGCCCCTACTACGACCTGCTGTCGCTAATGGTGAAGGTGTCCACCTCATCTCTGTGGATGCGACTGCCGGCGCTGCTGTCCGCACTGCTGGTGTGGTTCATTATCTCCCGAATGGTTATCCCGCGCCTCGGCGACAAGATCGCCCAGCGCCGGGTGGCCTACTGGTCTGCTGCTGGTGTGCTATTGGCCTTCTGGCTGCCGTACAACAACGGACTGCGCCCGGAGCCGGTCATTGCTCTGGGGTCCCTACTGACCTGGGTATTCATTGAGCGCGCAATTCTGACTCGACGCCTGCTGCCAGCTGCAGTCGCAGTGGTTATCGCCACGCTGGCACTGGGCTCGGGTCCAACGGGTCTAATGGCAGTTGCCGCCCTGCTCGCAGGCATCCCGATGCTGGTGCGCATTGTCGTTGAGCGCCATAAGGCTCTCGGTGGTGGTTGGCAGGCCCCACTGATGCAGATTGCACCGTTCCTGGCTGCGGGCACCGCCATCTTGGTCGGTGTCTTCGGCGACCAGACTTTGGCCACGGTCCGCGAGTCCATTCGCGTCCGCAGCATCATCGGCCCGTCGGAGCCTTGGTACAACGAGTACGTCCGCTACTACTGGCTGGTGCTGCAGTCGGTCGACGGCGCGTTCCCGCGTCGTTTCCCGGTTCTGATTGCACTGGCGTGCTTGAGCATCACGATTGCCGCGCTGCTTCGTCACCGCACCGTTCCGGGGGCTCTGGCCGGTCCGTCGGCACGCCTGGTGTTCATGTTTATCGGCACCATGTTCTTCCTGACTTTCACGCCGACAAAGTGGACGCACCACTTCGGCGTATACGCGGGCATCGCGGCTTCCCTGGCAGCACTTGCCGCCATGGCCATTAGCCATTGGGTAGCAGGTAACCCGCGCAACCAGCTGTTCTTTGCCGGTGGTTTCACCTTCATCCTCGCTTTCTCGCTGATGGGTATTAACGGCTGGTGGTATGTGTCGTCCTACGGTGTGCCGTGGTTCGACAAGACCATTCAGTTGCGTGGCCACCAGCTGGGCTCAGCGGTATTGGCTCTGGCCTTGCTACTGCTGCTGGCTGGTGCCGTAATGAACTTCGTCCAGGAGTTCCGCACCAAGCCGAAGTCGCAGGAAAAGTCGGCACGTGCGCGCCGCATCAATGCAGTTGCATCGTCCCCGATTGCGGTGACGACGCTGCTGGTGACGATGTTCATGGTGGCTTCACTGGGCAAGGGCGCAGTATCGCAGTACCCGGCATACTCGGTCGCCGCCGGCAATATCCGCTCCTTGGCTGGTCAGACATGTAATATGGCGAGCGATGTGCTGATGGAAACTGATCCGAACGATGGCTTCCTGAATACCGTCGATGGCAAGCCGCTAGCGGAATCGCTGCGCGGTGGCGGCAAGAACCGTGGCTTCGACCCGAACGGCGTCCCGTCAAACATGAAGGCCGAAGCTGTGGACACCAGCCAGAGCCAGGCAAGTACTGCCGACACTGATGATCAGTCTACTGATCCGGAAGCCACAGTTGAGGGCGGTTCCGCGTCAGGCACCGACGGCGGCAAGCGCGCCGACAAGGGTGTCAACGGCTCGCAGGTCGAGCTGCCATTTGGCTTGGATCCGGATAAGGTGCCGGTGCTTGGCTCCTACTCCGAGGACATTCAGCGTCCTGCAAGCCTGGAAACTTCCTGGTTCCAGCTGCCTGAGATTGACGAGGACCACCCGCTACTCGTCGTATCGGCGGCCGGCCGTATCTTCCACCACGACATCAACGGTGTGGCTCAGCCGGGTCGCAAGCTGGTGGCACAGTACGGTCGCAAGGGCGGCGACGAGGATGGCTTCGAGGTCCTCTCCGAATCGGAGCCGATTGATATCGGCCCTGCTCCGACCTGGCGTAACCTGCGCTTCCTGACCGAGGAGATCCCAGAGGGAGCGACCGCTGTGCGACTGGTCGCGGAGGACAATGACGTCTCCGAGGATCAGTGGCTGGCACTGACCCCGCCGCGCCTGGCCGAGCTGCAGTCGATGACTGATGTCATTTCGCCGGAAACTGCGACTATCCCGGACTGGCCGGTTGCCTTCCAGTTCCCGTGCCAGCGTCCGTTCGACCACTACGCAGGTGTCGCAGAGCTTCCGGAATACCGCATCACTCCGGACCGTGGCCTGAAGGTCGTCGGTGCAGATGTCTGGCAGTCGGTCGATGGCGGTGGTCCGCTCGGATTCTCCGACGCTGTGAATGAGGCTACGTCCGTACCGACTTACCTCAAGAACGACTGGCGCCGCGACTGGGGTTCCGTCGAGAAGCTCTCGCCGCGTCCGAATAAAGACAAGGTCAAGCCGGATGTCGCCGAAATTGAGTATGAAGATATCACTCGCTCGGGTCTATACTCGCCCGGGAAGATGATTGTGAAGGATCCCTAGGCGAAAGAGCCTCGGTGCCTCCTTCACCTAAGGAGACCGAGTGACTGCACAAACCCGTTCCATCGTTGTCGCCGCAATGGTTGTGACTGACCCGGTGGGGCGGGTTTTGTGCGTTCGTAAGCGGGGCACGGATACGTTCATGCTGCCCGGCGGCAAGTTCGAGCCGGGTGAGTCCGTCGATCACCCGGAGGTCACCGCCGCGCGCGAAGTCTCCGAGGAGCTCGGCGTGGACATCGAGCTATCGCTGTTGCGTCCGTGGAATATCGCCCGCGCAGCCGCCGCCAACGAGGCGGGCTTCGAGGTCGTCGGCCACCATGTGCGCTATGTCGGAGAGTTCACCGACGAGTTGGCAAACGTTCAGCCCCATGCCGAGATTGAAGAGGTCCGCTGGCTCGACCCCTGGCTGCCGACCGGGAAAATCGCCCCTATGCTGGCCGAGACTACTCTGCCGAAGCTCCGCGAAGAGCTGCCGCAGCTTGCCGCTGGCCGTGAACAGCCACAGCGCGCACTGTCGTCACTAACTGTTTTCTGCGGCTCCGGCTTCGGCAACGATCCCGCCTGGCGCGTCACCGCCGAACGTCTCGGCCAGACACTCGCGGAAAATCGGGTGGAGCTCGTCTACGGTGGCGCGGCGATTGGTCTTATGGGCACGGTTGCTAACGCAGCGCTTGACGACGGCGGCAGTGTCACAGGTGTCATCCCCGAGGTCTTGGTCAAGAAGGAAATTGCCCATCCGCGGCTGACTCACCTGGAAACTGTTGCGACTATGGCCGATCGAAAGTCGCGCATGTATGAGCTCGGCGATGCTTTTGTTGCACTCCCCGGCGGTGCGGGCACACTGGAAGAGTTCTTCGAGGTGTGGACCCAGCAGCACCTGGGGATTCATGCCAAGCCAGTGGCGTTGCTGGGACCTTCGGGCTTCTGGGAGCCCCTGTTGGCGCTCCTGCGCAAAGTTGTGGATGCGGGGTTTGTGCGACCGGAGCTTCTCGATGCGCTTATCGTCGTCGACGACGTCGACAAGCTCCTGCCTGCGTTGATTGCGTGGCGTGCGGGGCGGACGAAGTTTTAGCCCGACCCCAGACCCCACAACATCCTGCTAGTGAGCAGCAGCCAGCTGCTGCAGCTCAGCTTCGGTGCCGTTGAAGACGTCCTCGTCCACGTTGGTCGGGATGCCATCGACGCGGCCGGTGGAGGAACGCTGCCAGAAGGCCATACTCTCCCAACCACCCGGCAGTGAGGTCGGAGCGCTGTCTTCGTAGGCGGCGAGCCACAGCGGGTAGTCGGTGAAGTCGGTCGAGTTACCCATCGGGTTCTGCCAGAACCAACGGTAGGTGTAAATCATCGGGGTTTCGCCGGTCTTTTCCTCGACGCGCTCGAGGAAGTCCTTGGTCCACTTTTGCAGCTGGGTTGGGTTGAGGCCATTGTCTAGCTCGATGTCAAGCACAGGCGGCAGTGTCTTGTCTGTGGAGATT
This sequence comes from Corynebacterium sp. HMSC075F02, assembly GCF_001838335.1. NCBI lineage: Bacteria > Bacillati > Actinomycetota > Actinomycetes > Mycobacteriales > Corynebacteriaceae > Corynebacterium > Corynebacterium sp. HMSC075F02. The sequence goes on along the minus strand of NZ_KV836308.1, from coordinate 101,911 downwards.
TGTTCATCGCGCTGCTGCAGTGCTTCTACGTACTGGTCAGCCTGCGCGGTTGCGGAGCGATCCGGGTGTGCCTTGTGGTAGCTGCCCACGTACAGACCGGCCTTCGCGGCGGCGATGGAGTCCTCGAGGAAGTACTTCTGGTCACCTTCGACACCGTCGGTGGCCTTGATGAAAGCGAACTTCTGGCCGCTAGCTGCGACCTCGTTCCATTTCAGCGCGACGCCACCTGGGCGCTGCCACTTGGAGACGTCCACACCGGTCGGCCCCATGTGGAAGCCGGTGCGAGCCGGGTTCGACGATGCGCTGGTAGCCGAACCAGTTGAGGAACCGTTGGCATCAGAGCCCTGCGACTCCTGAACAGTCAAAAAGTCGAGCGACCCCTTGGAATCAGCAGCGGACGGGTTGGAGTGTGCAGATGCGTCCTGAGGTTGCGCGTCAGCCGGTGCAATAACACCCAAGGTCAGCGGCGCAACGGCCACGATACTTGCCAAAGTGGCGCGGCCCGGGCGTCGCTTCAGCACCGCGGTCGCGGAAAGTGGAAGAAATTTCATGGTTTGCACCTTACCCCCTAAATCACTTTAGCCCCATTCGCAATCCTAAACTTATCCCACCCCTCCAGTCACAGCTTCAATCCGCCCTTGCCCCTAGACTGGCGGCATGACAAATAGCACTAATACTGAGACCCAGTCCGCAACGTCCCAACTCTCAACGACTCCTCGCCCACAGGATGACCTCTACTTGGCCACCAACGGTGAGTGGATTAGCAATCACGTCATCCCGGCTGACCGCCCCATCGATGGCGCCTTTTACAACCTAAGGGATGAGGCGGAGGAAAATGTCCGCGAGCTCATCACCACTGCCGCCGATGCGGATCCGAATTCCCGCGTCGCTCGCTTGTACAACTCTTTTATGGACGAAGCCGCTATTAATGACGCCGGCGCTGCTCCGCTCGCGCAGGATTTAGAAATGATTGCCTCCGCCGAGAACGCGCATGAGCTGGCGTTGGCGCTCGGCCGCCTCGACCGCCTCGGTGTCGGTGGTGCGCTCGGGTACTGGGTGGAAAAGGATTCCGGCTCTGACCTAGATGCTCTCTACCTGCTGCAGTCGGGCCTCGGCCTCCCGGATGAGGCTTACTACCGCGAGCCTGGCCACGCCGACACTCTCGCCGCCTATGAGCAGCATGTTGCCGCTATGCTGAAGCTCCTCTCCTCGCATGACGACGGCGCGGGAGACCTCTCCACCGCACTTGCTGCATTCGAGTTGGTGGACCCGGCCGCTGCGGCGGCGCGCATCATGGCTTTTGAAAAGCGCATTGCCGCTGGTCACTGGAATGTGGTCGATACCCGCGACGCGCTGAAGACCTATAACAAGACGGCTATTGCTGACCTCCCCACCGGCTTCCCGGTCGCGGAGTGGCTCGCGGCCACCGGTGTCAATGAGACGAACCAGACTGCCATCGACACCATCGTGGTGATGATGCCGTCGTACTTCGCGCACTTGAGCAAGCTGTGGCAGGACACTGACCTGGCAGATCTGCGCCTGTGGGCACTGTGGCGCGTTCTCCACCAGCGTGCTGCCTACCTGTCGGATGACTTCTCTGCGGAGAGCTTTAACTTCTACGGCCGCACCTTGCAGGGTTCGACCGAGCAGCGTGCACGCTGGAAGCGTGGTGTTGCCTTTGCCGACGGTGCGGTTGGACATGACGTCGGCAAGCTGTATGTGGAAAAGCACTTCCCACCGGAGTACAAGGAGCAGGTCCTGGAACTGGTGGACTACCTGCTGGCGGCGTACCGGGAGCGCATTTCGGAGCTGCCTTGGATGACGAAGGCGACGCAGAAGCGGGCACTGGAGAAGCTGTCGCTGTTTAAGGCCAAGATTGGTTACCCGGAGCGTTGGCGTGATTACTCGGCGATGGAGCTCGGGGATTCGCTGATGGACAATGTCCGCGCCGCCAGTGCTTTTGCGCATGATTATGAGGTAACAAAGCTAGGTACTCCGGCCGATCGCGATGAGTGGCATGGCACTCCGCAGACGGTCAACGCCTTCTACAATCCGGTGGTCAATGACATCACGTTCCCGGCTGCGATTTTGCAGTCACCGTTCTTCTCACCGGACGCTTCCCCGGCGGAGAACTTCGGTGGTATCGGTGCCGTTATTGGTCACGAGATTGGGCATGGTTTTGATGACCAGGGCTCGCAGTATGACGGGCACGGCAACCTCCACCAGTGGTGGACCGATGAGGATCGCGCAGCTTTTGAGAACCTGACCGCCGCACTGGTGGATCAGTACGAGGGACTGGTGCCGCAGGCACTGCGCGAGCAGGCCGAGGAGGGCGCTGACCTGCCCGGTGTCAACGGTCGCTTCACCCTGGGCGAGAACATCGGTGACCTGGGCGGGCTCGGCATTGCCGTCGTCGCTTTCCGCCGTTTCCTCGCTGCCCGCGGTGAAGAACTTGGACTGGAGGACACCCCAGAGACCTACCGTGACCTGTTCAAGCAGTGGGCACTGGTTTGGCGTTCTAAGATTCGCCCGGAGTTCGCGCGTCAGCTGCTTGCCATCGACCCGCACTCACCAGCGGAGTTCCGCTGCAACGTCATTGCCAGCAACATCGATGAGTTCCATGAGGCCTTCGACACTTCAGCGGGCGACGGCATGTGGCGTGAGCCGAATGAGCGCGTGAATATCTGGTAATTCTGCGAGAACCCAACCTGCGCTGCGTTCCCCTCCGACACCTTCGGGGTCCTCCGATGCCCTCCGACACCCTCCGGGGAAAGCCAACGCCTCACCGTTTACTACAAATGCAAAAGCTGACTTTTTGTTTTTGCAAACATGGAACTAAAATCACAGGTGAGGCGCACGCTTTCCCGATGATCAAGTCGGGCAGGGCCACAATCAAGCGAGGTTCCTGTTACAAGTGCGCTTGCTAAGTGCTCTTGTTGGAGGAGGCCGCTGTGGACAGTCGCGACATCCAAGCACTCACCGCCGTCAAACTCTATTACGGCGAGGGGCTCACACAGTCTCAGGTTGCAACTGAACTCGGGGTTTCTCGTCCAACGGTCTCTAAACTGCTCAACCTTGGCCGTGAGCGCGGCTACGTGCGCATTGAGATCCATGATCCGCGCGAGGAAGCCTCAGAGACCGCTACGCAGATGCGGGATCGCTACAAGTTGAACGATGTGCGGCTGGCGCAACCGGCTCGCGCTGGCAACGCAGTCTTGCTCCGCGAGTTGGGGCGCGTGGGCGCCGAGCTTCTCGACGAGCTGGTGGTCGACGGTACCCTTCTCGGTGTTTCGTGGGGTAAGACCATGTACTCCGTATCCACGCAATTGAAGTCCAAGGATGTCTCGGGCGTGGAAATTGTGCAGCTCAAGGGAGGAATGAGCCACTCCGATAAGTCCACGAACGACATCCGCACTATCGGCGCTTTCTGCCACGCCTTCCACGCCTACGCCCGAACACTGCCGCTGCCAGTGATTTTCGATTCCGTCGAGACCAAGCGCATCGTGGAACAGGATCGGTTCATTGCCAGCGTTTTGGCCCTTGGCCGGACGGTGGACATTGCCGTTTTCACCGTCGGCGCCGTCGACCATGATTCGCTGGCCTTGAACTTGGGACAGCTGTCGGCAACCGAAAAGGACTTGCTCGTGGAGCGCGCAGTGGGCGATGCCTGCTCACGCTTCTACCGCGCTGACGGTGGCATTGCGCTACCAGAGGTCGATGCCCGCACGGTAGGTATCAACCTCTCTGACCTGCGCCGGATCCCCACTCGGGTACTTGTGGCCGGTGGCGCACACAAGGCCGTGGCCATCGACGTGGCCCTTCGAACAAATTTGGCTACTCACCTGGTCATCGACGATGCCACCGCTGAACGCCTGCTTGCGCTGGACTCCCCCGCTAGCCCCACCCCTCTTACTGCCACGGAATAACCGTCCCGGAACGCATCAGTACAAAGAACTGACACCCGGGCCCGAGAAGCGTCTTTGTCCTCTTCGACCGATAGACTTAAGCGAGCGCACATGTCCGCATATATGTTGCAGCCGCTGTCCGGTCGGAGAGGACGATTCTTTAGGTGTCACCAGCACAGCAAATCAAGCACACACTCCAGGCCTACGAGTCGGCGGACGCATTATTTGCCCAGTCCGCGAAGAAGTTGCCACCCGTGGGGTGGAAAGGAGCGCTCTACGCCCTCAAGCGTGCGGGTATCGAATTTTTCTTGGAGCTCGGTTTCGACGCTGCCGCGAAGTTGACCTACTACACGGTGTTGACCTTCGCGCCCGCACTGCTTGCGATTTATTCGATTGCCACGCTGATGCTGGCCGGTTACACCGATGATCTCAATCGTCTGACTGAGGATTTCATCCGCAGCTATGTCCCAGCTGAGTATGCCGGGACGATTCGTAATGTCATCTCGACGATTATTGGCTCCGCGACGGGCGGTCTTGTCGCACTGACTATCGGTATTGTCTTTGCACTGATTTCGTCCTCGGCCTACACGCGCGCTTTTTCGCGCACGGCTAACTCCATCTACGGCGTTTCCGAAGGTCGCACGCTGATTCGCTACCACTTGCTCATGGTCGCCATTACGCTGCTGCTGTTAATCGGCACTGTGGTGCTGCTCATTGCGATTATTGTCAATGACCAGCTAGTTATCACCATCGTCGAACCGGTTGCCCGCCCGTTGGGTATTGAATCGACCACGCGACAGGTCATTGACTTCTGCATCTCCGTCTGGAGTTGGCTGCGCTGGCCGGTCATTATTTTGATGTCGATGATTCTGATTGGCTCGCTATACTACTTCACGCCGAACGTGCGCATGCGCAAATTCCGCTGGCTCAGCACAGGTTCGGCACTGGCAATTATTAGCTCGCTGATCATCGGCAAGGCGCTCCAGCTGTACTTATTCAACTTTGCGGCTTCGAATCCCTATGGCGCCATGGGTGCGGTTATCGCGCTGATGACCGCACTCTGGAGCATTAATGTGGTCGTGGTCTTCGGCTTCAAGCTGGATGCCGAGGTTGAGAGGATGCGCCAACTGCGCGCTGGCCTGCCCTCAGAGCGATACATCCAGCTTCCGCCTCGAGCTACCGCTGCTGCCGAAGGCGAGCAGCAGATTCACCGCAATCTCGAAAACCAGGCGCACCAATTTTGGGAAGCCGCGCGGGATGAGAGTAGTAGCGCTGACGCTAGCCCTAAAAGGGCTAATTTCGAGGAGGCCTGAAGTTTCGGTTTGAACGGTCCGCAGACTACACCATCTTGAGGCCATAACCGCGGAAAGGCATACAACTTCTGATTTTCATGTTTGAGCGCGAGCACACCCCAGGCAGCATAAGCGTGGGACTGCTCCCGAGCCACGCGCAATCGAGCTCGTCTACACAATTGAAATGACGAACACTTAGGCTGTTCCTTCACTCAACGAAGGGACTAGCAGGCAACCAATCAGGTAAGGCTGGGGGTCTCTCTACACCATTTACTACTGAGAAAATCGTGTATTTGAACAAGTGCATCGAACACCGTGCTCGCAATCTCCCCCCCCCGGGGTAGACTGAGCATTCCTCGTAAGAAATCGTACTCTTGATATCCACCTAAAGCGTCAATTTAGGCAATCAGTTGCAACACGCCGTAGTTCAATTTAGCCGCAATTGGCGTATAGCAAACTACTCATGGTGCGACGAAACTTCCACGCTAAGAAGACTAGTCCGCACAGAAGGAAGGCTAGGTAGATGGCTCCAGCTAATGCTAGGGAGACCATTAATGATAGCCCCTCAATCGCGAATCTGGCCGACACATCAAGAATCATTACATGAACCATCGAGCCGCCCAGTGCGAATACAGCTGCAATTCCAAGGCTCACACATATAAACAAAAATGGTAAACCGGCAAATCTTACCAAGTACAGTACGGGGGCTGGAAACCCAACTTTGTTAAGTCGATCGGCTGTAATCACGACTTGATCTACAGCCATTAGGAATGACGTGAGTGACAATATTCCTACGAAAAATAGAGGTAGCCCTAGCATGACTAGGAAATCCCAGTTCTGGATTCCGCCGCCCGCTTGTTTCATCGCGTAAGCCTCAGTGTGTGAAACCGAGAGAACAATAGCTGGAATGCCCAATACGTAAGCCAATGGCAAGACGATTGACTTGGTCGCAGTATGGAGTTCTGCGGAGAAAGCACCTAGCGCAGCTGCCCCTGGAAAGGAACCAGCCAATCGGGCAAGAGCTCTCTCGATTGCTCTGATGATGTGCAGAATAAATCGACTACACAGCCAAAACAACGCGGATAACATAGCTAAAATCACAAATAGTCCTGCCTGAGCACCGGATTGGACCGCTATTACAAGGAAAATCATTGACAGCGCAGCGACTAAGTCTCCCCACTGCAGTTTATTGGCTCCATCAATCGAAACTCGCACTGGTTTCGCTCCTGCACTCTGAGCCTTCTGCTTCAGGGCGTATCCCATGAACACGACAATGCCACTGATGATGACGCTTATGCTGATTATGAATGTGGCCATCAGAATTGAGTTCAGCGATATGGGTTCGAAATACTGACCGGGATATAGAAGGTCATCGGAGTCTCGACGCGATATCAGCATCACTACCTGTTGAAAAAGTACCGCTACAGGATAGGATATTGCGATAGCCAAGGCCTCAATCGATAAAAGCTGTAAGACAAGCAGAAGAAAGTAACGTCGAGCAGGCCATCCCACAACTTGTAGGCAGCTAATAAAATAATCGAGTTTGGTAAACGCTCGACTCACAATCTGCGGAATACAGAAAATCGAAGCTATTGCCCAAGATATGGAAACATTAGTAGCCAGATTCACGGTGACTGCCTCACCTACTGCTGTGCCTTCCGTCGCTTGTCGGGTGTTAAGAACGGCCGCCAGTATGCCGATAGTAAAACCGATAGCTAAAGCAGCGGCAATGTTTGGGCCGATTGATGCTCGTAGATACGATGCCGCGATTTTGAGTGTGATTGATTCTTCACGAGTGCGCTTAGCCATTGATTGTCCCGCCGTCTAAACGAACAATACGATCACATAGCTTTGCAATGGATGAATCATGAGTCACGACGAGCCCGTGTCCGTCATGCGAACGACACCATGTTGTGATTTGGTCAAAAGCACGATGCGCGTTCTGTTCGTCCAAGCTTCCCGTCGGTTCGTCTGCCAACAATAGTTTCGGGCCGCTAGCCAGAGCTCGAGCAATTGCTGCACGTTGTGCTTGCCCGCCCGAAACTGCTTCGGGTAAAGAGTCTCTTTCGTTTCCAATACCCAAGTTATCTAATACGATATTTGGTGATATCTCTTTCGGATTACCCGCTAAGGACCAAGTCAGCTCCACGTTTTCCAGCAAACTTAACCCTGGAATTAGGAGATGATATTGGAAAATTATTGATACAGATTCCCTTAAGTGCTTACGCACTTTTCGTTTTGGCACACCTGATATTTGAACCCCATCAAGTTCACTCCGACCTTCGGATAAGCGTCTGATACCACCCAATCCATGCAATAAAGTGGTTTTTCCCGCCCCCGACGGCCCCATAAGAGCCACCACTTCGCCATTTGCAATCGAAAAGTCCACATCGCGGAATAGCCACTCTCCCCCCCCCCATCTCCCTTCTTGAACCGATATCCTGCTCCAATAACTTCGAACATGTGTCAGCCCTTCGCTATAGAAATAAAACTCCGCAAAAATACAGCCCTAATAGAGTCCTTTAGACAATCCACAGGAAAACCCAATTAGGAGCTCTCACACGCGCTCTATAAGACCATGGATTTAATGCCGTCGCATCAGCAACCTATATGCCATTGGATTTCTACACGACTCTCAAACATTCCTTTAGAGCAGCTATAGCGCAATCACACCCACGATTGCTGCGTTGAGCAGGTTGGTGCACAGACCCGCGATCAGCGCCAGTGGACCGTTCTTGGCAATCTCACCGCGACGCTCCGGCGACAGCGCGCCGAAGGAACCAATCTGAATCGCAATGGACGACAGGTTGGCGAAGCCGGCCAGGGCGAAGGTCGCCAGCATGATGGACTTCGGATCCAGCGAGTCGACGTGCTCAGAGAACGAGGTGTAGCCGACGAACTCGTTCAGAATCGTCTTCTCGCCAATAAAGCTACCGACCAGCCCTGCGTTCTCCCACGGCACACCAATCAGCCATGCAATTGGCGCAAAGATCAGGCCGAACAGTCCTTCCAGAGACCAGTTATTCTGACCGAACCAGCCGCCAATGCCGCCGATCATCGCCGACAGCATCGCAATCACAGCGATGAACGCAATCAACAGACACGCCACAACCACAGCGATACGTCCGCCGGCCAGCGCACCCGATCCAAGCGCATCAATGACGTTCTTCGACTCGGTATCGCGGACATCCTTCACCGACGCATCCAGATCAGATTCCTCTGTCTCCGGCCAGAAAGTCTTTGCAATCAGCAGCGAGCCCGGCGCGTTCATTACCGATGCCGCCAGCAGGTACTCCAATGGCGCACCGAGCAGGGAGTAACCAATCAACGTCGATCCGGCCACCGAAGCAAAACCGCCCGACATACATGCGAACAGCTCCGACTTGGTCAGTTTCGGAATATACGGCTTAACGACGAGCGGAGCCTCCGACTGCCCGAGGAAAATCACCGTGGAAGCGAAGACGGACTCTACCTTCGAGGTTCCCATAATGAACTTCAGTGCGGACCCGACATACTCAACGAAGTACTGCACTACCCGCAGGTAGTAGAGGGCACCGAGGACTGCGCCCAGGAAGATGATCACTGGCAGCACGTTGAGCACGAAGACGAAGTTTTTCCCCGTGCCGTCGAAAAGATTACCGAAGACAAATGAGGTGCCCTCATTTGTAAAGTCGATCATCTTCTCAATGGCACCGGCGACGCTCTTCAACGCCTGGAAGCCGGGTTCCCACTTCAGCACTACCAGCGCGAACACCGCTTGCAGCAGCAGGCCAACGCCGAGCGTGCGCCAGTTAATGGCTTTCCTGTTCTTTGAGATAGCAATGGCAAATCCGATGACGAGGATGATGCCCAGTAAGCCTTGCAGTCTATCCATGACTAAGGTCTTCTTTCTTGATAAAAGAGGCTGTGGTGATGATGCCTACAGGTCCTCGGGACCAAAGGCGTAAGGGAGAATTTTTTCGAAGTCGATGCTGGCCGGAGCGCCTAAACCACCATTTTCCGGGCGCTCGGATTCCACAATGACACGCTTGCACCCAAATTCGTGCAGGACCTGCCGACAGGCACCACAGGGGTGGCACGGTGCCGCCTTTCGCCCGACAATGGCACAGGCCGCAATCTTATGGTTGCCGCCGTGCTCCGCGACCATGCGGAACACGGCTGTGCGCTCTGCGCAGTTGGTCAACCCATAGGACGCATTTTCCACGTTGCAGCCTGTGACCACCGTGCCGTCGTCAAGCAGAAGTGCGGCACCGACCGGAAAACCTGAATAGGGGACGTACGAGTTTTCCGTGGCTGCGTAGGCCTTAGCCAGTAGTTCTTCGTCTGAGATGTGGGACATTGTGCTCTCCCTCCCCGAGCCTGTGCGAGGTGTTTATGCAAACATACTTATGTGGGTACAAATGGAAAGTTAACTATTGACATTTGTTCTAGTGCTGATGATAATCGGAATCAGCAGAGTTCACAAGACCAATATCGCTAAGCACAATCGCCTATAAAAGGAGCGAACAATGGCTGAAAAGTTCGATGTAGTTGACGTCATCAAGGTAAAGCGTGATGGCGGTGAACTCAGTCCGGAAGAGATTTCCTGGGTCATTGACGCCTACACTCGCGGCGTCGTGGGCGATGAACAGATGGCGGCGCTGAACATGGCCATCTTTATCCGCGGCATGAACCGTCGCGAAATTGTGGATTGGACTCAGGCGATGATTGACTCGGGCGAGACCATGAGCTTCGCATCGCTGAGCAAGCCCACCACGGACAAACACTCCACCGGTGGTGTCGGTGACAAGATCACGCTGCCGCTGGGCCCACTGGTGTCCTCCTACGGCGTGGCCGTCCCGCAGCTGTCCGGCCGCGGCCTCGGCCACACCGGCGGCACCCTGGACAAGCTGGAATCCATTCCGGGCTGGCAGGCTGATGTTCCGAATGACCGCTTGATGCAGATCCTGGAGGATTCCGGCGCGGTCGTCGCAGCAGCCGGTGCGGGTCTGGCACCTGCGGATAAGAAGATTTACGCGCTGCGTGACATCACCTCGACGGTCGACTGCATTCCACTGATTGCCTCGTCGATCATGTCCAAGAAGATTGCGGAGGGCACCTCCAGCTTGGTGCTGGATGTCAAGGTCGGTTCGGGCGCCTTCATGAAGGATCTGAATCAGGCCCGCGAACTGGCCCGCACCATGGTTGACCTGGGCAACGACGCGGGCGTGAACACCCGCGCGCTGCTGACGGACATGTCCACGCCGCTGGGCCTGACCATCGGCAACGCCCTCGAGGTCCGCGAATCGGTGGAGGTTCTCGCCGGCGGCGGCCCCGCAGACGTCGTGGAGCTGACCTGTGAACTGGCCCGAAACATGCTCGAGCTGGCCGGCGTGCACGATGCCGACGTGGAGCAGGCTCTGAAGGACGGCCGCGCAATGGATTCGTGGAAGAAGATGATCCGCGCTCAGGGCGGCGATCCGGATGCCGCGTTGCCGGTGGCACCTCACACGCACGATGTGGTTGCGCAGGCTGACGGTTACCTGACCAAGCTGGATGCACTGGCTCTCGGCGTTGGTTCCTGGCGCTTGGGCGCGGGACGTGCTCGTAAGGATGATCCGGTGCAGGCCACTGCCGGTATTGAGATTTTCGCCAAGCCGGGAGACAAGGTGGTCAAGGGCCAGAAGCTGCTCACGCTGCACACTGAAACTCCGGATAAGTTCGAGCGCGCTCTCGAGTCCATCGAGCCGGGCATTGAAATCGGCGACACCGCGCCTACAGCCGAGCGCGAGATTATCCTCGATCGCGTGTCCTAGAAAATTACTGACAGACTCGCGCCGGCGCCACTTCCCGCCCCGAGCCCGCCACCTCCCTACCTTGACGCTCTCTCCCAAATTTCCGAAAGGACTTGATTTCTCCCATGACTTCCCGCGCTGATGTTGCCAAGATGATTGACCACACCCTGCTCAAGCCAGAAGCCACCTCTGACCAGGTCAAGGCTCTTATCGCTGAGGCCGGCAAGCTCGGCACCTACTCCATCTGCATCTCCCCCTCGCAGCTCCCAGTCGAGGTACCGGAAGGCCTGCACATCGCCACTGTCGTCGGCTTCCCCTCCGGCGCGGTAAAGGCCGAGATCAAGGCCGCTGAAGCCGCTCGCGCTGTGGCCGATGGCGCTGAAGAAGTCGACATGGTCATTAACATCGCCTTCGCCAAGGAGCACCGCTTCGACGACCTTGAGGCCGAAATCAAGACTGTTCGCGATGCCATTCCGGGCAAGGTTCTGAAGGTCATCATCGAGTCGGCCGCCCTGACCGATGAGGAAATCATCGCAGCTTGCAAGGCCTCCGAGTCCGCAGGCGCAGACTTCGTCAAGACCTCCACAGGTTTCCACCCAGCTGGCGGCGCTTCCGCTCACGCCGTGAAACTCATGCGCGAAACCGTGGGCGACCGCCTTGGAGTCAAAGCCTCTGGCGGTATCCGCGATGCCGCTGCCGCTGAGGAAATGATCGCCGCTGGCGCCTCTCGCCTGGGCCTTTCTTCCTCCGCCGCTGTCCTCGACGGTCTGAAGTAGGCTAACCCCGATGCTCTCCGAACAGCTACAAGCCACCATCACCGATTGGATCGCCCACGATCCGGACTCGGCCACCGCCGCTGAGCTCTCCTCGCTTTACGACGAAGCCAAGGCCGCCAACCCCGATGCGATTGCCGAGCTGGAAAGCCGTTTCGCCGGGCCACTCGAATTCGGCACTGCAGGTCTTCGCGGTGTCGTTGCCGCTGGTCAGTCTCGCATGAACCGTGCCACGGTCATCCGTGCCACCGCTGGCCTGGTTGCGCATCTGAAGAACATTGTCGGCGATGACTTCACCGTGGTCATTGGTTGCGATGCCCGCCACGGCTCCGCCGATTTTCACCGAGATGCCGCCGCGGTTGTCGCCGCAGCCGGTGGCAAGGCCCTGGCTCTGCCACAGCAGCTGCCCACACCGGTGACCGCCTTTGCCGTGCGCCACCTCAATGCTGATGCCGGCATCATGGTCACGGCCAGCCACAATCCACCGAAGGACAACGGCTACAAGGTTTACCTCGGTGGCCGCGCGGTGGAGTCGGATTCCCGCCGAGGCGTCCAAATCATCGCGCCCCATGACAAGCAAATTGCGGACGCCATCGCCGCTGCTCCACCGGCTGATGAGGTCCCGCGTGACTTCGATGCCGTCGAGCAGGTTGGTCCTGAACTACTGGACGCCTATGTGAAACGGGCGGCTGCGCTCGCAACGACGTCGTCAAGCGAAGAGAAGCAGGCAGCGAAGATTGTTCTCACCCCGATGCATGGTGTCGGTGGCGAGACCATCGTGCGCACACTGAACGCGGCAGGTTTCTCGAATGTCAGCGTGGTCGAAAAGCAGTTCGCGCCGGATCCGGAGTTCCCGACGGTATCGTTCCCGAACCCGGAGGAAGCCGGCGCGCTGGATCTTGCGTTTGAGCTGGCACGTGCCGAAGACGCGGATGTCATCATCGCGGCTGACCCGGATGCGGACCGCTGCTCGGTAGCTATTCCGGACAGCGGCGTCGACGGCGGCTGGCGACAGCTCTCCGGCGACGACATCGGTGCGTTTCTGGGTGAAGTCATCGCTGCGGATGCCGAGGCCCGTGGGATTGCGACCGTGACCAATGATGAGGGCGCAGAGTTTCCGGCCACAATGGCTAACTCGATTGTGTCCTCACGCCTGCTGGGCAAGATTGCCGCAGGTCACGGACTGAATTATCGCGCTACACTGACCGGCTTTAAGTGGATTGCTGGTGTGGACGGGCTCGTCTTCGGCTACGAGGAGGCCATTGGCTACTGCACTGATCCGGCAGTCGTGCGAGACAAGGACGGCGTATCTGCGGCGGTGCGTGTCGCCGACGCGGTGGCGCGTCTGAAGGGCCAGGGGCTGGGCATTCAGGACCTGCTGGATGAGGTCGCCTGCGCCCACGGCCTCTACAAGACCGCCCCGTTGACCTTCCGAGTCGAGGACCGCTCGCTGATTACCAAGGGCATGGACACTCTGCGCGCCAACCCGCCTGCACAGCTGGCCGGATCGAAGGTCACACAGGTCACGGACATGAATGACGGCCTAGACATGGTCGACGCCAAGGCCGAGAGCTATCACATCCCGCCTACCGACGGCATTCTCATCCTCACCGAGGCCAACGACCGCGTCATTGCCCGGCCTTCCGGCACGGAACCGAAGCTGAAGTGCTACCTGGAAGTCGTGCTGCCGGTCGCTTCGGCCGCGATTCCGCACGTGGCCGCGGCCGAGCGGCTCGACCAGATTAAGGCCGAGCTCAAGGAAATCCTGGGGATGTAGCCACTAAGCAGCTACCAGCTACCAGCTACACCTCGCAACAAACTGGGGTGCGCATGAACGAAACGGCCGAAAAATGGCCGTGGGGTTTCACGCGCGCCCCAGTTTCACATATGCAGCCCGGAGTCTTGGACCGGCTCATGAGTTACTGACTAGGTTTATGACAAAAACAAGCAGAAATTAGTGCCGAAACTGACATAAACTTAGGCAGTTTCTCGATGGTCACAGCCTCATTTGAAGCTCACCACCTCATTTCGGGTCTAGCTAAACCCGTCCTTGCCGCATTTTGCGCAAGACATGCGTCTCCTAACATGCTTTACAGTTTTCCCAGTAATACAATAAAAGCCGTTAACCGTGTCCCCAGGGGATGGAGCACCATTCGCTACGTGGGTTGGGCTCATCACAGGGGGAACACTTCCTCCTCGTGATTGGTACGTCCAGCATGTCGCATAACGAGTCCCCCAGCTCAGACCCCAACTACAATTCGAATCCTTCCACCGGTTCTTTCGGCCCCGTGTACCCGAACCAGGCACCTCAACCCCAACCACAACCACAGCCCCAATTCGCTGCGCAACCGGCACCAACTTTCGCTTACGCAGCCCCGGCGTATCCGCAGCAAAGATCAGGTACTTCCGGCGCAATGATTGCGCTCATTTCAGTGCTGGTCGTGGTCCTGCTGGGCCTGGTTGGCGCGGTACTTTATGTCACCCTGAGTAAAGATGACTCGGTAACTGCGGCCGACACACAGACGGCTGCCACTACACAGGCCGCTGCCGATGCTTCGAGCCAGCCCAACCCACCGGTCACACAGACTGAGACCGTGGTTGTTCAAGATTCGAGTGGCTCATCCGGTAATTCGGGCTCGTCTCGCTCATCGGACCTGGCTGGCGGCAACCTCTCCAGCGCATGGAAGGGCACGTCCTCAACGAGCGATCCGTTCGTTCGAAATGTACACAGCGCCTACGTCCGCTACCGCAATTCCACTGGTGCGGAATCCGGCACCATCACGGCCTACAGCCCAACGACTGGCCTGACCTACAACATGTGGTGCCGCCCATCTGGTAGCAACATCAAGTGCACGGGCGGCCGTAACGCAGTGGTGTACATCGGCTAACGCATACCGCCCACCGCCACGGTCACAGCACTCCAGTCCGCGACCTACGCCACTGCGTCGTCTAGGCCGCCAGCTAGGTCGTGGAAAATGGCCCGGTTGAGACGAAATGCCTTTTTCGCCTCGTCAACCACGGCATTTTTGTCGGCATCCGAAATGCCCAGCTCAGACAGTCTCTGTCGGTAGCCGTCGCGGTAGGGCTTAATTTTTCCGATCGCGGAGAAGTCATAGAATCGGGTTCCCTCCGCACCGATGCCGTAATGCTTGGCCAGCATGGACGCAATCACCTGACCACCAGAAAGATCGCCCAGGTAGCGAACGTAATGGTGTGCCAATGCGGCGTTGGCGTTACCGTTGCTTTCGATTTCACGAAGCTCGGCCACGTAGTTCTTTGTCGCCTCCACTGGCGAGATCTTTTCCCGCCAATCAGGCCCCACCAAATGCTCAAGGTCGGCCGCCAGAGCCTCCAGGCGCTCCAGCTGCGCATCGTAGACCGCGCTGACCTGCGGCGACTCCGCAGTGGACCGCACGGCCTGCTCCAACGCTTCGTACACAAAGTACAGCTGACCAGTTAGATCGATGGCCGCCTGCGCATTCAGTTCACCCGCAAGCAGCCTCGACATGAAGTCGGAGTTCTCCGCTTCACTGTGGACACCCGCAGTCTCCACTTTGAGTCGCTCTGCCAGGGGCTGAGCAGCCTGCTTGTCACCTTCTTTAATCGTGTTTTCAACCATGATTTTCTTCTTTCTCTGTGAGGTTCGGAGACTGGGGTGAGAGATTGTGGCCCGCACGCTGAGGCACCAGCACGGGGTTGCCCGCGGAGTCCTGAAGCACTTCCACACCGATGCCGTAGACTTCGCTGACGGTCTGTGCATCCAGGGTTTCCGCAGGCGGGCCTTGCTTTACGACGCGCCCCTGCGCCACCACCACAACGTGATCGGCATACGCCGCTGCGGCGGACAAATCGTGCAGGACCACGACCACGGCTTTGCCCGCCGCCGCGCGGGCGCGCATCATTCCCATGATTTTTTCGGCGTGGTGGAGGTCCAGGGCTGCGGTCGGTTCGTCGAGAAGCACGACAGGAGTGTCCTGGTAGAACACGCGCGCGCTGTGGACGCGGGCGCGCTCGCCGCCGGAGAGGGTCGGGACTTCCCGGTCAAGGAGGTGCGCGACGTCGCATTCAGTGATGACTTCCGCGAGCAGCTCTTCGTTCGGGCAGCCCCAGGGGTTGCGTCCGAAGTTGATTACTTCGCGGCTGGTGAATGGCACGGACAGTTCTTGGCTCTGTACCAGGACGGCGCGGTAGCGGGCCAGGTCGGCGATGGAGAGCTCGGTAATGGAGTGCTCGCCGATCCGGACGTTGCCGCCGCTGAGCTCATGGTCGCCGGAAAGCGCTGCGAGCAGTGTCGACTTTCCAGCACCATTCGGGCCGACCAGCGCGGTGACTTTTCCGGGCTCGGCGACCACGGAAATATCGTTGAGAATGCGGTGACCGTCCAGGGTGATGCTGACATTTTCGGCAGAAATGCCCAGGCCAGAGTGAATTTCCATTAGTGCACCGCCCTCTTCGAACGCAGGAGCAGCCAGAAGAACAGCGGGCCACCGACGATCGAGGTGAGCATTCCCAGCGGCAGGTCCGCACCGGTGATCATGGTGCGGGCCGCGAGGTCGGCCAGCGTTGTGGCCAGCGCGCCGCCGAGGATGCATGCAGGAATCAGCGTGCGATGCGCTGGTCCCAGCAGCAGTCGTGCAGCGTGCGGCACGACCAGGCCGATGAAGACGATGATGCCGGAAAATGCCACACCAGCCGCCACGACCAGGGACGTGCCAAAAATGATGGCGCGACGCAGCGTGACGACGTTAATACCCAGGTGGCGGGCTTGCGCTTCACCAAGACTCAGAATGTCCAGCTTGCGGTAGCTGACCCACATGGCAATTACGGCCGGAACTGTCACCAACGTAATAATGACAACCTGCGTCCAGGTGGCACTGGCAAACGAGCCCATCTGCCAGAACACAATGCGGTCGCGGGCAGCCGTGGAGGCTACGAATGTCAGGAGCGAAACCAGACCACCACAGATGGAGTTCACAGCCACACCGACCAGAATGATTCGAGCGATATCGCGGCCACCGTGCGCATTGGCGGCCACAATAGCCGTGGCTACCGCGCCACCAATAAAAGCTGAGACCGCAATGGCCCAGCTGCTGGCGAAGACACTCAACACTCCGCCGAGCACTCCGGAAAGCCCGGCGGCGGTGCCCAAAACTGTGGCGGTGGCAGCGCCGACCGCGGCGCCGGAGGAAACGCCGATGAGGCCGGGTTCGGCAAGCGGGTTGCCGAACACCGCTTGCAGCGCCACACCTGCGAGGGCGAGCCCCGCGCCAACGAGGCAGGCCAGCGCGATGCGCGGCAGTCGCACTTGCCACAGCACGGTGTCGATGGGCTCTGGCGCGTCACCGAGACCGCCATTGAACACTAGCCTCACCATTGAGCTCAGTGATTCGCCGATGGTAGCGCCGAACTGCCCCACGGAGGCCGACCAACCTATTGCCAGCACCAGCGCTAGGGCGAGTCCAATGAAAACGGCCACCTGTCTGAACGGACTAGTTTTGTTCGCGGTTGTCTGCATTGCTCAGCCAGTCACTTTCCCGCAGTCTTGTCAGCGCCATCACCAGCACCGCCACCGTAGAGAGCATCCGCAATGGCGCGAATCGCACGCGGCGACTGCGAGTCAAAGGACAGCAGCTGCGAATCGGGCACGTCCACAACGGACTCATTCTGGCCCGCCGGGGTCTGTGCGATGCCCGGGATCTCCTTCAGACCTTCAATCCCGCCGACGGACTCCAGGCCACCGGTCATCACCAAGATGGTGTCGGGAGCCGCAGCAATCAGGGACTCCGGAGTAATAGGCGTGAACGCACCCTCAATACCCACGCCCTCACCGGCATCGACACCGCCGAGACGAGTGATCAGAGAACGCCCACCAGAATCCGGTCCCGCAATCATGGCCACACCGGTTCCGCGCACGTAGAGAATCATCATCTTGCGGCCATCGGCCTTGGCCTGCGCGTACTCGGTCGCAGCCGCCAGCTCCTTGTCCAGGTGCTCCTTCACCGGGCCAACTTGGTCAGCCAGGCCGACTGCGCCCGCAACTTCGTCGATAAGCGTGTTGATGGTCTCGGGAGTGCGCTCGTCCGACACATGGACGACGGTGATCCCCGCTTTTTCAAACGTGTCGAAGACACGGCTAGGGCCAATCGTGCCATCGGTAATGATGAGCTCCGGCTTTAGCTTCATCACCGACTCAGCATTGACTGCATGCCCGCCGATGGTGAGGTTCGGCAAATCCTTTACCGCCGGGAAATCGGAGGTGGAGTCGCGCCCCACCAGACGGTCTCCGAGGCCAAGCGTGTAGACCGCACGACTGAGTGCTCCCGCCCGGTCAAGCGTGAGAATACGCTGGTAGTCCTTGTCCGCCGCCGGTTTCGGGTCTTTCAGCAGCACTTCGGGGTTTTCCGAAGGCAGGTTCGCATGCGCGGCACCGTGAGCGGAAATGTTGTCGGCGCGCGGAACCGTCGTCACGCCAGCGCTTGACGACGATGCCCCCTCCCTCGCGGCATCATCGGAACCACAGGCGACTAGTCCTGCGACTAGGACAACACTCAGCAGTGTTCCGGCAAGACTGCGAACGCGACAGGCAGGCACGGTGAACATATTCCCCCTCTGTGAGCTGACGCTGCACGGAGATAGACGACAAAAAGAATGACTAAATAACGACTAACACTAGTAACAAAGAGCTTAGAAAGGACTTTGCTCTACTCACCCAAAGAATCTTAGGCTATCTTTTAGTTCTAGGTTAGCCTACCCTTAAATAAAGATAGTAATTTCTACAGTTTTTCGGAAGGACGTTACCTCCTATGACTACTCGTACACTCCAGCGTCGCGCGGCTTTCCTGGCTATTCCGGCCGTCGCCGCACTTCCACTTCTCGCCGCCTGTGGCGCAGATGACGCGTCCGATGCCGCGCAGGATGCTGCCAACGCCTCGGAAACCACCAGCTCGGCTGCAGATCAAGAAACCGACACCGACGCCAGCGCCGGCGAAGTAACCATGGAGGCCGAGCCGGTCAACGACCTCTCCGAGGGCGATGTCATCTCCGTCGACCTGTCTGGTCTCGACCCCGACTACGGCTACTACGCCGCACTCTGCGCCGCCGAGAAGGCTCCAGGCAACCCCGTCCCGGACTGCACCGGTGACCGCAGTGCCGGCACCCAGTCGCAGCAGTGGATTACCAAGAAGTCCGGCGGCACCACCACCATCGCCGACGACAACACTGCGCACTTCGAGCTCAGCGTCGTCCCCACCGGTGAGGCCGTGGACTGTACTCAGCAGGAGTGCGTGCTGAAGCTCTTCGGCGACCACAGCGAGGGTTTCGAGGACATCACCGAAATCCCGGTTACTTTCGCAAAGTAGCCAAACCACACACGCGCAGGTGTCGCAGACCTAGGCTAAGAGCCATGGAAACCGACCAGCCTGCGACTGCCAAAGAGGCGGCACCGCGCCGCATCACACTCCTGCCCGGCGACGGCATCGGCCCCGAAATCACCGATGCCTGCCGAGGACTCATCACCGGCGTCTTCCCCCACTGGGAACTGAAAGAGGCACATATTGGCTGGTCACAATGGTGCGCGCACGGCAATCCCATCCCACAGGAGACCTGGGAAACACTAGAGCGCAGCGATGCCGCTCTCCTCGCGGCGATTACCTCCAAGCCCGCTCGCGAGGCTGAGGATGAACTGGCACCACACCTGCGCGGCACTGGCCTGACCTACCGCTCCCCTATTCTCCAGCTGCGCCAGCGCCTCGATCTTTTCGCCAACATCCGCCCGGTCACCCTGCCCGGCGCGGCTGCCGACTTCACCATCGTCCGCGAAAACACCGAGGGCCTCTACAGTCACGACTATCTCCTTCCGCCTCACGACGCCCCGACCGACTCTCCGCACCACCACCTGTGGGCAGAGGTGGTGGAGGACTCAACGGTGGCTCGCGCCGTCGATAAGCGTGGCGACGTTGCGGTTTCTTTGCGCGTGACGACGTCCTTTGCGTGGCACCGCCTTGCGCGACAGGCGGCCAAGTTGGCTCTCGCGCGGCAGGCGACGCACCCAGATTCGGAGGCCACGCCGACGGTGACGGTGGCGGACAAGCCGAATATCCTGCGGGACTCTGCGCGTGTGATCCGCGGGGCGGTTGAGCAGGTGGCGAAGGAGTATCCGCAGGTCGCATTCGATTTTGCCAATGCGGATGCCGTGGCAATGCAGCTGGTAACCGACCCGGCGCGCTTTGATGTCATCATCGCGGAGAACCTTATCGGCGACATTCTCAGTGACATCGGCGCTGGGCTGATTGGCGGGCTGGGGCTGGCGGCGTCGGCGAATGTGGGCGACGACTTTGCAGTTTTCGAGCCGGTACACGGTTCGGCACCTGACATTGCGGGTCGCGGCGTTGCTAACCCGGCTGCGTTTTTGCTCTCAGCGGCAATGTGCGCGGAACATCTTGGGGCACCGGCCTCAGAGCTTGCGCCCGCAGCCAAGCTGCGCCAGGCCGTCTACGCCGCCACACGCACCGCGCCGACGTTGGACCTCGGCGGCATCGCGACAACTAGTGAGTTTGTGGCTGCGGTGCGGGCGGAGCTGGGGTTGTAGGCATTGACTCGATTACGAAGCGTAATTAAAGTGGTTGCTATCAATCCCAGCCGTTGACCCTCCGCTGATAAGGAGAGCGCCGATGACTGGGGTTACTCATAGGGGGAGGGCCAAGAAATATGAGTAGAAACAGATATAGTGCTGCGCGAGCTGTGCCTTTACGTGAGATCACTAACGAAGACGATCCTTTACACGTTAACTACACCGGGAAACGGGCCCCCGAGGACGACGACGAAGAACTCTGAGCCCCTACTGGAACTGGCTGAGGTCAATGCCTTCCAGCGGGTCGGACTCGCGGATGTCCTCCTCCGGCGGCAGCGGCACCTCGCAGAGCACAACTGCCGCACCACACGGGTCCTGCACGGTTGCCAGCGGACCGAACTCGGTGGCCTGCGGGGCGACGAGCACGGAACCGCCCAGTTCCTCAGCCTTAGCGACAGCGGTGTCGATGTTCTCCACGCCGAGGTACGCTAGCCAGCCAACGAAGCTCTTATCGGCCGCATCGGTCTGTGCGGCAACCGAGCTGGCTACCAAACCTGCGAACGGTGCCCCGTCTTCCATCGCGACTGCGAAAGTGCCGTGCTCGTTCTTGTTGCGCACGGCGATTTCCCAGCCAAAGAAGTTGTGGTAGAAGTCCGCGACCTGCTCAAAGGTCTCCTCCGGGCCTGCAACCAGCTCGAACCACACCGGGGTGCCGGGCTCGCCCGCTGCGATGAAGGCCTGCTCACCCGGTTGTTCCAGTAGTCCAATCAGGCCACCGGCGGGGTCGGAAACGACGGCCATTGTGGATCCGTCGACAAGCGGAGTCGGTTCCTGGAAGACCTCGGCGCCGAGCTCGCGCGCCTTCTCGACGGCACCAGCGGCAGAGTCGACATGGAAGTTCACACGCCACTGGTTGACGAAGGCATCCTCAGCGTCCTTATCGGCCTCCAGCAGCACTGACACCGGCATTCCGGACAGCATGGCGATGCGTCGACCAACGGAAGCTTCGCGGGCATCCTCATGAATCGGCGCGGTGTTGCGGTAAGCCCATCCGAGAACGCCGCGGTAGAAGCGCTCGGTCTTACGCGGTGCAGCGGAGAGCAAATCTACGCGCAGGGGCATGCCAAATTCGGCGGGAAATGCGGGCATGAGTTACAGGTTCCTCCACTTTTCAGGATCAAAGTCATCATCGGCGGTGGCCTCATCAAAGTAGTCATCATCGACTTCATCGGCAGTGGCCACGCGTGCCGACATACCAGCAATAGAGACGACGTCCCCTGGACGCAGCACCTTGCCACGACGAGTGTCGACCTCACCGTTCACGCTGACCTGGCCCTCAGCAATGAGTTCCTTGGCCAGACCGCCCGTTTCCACCAGGTTGGCCAACTTCAGGAATTGCCCGAGACGGATGGACTCGTCCCGGATTGCGACATCGATAGGCTCCATGTCCTTAAGTGTGTCATACCCGGTGAAAATGGTCGGGGTTGGTTCGGGTCTGGTTCGGCTTTGGAGGCTTGGGAGACCTGGGAGCCACCCCATTTAAACTTCTATTTCAATAAAAACCTCGAACCGCGACGCAGATGAGGCAGCACACCCTAACATCGTTCTCATGTCTAATTCACGGTCTCCGAAGTGGCCCCGGATCGCCAGCGAAGCGCCACCTCGCCCTCCGCTACGCCATGTTATCGCCGCCTCGGTAGCCGTGAGCCTGCCGCTGATGACCCTGGCACTCATCTCAACTTCTGTCTCTGACCTGCTATTTCTGCCTCCTATTGGCGCTGCCATGGCGCTTATTGTCGGTGCGCCCAACTTGCCTCTGGCTCAGCCACGAAATGTCGTGGTCGGACACCTCATCGGCTGCACGACTGGCATCGCAATTCTGCACATGTTGGGTTCGACCATCATTGCTGCAGCGGTTGCCGCCGGCGTCGCCTTCGCGCTCATGCTTCTTGCTCGCGCGGCGCACTCCCCTGCCACCGCTACCGCTATGGTCACTGTGCTGATGCCACACGGTCATGGGCTTGCCAACGATTTCCGCTTCATAGGCTTCATTTTCGCTTCGTCGATCATGATCGTGATGCTTGGCATCCTCGCAAATCGACTGCGCGGCCTCCGCTATCCCACATACTGGTGGTAGGTGGATTCGGAGCTCAGCCTCGAACCAGCGCCAGGGAAATCTATGGATTCACTACTAGGCATCTTTGCAGCCCCAAATATAGTTCCGTCGCACTTTCTATAGTGATTTCTCGCTTTACGGCGAACACAACCTAGGCTTTCCTAGGTTATGAACTTTTACCTTCCCGAACTGCAACGAGAAAAACTCTAATGGAGCTTTTCGAGACACATCCACCAACGTTTAGATAGCTCGAACCTTTCCCCATTTCTCTAACGGAAAAATAGGCCGCCAAGAGCCTACTACAGAGACCAAGTAAATCCAGCTGAAGAATCACTAGATACAGATAACTTTTTAGTAATGAGAGAAAAGACCAAAAAATTTCAATACTTAAAAGGGAGATATCTGCCGTTGGTTATAGACTCCGAGGACATAACGACACCACGCAATAGCAGAGTCCACTGCTAAATCCGCAGTTACTTTATCGAGTTCTGGAACTTCATTCATTCCATGTCCTGAGTCAGTTTGGCGAGACCTTAGGTCCGCTACACCCTGAACCATCTTATTCAGTCCTCTACGTACCGACTCGAAAGCTTCGCTTGTCATCAAAGCTCCCCCTGATTCGCCAATTCCTAGCATTTTATGCACTTTGGATGCCCTCTCCATCACCCTGAGATCAATGATTTCCGAATCCTTCATTCCCATAGCGGAAAGAATTGCAGCAGCGACTGCTTCAATTACATCCTTCGCGTAACCTACGACTTCCAAGTAGTCATGCTCGATTGTTAAAGCTCGGTTTAGCTTCTTAACTTTTCGCGTAACCCCATCGATTGAAGGCAGATTACTCAAATCGAAAAGATCAAGAGGAACCCCTTCCGGCTCCTCAATCCTCTGACTCTCCAAAGACAACCTAAAACCATCTTCACGGCAAGCGCGGCTGAGATCTTGAATCAAGGCTTCATACCTTAATTCACCCTCCCAGTCGGAATAGTCACTATTCCGAAGCATCTGACTCAAAGCCCGAAGTCCCCGTGATGCTTCTTCTTGGTTGCCCCAGTCCACTCGTTTAGAAAAATTCTGCCCAATTTCAAGCGATGAATAAAGGTTTGGGTTATCCTTCAAAGCTTCAGGGTTCGGAGTATCGGGATGGAAGAACTCGAATCGAGCCCAGCACATATATGTCTCATACGGGGTCAGGAAATCTGTTAAACCCATCGCTGCACCACGGATATTTACGCTGACTAAATCAGGATTTTTCTTAACCATCTTCTTCTCTATCTCCTCTCGTCCTTAACCGCATACCCTCACGCGACCTTCTCCATCTGCTTCTTATCAGCATCTTAACTAGCAGGCCGGAATGAACAGCCTCGTTAAACGATGGTGCTTCGAACGTTGGCACCCATACACAATCGCCCCCTAATCTCTTAGCGTGCAAATTCACTTCGACGCTTTTGCCCTGGCGGTGCCGCTATACGGCATGGGACAATTGTCCTCATGCCAAAGCAGTGGATTAACAACACGACGACCGAAAAAATTGTCATCGTCGGCGCTGGTGGTTTTGGGCGAAACGTGGTCAGCTTCATCAAGGACATCAACGACTACGCAGCAGCCAACGGCCTACCACCGCAGTGGGAAATCCTAGGCATTATTGATGATGGCACCCCAGATATGACCTTTTTCCACAAAATGGGCGTGCAACTCTTGGGCAAAACCGAAATCCTCGCGGACTTGCCCGAGGGGGTTTATTACACAGTCGCAATCGGTAGCGGCGCAGCTCGACGTTCGATTGCGCAACGCGCAGATGCCGAAGGGCTCGTGCCTGCGACTCTGGTCCACCCAGACACCAGCATTGGCGCGCTGGTCTCGCTCGGAGAGGGCACGGTCATCTGCCCCGGGGCACGCTTGACCTGCAATATTGAGGTAGGCAAGCACGCCCAAATCAATATGAATGTCACAATCGGCCACGATGCAGTGCTGCGGGACTACTGCACAATCTTCCCGCTCAATGCCGTGTCGGGCTTTGTCACGCTTGGCGAGGCCTGCACACTAGGCGCCAACTCCGTAATCAACCCCGGCCTCACCGTCGGCGAGGGAGCTTACATCGGATCCGGAGCCGCAGTTACCAGAAACGTCGATGACTACACCGTTGTCGCCGGTGTTCCCGCGGGCGTAATTAAGAACCTGCGTTAGCCGAAACGTCCTTATCCGACGAACCGGTGAACTCGGTCATGGTCACTTGCCCCTCTTCCGAGATCCCTTCACGCTTGAGCACCACCAAGATCGTGTCGAGCAGAATCTTTGCATCGAGCAGTAGCGACCAATTATCCACGTACTGCACGTCGTACTCGAAACGCTCTTCCCAGGTGATGCCATTGCGGCCCGACACCTGGGCAAGCCCCGTAATTCCCGGTGGCACCTCATGGCGGCGTGCTTGGCGCGGCGAATAGCGCTCTAGGTACTTCATGCGCAGCGGGCGCGGACCAACGAGGCTCATGTCGCCACGCAGAACGTTAAAGAGCTCCGGGAGTTCGTCCAAGCTTGTGGACCGAAGGAACTTTCCCACCTCCGTGAGGCGGGACGCATCGTCGACAAGCCCCTTTGCCGGATTGACGTGATGCATCGTCCGGAACTTGAGGATATTAAACGGCTTACCATCCTGGCCCGGGCGTTCCTGGCGGAATAGGACTGGCTTTCCCATGGAAAGTCGCACTGCCAGAGCCGTAGCGCCCATAACTGGCGACAGCACAATCAAGCCCGCTGCAGATGCCGCGATGTCGACGCCACGCTTAATTACCCGTTGCGCGCGGATGCTCAGTGAATCCATTGGTTATCTCCTATTTTTCGTTGAACATTTCGCGCAGAAGCTTTTCGGCACGCGCATCGACTTCCGCATTGGAACGGTTCCTGACCAGCCATCCGATTGCACCCACTGCACCGGCCGCGGCAAACGACGCTGCCGCAACGCGCAGTTTCTTGTGGTCATTCTGGTTGTCAGGCGCACTTTGCTTGACGACGGCCACCGCTGGCTCCAGCTCCGGCACAACCGGCTCCGCGGTATCGGTGACCATGACTGGTTCGGGCTCGGCTGCGGGTTCTGGTTGCGGCTCCAGCTCTGGTTCTGCCAATGCTGTGTCCTGCGCGCGGCGCCGTAGGCTCAGCATTGTAAATGCTGCTGCAAAGCCAAATAGCCATAGCGAACGGGAATCGTAGTAGTAGCCGGAAAAAACCTGTGCCACAAGAACCGCTAACGCCACAGCTGCGGTCAGACCAGCTTGAAGAAACTTGAATAGGTGGCGACAGGCGATTGCCAGCACAACCAGCACAATCACAAACAGGCCGATACCTATGACACCCGCTTCAGATTCGACTGTGTAGAAGATATTGTGCGGATGCTCCAGTGGACGTGAAGACCTCGGTGTCGACAGCACAACGAAGCTATGCAGGCCTCCACCAAAGATGCGGTGTTCACTCATGATTCGGAAAGCTTCATCATGGAGATAACCGCGTCCGGAATCATGTTCTTTTTCGAAGGTCAACTGGATAAAGCGCGTCTTAAAGTACTCTTCAATCTCGGTACCTGCGATGAACCGCGAGTATCCATACGCGACCGCTGCGGCGACTGCGACGTAAAAAACAGTCGCCCACTTCCAACCCCAGTGAAAAAACACAGCTATTGCGGTAAAGAGGACTACCACGGTGGTAGCAACCAGTACACCGCGGCTTCCCGACGCAACGAGACCGTAAGCAAATGGTGCAGCAAACAAGAGAACTGCCCACATGAACTTACGCCACAGCATGAAAAACACAGCTGCCGCGATGCCGTACAGCATGAAACGGGCAAAGACATTCGGGCCACCGCCGAACGCCGTCATGCGTCCGACATATTTCGGACCAGTAATGCCACCGTAGAGAAAAATAAGCGAGCAAATGGCTACTGCTAACCACAGCCATACCAGTGCCTGAGGATGCAAATAGAACAGTATTGCTGACATCGTGGCGATGAGCCCAAGCGTTATCAACGCAGTAACGACAGGAGCAACTTCGGCAGCTTCGGGGGCCCACAGTCCGGACAGCATCATCCAGAACAACCAGGCATAGAAAGCCACTAATGCCCACACGGCCATCGGCCACTGCTTTACATTGCCAGCGCCTTTCATCGCATTCAGCCAACTCTGGCGCTGCGCTTCTGGGGTGCCGATGGCTGTAAGGATTGCAACGATTACCAAAATCGGCAATGCAAGAGAGAGATCAGGAAGCGCCGAAGAGACGTCCTTCATCGTCGTGTCGCCAACGTAGAGGACACCAGCAAACATTCCCGCGGCCACCACAATAAACAGCGACTGCAGTATTGGTTTTCGCTGTTTTACAGTTTCTCCAGCTACCTCTGTAGAAGTCATCCCAGCACTTCCTTCAAAACACCTATCACCCGCGCGACGTCGTCATCGTCCAGCGCCGGACCACTAGGAAGAGTAATGCCACGGGAGAAAAGATTCTCAGCGGTGCCGTTGATGGTCGCTCGCGCGCCTTCATACACCGGCTGTAGGTGCATGGGCTTCCACAGGTGACGAGCCTCAATGTTGGCCTCACCCAGTGCTGCAACCACGCTGTCTGGGCTCAGGACGCCCTTATCGACGGCCTCCTGCGGCAACACAATTGAGGTCAGCCAGCAGTTCTCGGTGAAACGCTCGTCGGAGTCAGAGAGCAAGCGGGTACCTTTACCAGGGGCATCGTCGTCAAGCGAGGCGAGCAAATCGATGTACGCATCACGAATCTGGCGGCGGCGAGCGATCATGTCGTCCAGACGCGAGTGCTGCGCCCGCCCCAGTGCGGCGAGCAGACTGGACAGGCGGTAGTTGTAGCCGATTTCGGTGTGTTCGTACCAGGCGACGGGCTGACGCGCCTGCGTGGAGAGGTAGCGCGCGCGGGCGATGAGGTCAGCATCGTTGGACAGCAGCATGCCACCGCCGGAGGTGGTCATGATTTTGTTGCCGTTGAAAGACAGCGCGGCGGCACGGCCGAAACTGCCGGCCGGCTGACCATCGACACTGGCACCGA
The DNA here is from genome assembly GCF_001838335.1 of Corynebacterium sp. HMSC075F02. Classification (NCBI taxonomy): domain Bacteria; kingdom Bacillati; phylum Actinomycetota; class Actinomycetes; order Mycobacteriales; family Corynebacteriaceae; genus Corynebacterium; species Corynebacterium sp. HMSC075F02. The sequence continues at coordinate 74,430 of NZ_KV836308.1, read as the reverse complement.
GCGCCTCGGCGGCGTCCTCGATGAGCGCGATGCCGAGTTCTTCCAGGCGTGGCGCGAAGGCCGGGTAATCGGCGCAGCGGCCAAAGAGGTCCACAATCATCACGGCGGGAACGCTCTTGCCCTCGGCAAGCAGCTCATCGACGGTGCCGAGCAGCAGCTCAGGGTCGATGTTTCCGTCCTCTGCGGCATCGACGAACACCGGCGTAGCACCAACGTAAGCAATGGCGTTGGTCGTGGCCGCGAAGGTCATGGTGGAAACCGGAATGTAGTCACCTTCACCGATCCCCAGCGCAAGCAGCGCCAAGTGCAGGCCAGCGGTGCCAGACGACAGCGCGAGCGCGTGCTCAACACCGCAGCGCTTGGCAATCTCCGCTTCAAACGCGTCTACCTCGGGTCCCAACGGAGCCACCCAACCAGAGTGGAGTGCGCGAACGACGGCCTGCTCTTCTGCTTCGGTGACTGTCGCGAGCGAAAGAAAGATCCGCTCATTGGGCTTGTTAGCGTCGGCGTTAGTCATTACTTCTGCACCTTTCGGACGCGGTTGAGCACCTCGATGAGCTGGTTGTACAGGCTGTCACGAGCGAAACGCTTCTCACCCAGTTCGCGGTTGCGCTGTCCAGCTGCACGCAGCTCATCGCGGTCGGAGATGATCTCAGCGAATCGCTTGGCCGCGGTCGGAATATCGCGCGAGAGACGCCAACCGGCATCGTGCTCGGTTGCAGCTTCCTCCAGCCAGCCACCGTGGTTGAACACCACCGGACGCGATGCGGCCATGGCATCGAAGACCTTGTTCAGGGAGTTGCCCTCCAGGCAGGGGTCATCACGCAGCGGCGATAGCGCGATATCGGCGGCAGACACGTACTTGGCGACATCTTCCTTCGGCTGACGGCCGAGGAACATCGCATCGGCATCAAGGCCAGCGTTCTTAGCGCGCTGGTACAACGCATCCGAGTCGCTTCCCTGCCCCAGCAGGACAAAACGCACATTCTCCACGCCATCACGACGCAGCTGCGCCGCCAGATCCACAAGCCACTCCAGCTGGTAGGACATGCCAAAACCACCGGCATAGACAGCTACCACGTCATCGCCCCAGCCCTGCTCCTTTCGGAAAGCTGCACGCTGCTCGGCCGGGACATCAAAGCGCTCAAAGTCCGACGCATTCGGAATGACGGTCACGCGCTTCTTCGGAGCGACCTCTTTGACGCCATCGGCCATCGACGGCGACAGCGCCACGACCTCGCTCGATGCCGCATAAAATGCCTTCTCCAGCTGCTTGGCCAGGAAAATTGCCACCGGATTATTGAGGTAGCCCAACTTGATCGGCACCTCTGGCCACAGGTCACGAATTTCCGCCACCAACGGCGCACGCTGGGTAAACTTCGCCACGATTCCCGGAACCGCCACAGTCAGCGGGGTCGAGGACGCGTAGATCACGTCGGCAGGCACACGGGCAGCGACCGCAGAGGCTCGCACCAGGAAGTTCAAGAAACTGACGATGCGCTCGCGCTTCGACATTTCATTGCGGTACGGAATCGATAGACGACGCACGTGGATACCATCAACCGTTTTATCCATGGCCTCATCGCGACCACAGATCATTGTCACCTCGTGGCCTGCGGCGGCCATTCGGCGGGCAAACTCGTAGGGTCGGGAACCACCCGGCTCACCGGGGAGAACAAAGTGCTGGTGGATATAAGTGATTCGCATTGTTTAGGCTTCCTCGATTACGTCGACGGGGAGTTCTTCGGTGGTAGTTGATGGATTCTTCTGGCCTCCGCTTGGCTGCATCAGCGCCACTGCTGCAACAGCGGCTGCTGCAAAGTAGACAATTGCGCTGGTCCACGCGAGACCGAGGGCGTCTCCGAGAAGAATGCCCATCGGGTAACAAATGACAGCGATAACGGCGGAAATGAGCTCCACTCGGCCAATTCGACGGGGATTGTCGCTGCCGAGAATTTCACCGCACAGGTGTCGGTAGCAGCCGAGCACCACGGCCGCGATAGTCAGTGGCAGCACCAACTCCCGGGAAGGCTCAAACTCATGGCCGAATACCGGCACGATGAGGAAGTAGAGTGCCACCCCACCGAGCGCACCAAGTGCTCCGTACGCTGCAGTGACTATGCCAAGGTGTCGGAGCACACGAGATGGGGTGAGTTCGCGACCCCTCTGGTCGCTGGTGCGCTGATCGGCGACTGACTGCGCGATCCAGTACAGCGGTTCCGTCGCCGTCGCCACGACTACAAAAAGACCTAACGACGCCGGTGAGGCCAGCGCCGGCAGCAAAACGCGACCCAAGCGTGTGGTCGTCAACGGCCCCAGACCCGATGCGATGAATGGGGCATTTGTTCGTGCCGTCTCTACCACTCCGCCAACACGGGAATCGGTGTGTTTGCGTGACTTCGCTAGCGACCAGATTGCCAGTGGCAGTGCCGGGAAGATATAGGCCGCAGCCCACCAGCGCCAGTCCTCGACTCCGGCGAAATAGAGCGCAGCGCTTATTAGCAGTACTGAGCCCTGAAAACCGACGAATACTGCGACGAAGAAGGACACTCGATGGCGGCTGATAGCCATGGCACGGACCATGGAAAATGACACGGTAACCAAGGCGACGACGCCGGCCATTGCCGTCCACGGTCCGTAGACGACTCCTGCGATGGCACAGGCAATCAGAGCGACCACAGTCATGGCGAAACCACTCGGAATGAGACCGTGGTCGTAATCATCGCGGCGCAGCAAAAGCCGATCGGCCCCAAATCCGACGAATGGCGCCACAATATAGGCGAACTGCAAAACGGTAGCGACCTCGCCTCGACCGGCGGGCCCCAGCACTCGCGCGGAAAGAATACTGACCACAAAGGCGACGACTGCGGCGAGCGCTGAAGCTGCCGAAATCGTCGCAACTGTTCGAACTCTTTGCGCCAGCTGCCCGGAGTTAGAGGAGCTGGTGGTTGTCACGGTGGGGAGTCATCCTAACTATTTTGCTTTCGAGCTAGCGGTTGCAAGTGATTGTGCACCGGTGGGATGCGCCTCAATACTGCTTTGCGCCCCACCGTGCTCTGCAAGCCAACGACGTGCAGCATCGTGATTATGTGTGCACGGGAGAATCCGCGAATTCAGCCGTTCCGGCTCAACACGTACCTCAGTGATTAGCGGATGACGATCACCGATCTTGGGAACCTCGCGGTCATCAACCAAGTCCTCGGAGATTTTCTCACCGTCACGAAGACCCGTGTAGACAATCTCTACGTCTGCGTCATGGAGCCTAATGAGGTTCTCCGCCAGCTCAGCAATCTTGACCGGCTTACCCATCTCCAGCACCAGAGTCTCACCGGACTCTGCAATAACGGTAGCCTGCAGCACCAGCTGCGATGCCTCCGGAATGGTCATGAAGTAGCGCTGAACGTCAGGATGCGTCACCGTCACCGGGCCGCCCTCTTCAATCTGACGCTGGAAAGTCGTAATGACCGAACCGCGCGAGCCAAACACGTTACCGAAGCGGACAGATGCCCAGACACCTTCGTGAGTTTTCCCCATGTGCGCAGTCAGACGTTCCGCAGCGCGCTTGGATTCACCCAGAATCGAGGCCGGGTTCGCAGCCTTGTCCGTGGAAATATTAATAACGGTTGAAACGTTAGCCGCAGCCGCTGCATCCAGGACGTTCTGGGTTCCGATGACATTGGTTTGCACTGCTTCTGCAGGGTAGCTCTCCAGCAGTGGCAGGTGCTTGAGAGCTGCAGCATGGTAGACAACATCGGGCTTGCGCTCGGTGAAGATTTGCGTCAGCATCTCCGCGTCACGGATATCAGCCAGGACGGTATCGGAGCCGTCGAGAAGCGCCGAACCCGTCAGCGACAGCTGCGTGGCATGCAAGCCGCCCTCATCGCGATCCAGCATGATCAGTTCTGCCGGCTCAAAGCGGTGAACCTGTCGGCAGATTTCCGAACCGATAGAACCTCCAGCGCCGGTGACCAGCACCTTCTTACCGCGGATTATGGAAGCGACCTTGGATTCATCCAGGTGCAGAGGCTGACGGCCAATGAGGTCGGCGATGTTAATTTCGCGCACCTGCGAGGTAGCGACAGCACCACGGTGGCGCGAGTACTCTTCCACCGGCGGCAGAATGAGCAGGCGCAGCGACGATTCCTCACAAATGTGGTTGAGGACGTTGATGCACTCAGTGGACAGTGGCTCATCAGTCGCAATGATGACCGACTGCGCCGAAGTGCGCGATGCGAGCTCACCCAGCTGATCAATTCCACGAACCACGCGGAGACCATGGATACGAGAAATATGGTTCTCGCCGCTTTCTTTGGGATCGACGATTCCAACCAAGTGGAAGCGGTTCTCACGGGAGATACCGGAATCCGTAAGGCTGTTAATAAAGAATTTGGCTCGACGGCCTGCACCGAGAACAATCAAGCGATCATCCGTCTGACGGGAGCCAAAGTTGTTGGTAATCCAGCGAGCGAGAGTTCGGGTATAGATACTTGCCAAAGTTGCGACACAGCCGCCTGCGAACGGAACGTACCACGCAATTTCCGGGAAGGTCTTCAGGATTTGAGCTAACCCAGTGGCTGCGGTAGCGCCGCCCATGCTGATGCTCAGCAGAACAATATCTTCAGTTCGACTGCCGGGCCATACGCGTTGTGGGTTGGTGTACTCCCCGAGCAGCAGGCCGAGCAGGACGATGACGGCCACGGCGACAGCGACAACCAAAAAATTAGTGCCTGATATTTCAGAGAAAGATACCAATTCACCGCGGACGATTCCGTTAGCGGCGGACAGCGCAATCAGCCAGGCGAGTACGTCAAATACGCACCAGGCGAGCTGCTTCCAGTCTCGGATAAACATTCTTATGCCTTTTACTGCTGGTTAAATTTTCTTACGCACAATGCGTTCCACAGGCTTGGCATACTATGCGATATGAACTACATTTACAGCCCCCTACTACAAAGGGCTACCCCATCGTTCGGGTAGCCAAAAAGCCACCTTTACCACTCATCATTCTCCCTGGTAAAACAACGTTTCACCAACTGTTTACTGAAGCTTCAATCTGTTTACATTCATCTAACTAGCTGTACAAACTAGCTTCTAACGTAACCACTTCCTGACGATTGCAATTAATGCAAAATCACCTCTTTATTGAGATATTTATTCAAGGAAGTATTTGCGTGAATACTCAAACAATCGTTTTTGACAAAAGGGTTACACTTCCCCGTGAGCACATCATCAATGCGTCGGGCACGCGCTTTCATCACCCGGAAGCCCTTCCTTGCTGCCCTGATGCTGATTCAAAACCGGATGGGTCAGACACAGAAGACCACACAGTTCTGGCAGGCCCACAAAAACGGCGAAGACCCGACCAAATAAAAGCACTCTTACATGCGCCCATATTAAATGCGCACCCAGTATGCGTATTATTGATATATGTCGTCGCACGCCACACCAGAACCCCAATCCCCCACAACCAAACCGCCTACTAAGCCTGGCAAGAAGCGCCGCATGTCCTGGCATCGCAAGGCCGGTATGCCAGTGCGCTGGTGGTTCGCCTCCATCATTGTGGCAGCACTCATTCACCCTTTCGTCACCGATGGCCGTTGGCTGTTGGTGCATCTCTTTACCCTCGGCGCCGTCACCAACTCCATCCTCATCTGGGGCCGCCACTTCACCGAAAAGCTACTGAAAATCGACGTGCCCGTTGGCAATCGGAAGATTCAGTTGGCAAATATTTACCTGCTCAACGTAGGTATTGTCGCAACGGTCGTCGGCAAGCTCGGTGACTGGTGGCCAGTGACCACCGTCGGCGCGGCGGTCATCGGCGTCGCCGTCGCATGGCATGCGATTTCCCTCGGACGCGACCTGGTAGCGAAGCGCGATCGGCCATTCGCCATCTCCGTTGCGCACTACGTCGCGTCGGCATGCCTACTGCCCATCGGCGCTGCACTCGGCGCCATCCTCGCATCTCCGAAGGGCAAAGCGCTTCACGACGACCTCCTATTGGCACACGAAGCCGTCAACCTCATTGGCTTCCTCGGGCTCGCGGCCTGCGGCACGCTCATCACCATGTTCCCAGCGCTGTGGCGAACCCAGATGTCGCCGCATTCCCGCCCGAAGCTGGCACTAGCAGTACAGCTCATAGGTATCGCAGTTACCGCGATCGGTGCACTGACCAGCTTCAACTGGATCGCCTCGGTCGGCCTTGGCATTATCACTATCGGCTGGGTCATAGCCGCCATCCCGTGGGCACACAACGTCATGACTGTCGCTAAAGACCCGCGCGACCGTCTCAGCTACCCGGCGCTGTCTGTCGCGGCCGCCATCGTATGGCTAATCGGCACACTCGCAGTCGCCACAGTCAAGGCGCTTGACGACGGCTTCGTAATCTCAACCCTCACGCTGCCGCTGGTAATCGGTTTCGGCGCTCAGTTGCTTATCGGCATGATGAGCCAACTCCTGCCCGCAACCATCGGCGGAGGTGCTGGTCCAGTCTCAGCAGGTATGAAGGAACTTGACCGTGCGGGCGCATTCCGCTGGTCGACCATCAATATTGGTCTGGCACTGTGGCTGCTACCACTGCCGTCGTGGACCAAGGTGGCGGTCTCCGCGCTGGTCTCCCTCGCATTAGTGTCCTACCTACCGCTGGTCGGCCGGGCCGCAAAGGCACAGATTGGTGCGCTGAAGGAACGCCAGAAGGCACGAGCTAACAAGGAAGCATCGCCGAAGCCGGTCGAGCTGCAAGCAACCGCGCGTCGTCTCGGTGCTCAAACTACCGCTGCTCTGGCTGTATTAGGCCTGGTAGTATCCGTCGGCGTTGCGCTGAGCGGTAGCGGTGGTGGTACGAGCAGCATGGAAACCACCGGTGATGTTGCGCCCACCGGAGAAACCGTCGAGGTCACGGTCACTGCCAACGATATGACCTATACCCCGAACGTCATTGAGGCGAACCCCGGCGACCGCCTGGTCATCACCATGGTCAACGCGGATTCCCAAGTCCACGATCTGCGCTTGGCCACCGGCGAGGACACCGGCCGAGTCTCCCCCGGCGACTCCGCCACCATCGAAGTGCCGGTCGTCCCTGGCGACATTGACGGTTGGTGCACCATTGCTGGCCACCGCCAGATGGGCATGACGCTCACAGTTAATGCAGGTGGTTCGAATCATTCACACCGCACCGAGCACGGCAGCCACTCCGGCCATGCCACGCCAGGCGCACTCGGGAATGTCGGCGAGCTACCCGGCCCGGATTCCCCCACCATCAACCCGCTATTAGAACCCGCCGAGGACGCCACGGTTCACCACGTCACGCTGCGGGCCAGCGAATTCACTGGCTACGCTGCCCCTGGCGTCGAGCAGCAGCACTGGGTTTACAACGGCAAACCGCTGGGGCCAACTCTGCGCGGCAAGGTGGGCGACGAGTTCGTCGTCACGCTCATTAATGACGGCACCATGAGTCACTCCATCGACTTTCATGCCGGCATTGTTTCGCCGGACGAGCCAATGCGCGACATCGCCCCTGGTGAGAAGCTTGAGTACCGCTTCCGTGCTGACCGCGCGGGCATCTGGATGTACCACTGCGCAACCATGCCCATGTCCATGCACATCGCTGCCGGTATGCACGGTGCCGTCATCATCGACCCACCGAATCTCACTGATGTTGACCACGAGGTTCTTCTGGTGCAGTCGGAAAGCTACTGGGGCGAGGACAGCCCCGACGCCGACAAGACCATGGCCGAGGACCCCGATATCTACAAGTTCAACGGCTACCCCGACCAGTATCTCACCCACCCAATTCGCATTCGCGCAGGTGAGACGGTACGTTTCTGGGTACTTGCCGCCGGCCCCAACAAGGGCACGAGCTTCCATATCGTCGGCACGCAGTTCCATCGCGTGTACAAGGAGGGCGCGCTTTTGCTTGACGACGGCGTGGGCGGTGCCCAAGCCCTTGACCTCGGTGCCGCGCAGGGTGGTTATGTTGAGGCCGAATTCCCGGAGCCAGGCACGTACCGCTTTGTCGACCACCAGATGGTGCATGCCGAAATGGGGGCACGCGGCAACATAGTGGTGAACTAAACCAGGGTTTACAACTTAATTGGAGCGTCTTCTGGCTCCACCGCGCGAGGCAAGTTGGACTCGCCCATCAGGTACTGGTCCACGGCCTCGGCGCAGGCGCGGCCTTCGGCGATAGCCCACACAATCAAACTGGCACCACGGCCATTGTCACCGGCCACGAACACGGGACCGTCGAAGTTCTGCTCGATGTCGCTGCGCACGGCGAGGTAGTCGTCGTCACGCATCATCACACCGCGATCGTTGAACTGAATCCCCAGCTCATGCGACAGACCACCGCGCTCCGGACCGGAGAAGCCCAGCGCGATGAGAACTAGGTCGGCATCGAGTTCGAAATCCGTATCCTCCATAGGCACACGCTTGCCATCGATGACCTCGACCTCGTTGGCGGACAGGCCGGTCACGTGACCGTCCTCGCCGTGGAAGGAGACGGTGTTGACGTTGAAGACGCGCTTGCCCAGGGTCTCGCCGGTGACGCGAGCGTTGAAGCCGAGTGCCTCGGTAACCTCTGGTGGTTCGGAACCGGTGATGGTGTACTCGCCCTCTTCGTGGGCAGTCGCCACACGCCAGACCAGCGGATACATCGGCCACGGAGTCGACGCCGCACGGGACTTCGGCGCACGCGGGCGAATATCGAACTGCGTGACGGACGCCGCTCCCTGGCGCAGCGCGGTACCGAAGCAGTCAATGCCGGTGTCACCGCCGCCAATGACAACGACCTTCTTGCCCTTCGCATCAATCGGCGGGGTGTCGAGCTCGCCTGCGGCAACGCGGTTGGCACCCGGCAGGTACTCCATAGCCTGGTGAATACCCTCCAAATCACGGCCATCGACAGGCAGGTCGCGGGCCAGTGACGCGCCGGTAGCTAGGACCACTGCATCGAATTCGGCCAGGTCAGCAGCCGTCGGTGAGATGTTGGTGCGGAACTCAGTGCCCTCGATTTCCATCTGCTCGAGACGACGGTCGAGGAAACGCTGCTCCATCTTGTAGTCCGGCACGCCGTAGCGCATCAGACCACCAATCTTGTCGTCGCGCTCGAAGACCGTGACATCATGCCCGGCGCGAGTCAGCTGCTGTGCTGCAGCAAGGCCCGCCGGCCCGGAGCCGATGACAGCGATGTGTTGGCCGGTGTCGAAAGTCGGCACAATCGGCTGCACCCAGCCCTCATCGAAGCCGCGTTCAACGATGGCCAGCTCGATGTTCTTAATGGTCACGGCATCATCATTGATGCCGAGCACACAACCGCCCTCGCACGGAGCCGGACACAGGCGACCGGTCCACTCGGGAAAGTTATTGGTGGCGTGCAAGCGCTCGAAAGCCTCGTGCCAGCGGTTCTGACGAACCAGGTCATTCCACTCCGGAATGATGTTGCCCAGAGGACAGGCCGAGTGACAAAACGGCACGCCGCAGTCCATGCAGCGGGTCGCCTGCTGTTGCAGGTGCTCCTGACTAGCCTCCTCATAGACCTCTTTCCAGTCCATCAGACGCAGCGGAACCGGGCGATGAGCAGGCTCTTCGCGCTGGAATTTCATGAAACCCTTCGGATCAGCCATTGGTTACTGCCTCCATGATTGCCTCGTTGATGTCAGCGTCGTTGTCCTTTGCCTTCGCGACTACGTCGAGAATTCGGGCGTAATCACGCGGCATAATTTTGATGAACTGTGCGGCCGGGAACCGAGTCTTAGAACCCGTGAGCTTGCGGTGCTTCGACAGCGTTGCCTCCAGCCAGCTGATGTCCTCATCGTCGAGAGGCACGATGTCGACCAACTCGGTGTTGATGTTCGCCCGCGTCGCCTCGTTATCCAGCAGGTAGGCGATACCGCCACTCATACCGGCGCCGAAGTTGTGACCGACCGGGCCCGCCACTACGACGCGGCCACCGGTCATGTACTCGCAACCGTGGTTACCGATGCCCTCGACCACGGCCGTGGCACCGGAGTTACGCACGCAGAAGCGCTCGCCGACGGTGCCGCGGACGAAGATTTCACCGCTAGTGGCACCGAAACCAATGACGTTGCCGGCAATCGTGTCGGTAGCCACATCCGCGGTTGGCGGGGTCGAACGTGAAGGTCGGACCACAATCTTGCCTCCGCATAGGCCCTTGCCGACGAAGTCGTTGGCATCGCCCTCCAGCTTGATAGTCACACCGGCCGGCAGGAACGCGCCCAGCGAGTTACCGGCGGAACCGAGCAGGTTGACGACGATGGAGTCGTCGGCAAGCCCCTGCTTACCTGCGACTTTGGTGACTTCGTACCCGAGCCGCGTGCCCACGGAACGGTTCACATTGCTGATGGCGTGGTGCAGCGCCACTGGCGTCGGCGCCAACCCATTCGCGCGCGCCGTACGCAGCGCGGGCTGCGCTTCGTCGATGAGGCGCTCGTCCAACGCACCCTCAAGCCCGTGGTCCTGCGCCTTCGTGCAGTAGGAATCCTGGTCCACGAAGAAGGGGCTCTCGGCAACGTGCAGGATTCGCTCCAGGTCAAGCTTTGCGACGCGCGGAAGGTTGCCCAAATTCTTGCGCGGACGCAGGCACTCGGCATGTCCGACCGCTTCATCGATGGTGCGGAAACCCAGCTCAGCGAGGTATTCACGGACCTGCTGGGCGATGAAGGTGAAGAAGTTGACCACGTGCTCGGCACGGCCGGTGAACTTGCTCCGCAACGTCGGATTCTGGGTGGCAATACCGACTGGGCAGGTGTCCAGGTGGCAGACGCGCATCATGACGCAGCCCTCAACCACCAGCGGAGCGGTGGCAAAACCAAACTCCTCAGCGCCCAACAGCATCGCGACCACGACATCGCGACCGGTCTTGAGCTGGCCATCGCACTGCACGCGGATGCGGTCGCGCAACCCGTTGAGCATCAGGGTCTGCTGGGTTTCAGCGAGCCCCAGCTCCCACGGACCACCGGCGTGCTTGAGGCTGGTCAGCGGCGAGGCGCCGGTGCCGCCATCGTGGCCGGAGATCAACACAACGTCGGCATGCGCCTTCGACACACCAGCGGCGACAGTACCCACACCCTGCTCGGAGACGAGCTTCACGTGAATGCGGGCGCGCGGATTGGCGTTCTTGAGGTCGTAAATGAGCTGCGCCAAATCCTCAATCGAGTAGATGTCGTGATGCGGTGGTGGCGAGATCAGACCCACGCCCGGGGTGGTGATGCGCACTTCCGCAATCCACGGGTAGACCTTGTTCGGTGGCAGCTGGCCACCTTCGCCGGGCTTTGCACCCTGGGCCATCTTGATCTGGATGTCGGTGCAGTTGGACAGGTAATGGCTGGTCACACCGAAGCGACCCGAAGCTACCTGCTTGATGGCAGAGCGTTTCCAATCGCCGTTGGCCTCCATTTCGAAACGGTCTGGATCTTCGCCGCCCTCGCCGGAATTGGACATCGCACCCAGGCGATTCATAGCGATGGCCAGCGTCTCATGTGCCTCCGCAGAGATGGAGCCGTAGCTCATCGCGCCGGTGGAGAAACGCTTGACGATGCTGGAAACCGGCTCGACCTCATCAATGTCGATCGGCTCGCGATCCGAGACGAACTCGAGCATGCCACGCAGGGTTGCCAGCTGCTTGGTCTGCTCATCGACCTTGTTGGTGTAGTCGCGGAAGACCGCGTACTGACCAGTGCGGGTCGCATGCTGCAGCGTGTAGATGGTCTCCGGGTTGAATAGGTGGTACTCGCCTTCGCGGCGCCACTTGTACTCGCCGCCGAGATCCAGCTCGCGGTGTGCTTGCTCTTCCGGACGCGGCAGGAATGCGCTGCGGTGACGAGCTGCAACGTCTTCTGCGACCTCGTCGAGGCCAATGCCCTCCAGCGGAGAAACAGCGCCGGTGAAGTACTCGTCCAGGAACTCCTGCGACAGACCGACGGTGTCGGCCAGCTGTGCGCCACGGTAGGACTGCAGTGAAGCGATACCCATTTTGGACATGACCTTCAGCACGCCCTTGGAGGCGGCCTTACAGTAGTTCGAGCAGGCCTGATCCAGCGTCAGATCACCGAGCTGGTCCTTCATACGCAGCTCATCGATGGTTTCGAAAGCCATGTATGGGTTAATGGCATCGGCGCCAAAGCCCAGCAGCATGGCCATGTGGTGCACCTCGCGTGCGTCGCCAGCCTCAATGATGAGGCTGGCGCGCGTGCGAGTGCGTTCCTCCACCAGGTGGTGGTGGACCGCGGAGGTCAGCAGCAGCGACGGGATCGGCGCAAAGCGCTCGTTGGACTCACGGTCAGACAGTACAATCAGTCGGGCACCACGGTCAATGGCTTCAGAGACCTCACGGCGGACACGACGGATAGCGTTGCGCAGGCCACGGCCACCGCGGGCGACCGGGTACAGGCCAGAGATGACCTCGGCACGGAACTCGGAGTACTCCTCGTTCTTGCCCGCCTGGCACAGGGTGACAAAGTCGTGGTTGTCCAGGATTGGATGCTCAAGCCGGATGCGACGGGCGGCATCGGCGGTGGGCTCCAGGATGTTGGTCTCTGCACCCAGCAACGTATTCATGCTGGTGATGGACTTTTCGCGCAGCGAGTCCAACGGCGGGTTGGTAACCTGCGCGAACCGCTGCGAGAAGAAGTCGAACAGCATGCGAGGGCGGTTGGACAGTGCCGCAATCGGCGTGTCTGAGCCCATCGAACCCAGGCCCTCCGCGCCGGTGAGTGCCATCGGGCGGATGATTAGGTCAACGTCTTCCTCGGTGATGCCGAAGACGCGCTGCCGCAACACCGCGCGGGCATGCGGCATGTACTGGTAGCGCTCTCGTGGCAGGTCGGTGATGTCGACCAGGCCCTCTTTGATCCATTCCTCGTATGGACCGGTGGCGGCCAGCGTGGACTTAATCTCCTTGTCCTCAATAATGCGACCGGCCTTCATGTCCACCAGGAACATGCGCCCCGGCTGCACGCGCGTGCGCTGCACAATCTGCTCCGGCGGGATATCCAGGACACCAGCTTCGGAGGCCATCACCACCAGGCCCTCGTCGGTCACCCAGATGCGCCCCGGGCGCAGACCATTGCGATCCAGGGTGGCACCGATGACCTGGCCGTCGGTAAAGCAGATGGCAGCGGGGCCGTCCCACGGCTCCATCAGGCAGGCGTGGTACTCGTAGAACGCGCGAACCTGCGGGCTGAGATTGTCGTCGTGCTCCCAGGCCTGCGGAACCATCATCATGACCGCATGCGGGAGACTACGACCACCGAGATGCAGTAACTCCAGGGCCTCGTCGAAACGCGCAGTGTCAGAACCGTTGGGGTCGCACACCGGCAGCGCGCGGTCGATGTTGCCCAGCTTGCCAGAGCGAATCAGCGACTCGCGGGCGCGCATCCAGTTCTCGTTGCCGCGCACGGTGTTGATTTCGCCATTGTGAGCGACGTAGCGGTACGGATGTGCCAGCGGCCAGGACGGGAAAGTGTTCGTGGAAAAGCGCGAGTGCACGATGGCGAGCGCGGAAGTGACTTCCTTCTGCTGCAGGTCAAGGTAGAAATCCTTCAGCTGCGGAGTAGTCAGCATGCCCTTGTAGACGATCGTGCGGCTGGACAGCGACGGGAAATACACGGTGTCGCCACCAGAGCCCTCGCCGGCGCCCTGTTCACCCAGCTCACGCTCGCAGCGCTTACGCAGGAAGAACATCTTGCGGTCGAGATCGATATTGCTGAGCTGGCGACCCTCGTAGTTCTTCGCGGTAACGAAGAGCTGACGCAGCACCGGCATAGCCTGGCGAGCCATCTGGCCAAGCCCGTCAGCGTTAATCGGCACATCGCGCCATGCCAAGATCTCGATGCCCTCTTCGGCGCAGATGTCTTCAATAGCCCGGATGGCATCGAGGGTGGCCATGCGCGACTGCGGCAGGAATGCAATACCGGTGGCATAGGTGCCAGCCGGCGGCAAAATGACGCCTTCCTTGCTCAGCTCAGCACGGTAGTAGGCATCCGGAACCTGAATGAGAATGCCGGCACCGTCGCCGGTGGTCTTCTCAGCGCCGGCGGCACCGCGGTGGTCGAGGTTGACCAGTGCCTGAATGCCCTTTTCGACAATGTCATGAGTCTGGCGACCGTAAATGTCGGCAACAAAGGCCACGCCACACGCATCATGTTCGTTCGACGGGTGGTAGAGACCTTCCCTCTGAGGACCACGAGGCAATGTGGTCGCTGTTTCGGTCAGAGTCATGGCTGTCTTAGCTGTCATGGCTGTTTTCCCCTTGTAGGTGCAATGTGCCAATTGGGGGACACGGGTTATCTATATTTCCAACTGTTTTAACAATGCACTTTCACCTAGGCGTATTGCAATACGTATTTAGGGAACTAGCTATATTTACCCACCCCCGAAGGAGCTAGAACACCCTTCCCGTTCGACTAAAACCGGGCTTTTACTACCCGCTTTAACGCCATAACCCCCTAATCGAGCTACCACCCCCGCTAGCTACGCACAATTGTTCGATTCTTTAGCACACCTCTCTCCATACCCAATCCGCCCCCACCGCTATGGTTAGCTCCATGCTCGCCAACCGTCGTTTCCGCTCGCCACTGCAGGGCCTCGCCCTCCTTATCGGCGCAGCGACAATCCTCAGCGGCTGCACGGCTCCCACAGCCCCCACTCCAGAGAGCCAGTCATACAGCCCGGCACCGGCACCCGCATTTACGCCCGAGCCAGAGGAACCCGCGCCCGAGATTCCCGAAGTGCCCCACGCCCCCGCCGCCCCGGACACCCCAGCGCCCGGCACATCGCCTATCGACGGCATCCGTAGCGCCCTCAACCAGCTGGAGGTAAAAGGGCGCGCACCGAAAACCGGCTATGCGCGCGATGAGTTCGGGCAACGTTGGAGCGACGACGTCTCTGCCGAGTTTGGGCACAACGGATGTGACACGCGAAACGATATTTTGAATCGTGACCTTATTAATAAGGAGTACAAACCAAATAGCCACGATTGCGTCGTGCTTTCAGGGCAATTACTGGATCCCTATACCGGCACGATGATTGAGTTCCAGCGTGGCCGCGATACCTCTTCTGCCGTTCAAATCGACCATGTCGTAGCCTTAAGCGACGCCTGGCAAAAGGGGGCACAGCAACTCCCGCCCGAGGTTCGGCAGGACTTTGCCAATGACCCCCTCAACCTCTTGGCCGTCGATGGCCCCGCCAATCAACAGAAGCGGGATAGCGATGCCGCATCCTGGGTACCCGCCAATAAGCCATTTCGCTGCCAGTATGTCGCTCGCCAGGTGGCAGTAAAACAGAAATACCACCTGTGGCTCACACAGGCGGAGTACGATGCCATCGACCGTTGGCTCTCTACCTGCACACCAGAGGATGAGCCCACACTTGCCGCCCTAACCCTGAATTAGGGCAACTTCCTCCGACGCTCACCGATGCCGCACACCGAGGCTCAAGCCAGCGAATATGCCACCTATTCAGCTACGCACTCGCAACCTCCGCCCCTCCTAGTCTCGAACATTTCTATTTTTCAGAAGATTCCTAGCCCCCTAATTTCTGGGGGCGACCGCCATTCAGCTACTGCCCGCCCCGTCAAACAAACCAACCGAAAACCCCTGGGTTCATAGAGTTATATACGTCAATATCAGAATTGAATTCGTTACCGCAGTGTTATCCTTTCGTTATATTCACTGCTTCCTGTCGGTTTATAACTGTTTGATAACACTGTATCCTCGAGCCCGTACGCGAAAAGGTATCCGTCGTAAAGCATTGCGCACGCCGACTGCGTATTTTTTACTTTTCTTCGTGGAAACTACTTTTTGACGCGGCACAGGTTTGTTAAAGTCTGGTTGTTACAAAATCGCACTACCGTGACTGATGGTGTCAGTGTGACTAAAGAGTCGCTTGGCGCTATTAATCGCTTGTCCATCATCTTGGAGGATTCTCACCCATGGCAGCTGAAATGAAGGCTCCGGAAGTACCACTTGGGCTCCAAATCAAGGCTTTTGCCCAGTCGATTCCACCACTCCTGCGTACTGGTGCCCTGTACATGACTCCGAAGACGGCGCCGAAGATTCTCGATTACCTGCGTCGCCTGAAGTTCTCCGTCGCCAGCCTGATTTCCATGAGTGCGCTGCGCTACCCGGATCGCCTCGCCCTTGTCGACGATGACGGCGAACTCACCTATTCTCAGCTGCTTGACAACGCCCACGCCCTGGCTCGCGCCTTGATGGACCGTGGCATGACCCAGAAGTCCAGCTTCGGCGTTATCGCACGCAACGGCCGCGGCATCATCCTGCCGATGGCCATCAAGGGATTCATCGGCTCCGAAATTATGCTGATGAACATCGGCTCCGGCCCGACTCAGATTCGCGGTGTCGTTGACCAGAATAAGGCCAAGTTCCTGTTCGTCGATGACGAGTTCCTGGGCAACCTGCCAGAAGACCTCGACGATGTCACCGTCGTTATTACCTCCGTGACCAAGCCGGAGACCCGCAAGAACGCGGGCAAGAACTTCGTGTTCATGGAAGACCTCATTGAAGAAGGTCGTACATCGAACGCCAAGCTAGATCCGAAGCCGGAGCAGGGACGCATCATCATCATGTCCTCCGGCACCACCGGCATCCCGAAGGGTGTCCTGCGCAATGAGCCGAAGACACCGGCAACTGTGGGTGCAATCGCCGATCGTATTCCGTGGCGCCGCAACATGGTCATTCACCAGTCCGCATCCATGTTCCACGCCTGGGGCTGGGCAAATGTGCTGATTGGCATGGCTACCGGCTCCACCATTGTCACCATGCGTGTCTTCGACCCGAAGAAGGCTGTTGACCAGTGTGAACAGTACGGCTGTAACGGCATGATTTCCGCGGCCTTCTTCCTGCGCCAGATCAAGGATGTTCTGGATGAGGAGCCGAACCGCAAGATTGGCCCGTTCCGCTTCATTGTCTCCTCTGGTAACGCCATCCCGGGCTGGCTCGTCTCCGCGCTGACTCACCGCTTCGGTCCGGTTATCTGTAACTTCTACGGCTCCACCGAGGCCGGCCTGTGCTCCATCGCATCCGGCGCGGACCTCGCAGCCCGCCCGGACTCCGCAGGTCGCCCGGCAATTGGCGCCAAGGTTCGCATCCTGGGTGACGACGGCAAGGAAGTCGAGCCGGGTGAGGTTGGCATGATCCACACCGCTCAGGAGCTCTCCTTCATCGGTTACCTGAACAAGAAGGACAAGTTCACCACCGTCGATGGCCTGTTCCAGATTGGTGACCTCGGCCGTATCGACCAGGACGGCTACCTGTACATCTGTGGTCGCTCCGACGACATGGTGATCAAGGGCGGCGAGAACGTCTTCCCACGCGAGGTCGAAGAAATTCTGGGCCCGGTGCCGGGCATCGCCGATGTCTTCTGCCACGGCAGCAACGAAAACGACGAGATTTTCGCTGACCTGTTCCTCTACGTTGTCCGCGAGGACAATGAGGCCGGCAAGAACCTCACCGAGGACATGCTGCGCGAGTACGTCCGCGAAACTCTGGCCGAGCACTCCACTCCGGACCGCGTCTTCTTCGTCGACTCCCTGCCGCGCAACGCCATCGGCAAGGTTGTCCCGCGCGAGGTCAAAGCAATGCACGAGCGCCTGAACCTGGACGCTCAGTAAGAAGCCTGCACACGAAAGTGTGCCCACCGGCTATCCGCCTGGTGGGCACACTTTTTGCTTATCTTCGCTACCTTTTACACGGCTATCCGCGCGGGCGCACCTGGATTTCATCCACGTTGGCATCCGCTCCGGTATCAACGGCCAGACGTACTGCGGCTGCGATCGATTCAGGCCGCATGAACTTCGTTCCGTCGTAACGCCAATCCGCATCATCGCGGTGCCAATTCGACTGCAGCTGAACCTGCATATCGGTATCGACGCGCCCAGGGTGCACGGAGCTGACTCGTACCGCGCCACGCTCTTCCTCGCGCAGCGCATCGGTGAAGGCCCGCAGCGCGAACTTCGACGCTGCATACGGTGAAGTACCAGCTGAAGCGCGGAATCCCGAGCCCGAGTTGATGGTTACCAGCGTGCCCTCCGCCTTGCGCAGCGCTGGCAGCAGCTGGCGTGTCAGGTCGGCGACGGCGACGACGTTGATGTCCATAATTCGCGACCAGTCCGCACGCGAAACCTCCGCCACGTCCCCATCGACGTACACGCCCGCCGAGTGCACGAGCACATCCAGCCCGCGCCCACCGAGCGCCTCCAACAGCTTTGCCACTTCCGCGTTTACGGCGTCGGTATCACCCAGATCAGCAACGAATACGCTTGCCGACGGCAACTGCGACGCCACCTTCTCGGCAGACTCAGCACTGGTAGCGCCCACAATGACATGGTGGTCACGGGAGAGATCCTTGGCGACCGCCAGGCCAATACCACGGCTTGCACCCGTGACCAGGGCAATCTTGGTGTCAGCGGCAATATCGATGCTCATGTACGGCTCCTCTATGTAGTCGGTTTACTTCTTCGGCTTCGCGCCGCCCACCTGGTCGATGGGGGTCACCTGCAGGAAGTCAATGTTGACGCGCTTCGGACGGGTGGCCGCGAACACAATGATGTCGGCAACATCATCGGCGGTCAGCGACTCAACGCCATCGTAGACCGCTGCGGCCTTGGTCTCGTCGCCGTCGAAACGCACGAGTGAGAAGTCGGTGTGGACGCGCCCCGGATCGATTTCGGTGACGCGCACGCCATCGGCAGCAACCTCTTGACGCAGGACTTCCACCAGCGCGCGCTCAGCGTGCTTGGCTGCGTTGTAACCGGCGCCGCCGGTGTAGACCTGACGGCCGGCAATCGAGCCGACGGTGAGCACAATGCCGCTAGTGGACTTCAATGCGGGCAGCAGCGCGCGGGTGACGCGCAGGGTGCCCAGCACGTTGACCTCGTACATCCAGCGCCACTTTTCCTCGACAGCGCCTTCAACCGATTCCATGCCCCAGGCGCCACCGGCGTTGTTAACCAGCACGTCGACGCGCGGTTCGGCCTTAGCCAGCGCCGCCACATCGGCGTCAGAGGTGACGTCAACCTTGTAGACCGTCGCTTCACCACCGGCAGCGCGAATCTCCTCCGCGACAGCCTCCAGCTTGTCCTCGCGGCGGGCTCCCAGCACAACGCGGAAACCTTCAGCTGCGAACTGCTTGGCAGTGGCTGCACCAATACCGGAAGAAGCACCGGTAACTACAGCTACTTTCTTGCCATTAGTTGAAGTTTCAGAGGTCATGGGGGCTCAACTCCTTGCTACATGCGTCTACTAATATTCCCGACTGTAGTCATACGACACCCTCCTGCGCCGAAGACTGCGCGTGCTTTACACCTGATGTTCCACGTGAAACGTATATAAAACTGTGCCGGAATTTTTCCGATTCACCTCATACACAGCCGCTAAAACCGCGATACTGGTTGCATGTCTGACCAGCCTCACTTCCCACATCTTCTCTCCCCTCTCGACGTCGGTCCTCTAACTCTGCGCAATCGCATCATCATGGGCTCAATGCACTCCGGCCTGGAAGATCGCACCCGTGATATCCCCAAGCTGGCTGCCTACCTGGGTCGGCGCGCCGAAGGTGGCGTGGGGCTCATCGTCACCGGCGGTTATGCTCCCAACATCGAGGGTTGGCTGACTCCGGCCGGTTCGATGATGGCGTCGAAGCGCATGGCGGACAATCACCGCCGCGTTACTGACCTCGTGCACTCCCACGGCAGCCACATCGTGCTGCAGGTGCTGCACGCCGGTCGTTACAGCTACAGCCCGCTGGCTCGCTCCGCCAATACCGGTCAGTCGCCGATTAGCCCGTTTAAGGCTCACCGCCTCACCGGCTTTGATGTCTCACGCACTATCGGCGCTTATGTCCGCGCCGCGAAGCTCGCAAAGCGCGCCGGTTACGACGGCATCGAGGTTATGGGTTCCGAGGGTTACCTGCTCAACCAGTTCCTGGCCGAGCGCACCAACCACCGCTCGGACAACTGGGGTGGCAGCGCCGAGGCTCGCATGCGCCTGCCCATCGAAATTGTCCGCCGCATTCGCGCCGAGGTGGGCGAGGACTTCCTACTGCAGTACCGCATTTCGCTGCTTGACCTGGTGGAAGACGGCCAGACCTGGTCCGAGACCACTGAACTCGCGCAGCGTCTGGTCGAGGCTGGCGTCGATGTCTTCAACACCGGTATCGGCTGGCACGAAGCACGCGTCCCCACCATCGTCACGTCCGTGCCGCGCGCCGCATTCACGGATCTGACGGGTCGTCTCCGTTCGCTTGTCGACGTCCCGGTGGCAGCCTCCAACCGAATCAACCGCCCCGAGGTTGCGGAGAAGATCCTCGCTGACGGCAATGCGGACTTGATTTCCATGGCCCGCCCACTGCTGGCTGACCCGGACTTCGCCATCAAGGCGGGCGATGGTCGAGCTGACCAGATTAACACCTGTATCGCCTGTAACCAGGCCTGCTTGGACCACACCTTCGCGGCCAAGCGCTCCACCTGTTTGGTCAACCCGAAGGCTGCTTACGAAACCGAGTTGGTATCCGTGCCGGTTGCGAAGGACAAGGCCAAGCGCATCGCCGTCATCGGCGCTGGTGTGGCTGGACTCGCTTTCGCGGAAGCCGCAGCTCAGCGCGGTCACCACCCAGAGATTTTCGAGGCCGCCGACCAGATTGGTGGCCAGTTCAACCTCGCCGCAAAGATTCCGGGCAAGGAGGACTATGGCGAGACGCTGAAGTACTTCTCCCGTCGCCTGGAGGTCCTCGAAGTTCCGGTTCACCTGAACACGCGTGCCGACGTCGACGAGCTCAAGACCAAGTTTGACCACGTGATTGTGGCCACGGGTGTCACCCCGCGTATCCCGGGCATTGACGGTATCGACCACGAGAAGGTCATTCGTTACGACGAGCTGCTCTCGGGTGCGAAGCAGGCCGGCAACAAGGTGGCCGTCATCGGTGCTGGCGGTATCGGTGTGGACGTGTGTGAATACCTCACTCGCAAGCCGAACCAGACCATCGAAGCCTGGAAGGACGCCTGGGGCGTCGGTGACCCTGCGGAGTTCCGCGCGGGTCTGACCAAGCCGGGCACGGTCTCTGGCGCGGCTGAGGAGTTTGAGGTTGAGCGCGAGGTGCACCTGCTGCAGCGCAAGACCTCCCGCATCGGTAAGGGCCTGGGCAAGACCACTGGTTGGGTTCACCGTGCGGAGATCAAGAAGGCCGGTGTCAAGCAGTACACCGGCGTCACCTACAACCGTATCGATGACGAGGGCCTGCACATCACCATCGATGAAAAGCAACAGGTCATCGCGGTTGACAACGTGATTGTCTGTACTGGTCAGGTATCCAATCTGGACTGCCTGGGCGGCAAGGATCGCGAGAGCGTCACCGGCGATAACTCCAATGTCACCATCATCGGCGGCGCGGACGTGGCCGCTGAGCTGGACGCAAAGCGTGCCATCCGCCAGGCCGTTGAGGTAGCGCTCGCGCTGTAGGGCTAGGGCTGCTACGCCTCGTAGCGGTCGGTGTAGGCGCGCTGCTCGAACTCGAAACGGCCCGGGTGAGCCGGGAACTCACCCGGGACACCGATGGCCAGCAACAGCGCTACCGCCACATCGGTGTCACCGGCACCGATAGCTTCCTTGACCTTCTGCTCACTAAAGCCCGTCATCGGGGAGCTAGCCCAACCAAAGGCGCTGGCAGTGACCATAGCGAAAGAAGCGGCAATCATGGCGTCGCGGATTGCGAACTCGCGGGAGAGACCCTTTTCCTCGCGGACCTTATGGAAGGAGGTCATCGAGGCTTCCCGCTCGGCAGCGGCAACTTCGTCCCACAGGCCAGTCGCCTTGTTGGCCTCAACCAGGCGTGGAATACCGCGCTTCCAGCCGGTCGGCTCACCAATGAAGGCGAGCAGCAGCGGCGCATTGGCAACCTGCTTCTGACCACCGGCAGCTTCCACTACCTGCTGGCGCACCTCAGGGTCCTCGATGCGCACGATAGCCCGAGACTGAATGTTAAAGGCGCTGGGAGCTTCCAGAGATAGCTCCAGGAGGCGGCGCACGTCAGCGTCGTCAAGCGGTTCGTCAGCATAGACGCGCGTGGCACGGCGGTTGCGGATGATGTTCTCAAATTCGGTGGCGAACTGATCGCGCGGAGAATGCGAAGTCATGCATTAAAGAATAACTGTTTGCCAACCTTCGAGTTCGAGCAGCCAGCGCTTCATTTCGCGGCCGCCGGCATAGGATCCGAAAGACCCCGCTCCCCCACTGGCGGGCACCACGCGGTGACAGGGAATCAGAATGCCCAGCGGATTGGTGGCACAGGCCGAGCCGGCAGCTCTGGCGGCACGGGGTGATCCGGCCATTTCAGCGAGCTCACCGTAGGTCACAACCTGGCCATACGGCACGTCGCGCAGTGCGGTCAGCGCACGAGCGCGGAAAGAATCCTGGGTGAATATGTCGCAGTCCAGCGGCAGCGCAAACTCGCGGCGCTGCCCGGCAAAGTACTCGCGGAACTGCTGCGCTGCCTGTTCCGCCACCGCCTGCGCTTCGGGGTCAGCGGCGCTGGGGTCGTCGTCAAGCACGGGGCCTAAGAGATTGACTTCGACGACCCCGCGAGCGGAGGTGGCGATTCCAAGCGCGCCGAAAGGCGTTTCTACCTGGGAAATCGCCATAAAACCTCCTACTTAGCCCTTGTTGGCCTGGAACCAGGCCAGCAGCTCGTCCCACTCCTTCTCGTGACCGGAGCGGAAGTAACCACCGTAGCCCACGCCCTTGCCACCAGCCGGCTGAGCCTGGCGCTTTTCAATCTTTTCAGCAGAGCTCATCACATTGGTAATCAGGTCTGCCGAGGACTCCTCAGTCCAGTAATCATCTGGAACGCGGATGGACAGGAACGGCTGCGGAGCCTTGGAGAAGCGGTTAGCGAAGTCGAACTCGGAATCGTCGAAGAAGTAGCCTTCCTTGCGAGCCCAACGAGCCCACTGACGCATGACACCGTTCGGCGGCTCAACAGCCAGACGCCACGCCGACGCCGGAATGTGGCCAGTGATGAAACCGCTAATCGGGCCGAGAATATTGAAGATGAAGAATGCGCGGACCTTGCCCGCCACGGACGGCACCTTGGAAATACGCATACCGCGGCAGTTGACCAACGCCGCTGCGTCATAGGTGCCCTCGGAGCCGGCGTAGACGATGCCGTGACCACCAACCGCGTGACCGACAGCGAAGTGCGGCACGTCCGGGTAGGTCTCCTTGGCCCACTCAATCACACCCGGAATATCCTTGGTGATCCAGTCCGACATCCGGATGTCTTCATTGTTCTGGTCAGTCTTCAGAGCGGACTGGCCAATTCCGCGGTAGTCATAGGTGATAACGCCGTAGCCCTTTTCTGCCACGGTCTCAGCGAAACGGTGGTAGAAACCCTGCGGCACACCGGTACCGGAGTGAACGGTGATGATGCCGTTGGGAATGTTCTCTGGGTTCTCCTTCGGGCGGAACATGGTTCCGCGCAGCAGGACGCGGTCATTTGCCGGAATAATGATGTCCTGCCGAGGGCACGGCTCCGGCAACTTCGGGCTCTTCGCGGAAAAACGGCTATCCCCAGTGGAAGTGGTTGAGGCTTCGGAGGTCATTTATGCAGTTCCTTCGAGTGGACTTAAACAGTGCATGATTTTGTATTCACAATCTTAAAGTGTAAGGCTCATCACTTTCAGCGCTTTCGTGGAATTTGCCTCACGCGCGTTACAACTGCACATCCCCATAGGCGCGTTCGTCCTCGATCGGCTCCAGATGCGAGGAAATATGCACACCCGGGAAGCGCTCCCGCAGCTCATCCTCCATCGCAGTGAGCACATCGTGGCCGCGCTCGACGCTCCACGCGCCCGGCACCAGCACATGGAACTCAATGAACTGCTGATGCCCCGACACACGAGTGCGAATCTCGTGAACGTCAATGCCCCGACTCCGATTGCGGTGCGAGGCCAAAATCTCGTCCACCGCCACGCGGTCCTCGCCCTCCATGGCCTTGTCCATCAGGCCGTTACCGGAATCGCGCAGCAGCTTGAAACCGGTGACCAGGATGTTTACGGCCACCGCCAGCGCGATAATCGGGTCGAGCCACCACAGGCCAGTAATCCACACCAGAGCCACACCCGCCAGAACACCGGCGGAGGTCCACACATCGGTCATAAGATGCTTGCCGTCGGCGGTCAGCGCCAGGGAGTTATGCTGACGCCCAGCCCTAAGCAGAATCAGCGCCACCGCACCATTAACCACCGAGGCAATCACGGTCACGATGAGGCCCAGGCCGATCTGCTCAATCGGCTGCGGGTGCACCAAACGCTCGATAGAGACATAAATAATCGCCGCCGCCGCCACGAAGATCATGGCACCTTCCAGCCCGGCCGAGAAGTACTCTGCCTTGGAATGGCCGAACTCATGGTCGCGGTCCGCGGGCCGCGCGATAACCTTGAGCACAATAATTGCGAAAACTGCCGCAACCAGATTGACAATCGACTCCGTCGCGTCGGAAAGCAGGCCCACCGATCCGGTCAGAGTGTAGCCCCAAAACTTCAGCGCGATGGTGACGACCGCCGCCCCCACTGAAAGCCAACCAAAACGAGATAAGTCCTGCATATGCGGGCACTTTACCCGCCTGTCCGGAGTTACTACCAGTTCTATGAGCACCGATTTCCAGTTCAATTTGCAGAACATTTCTGCAGGCCTGCCGTTCGCGTCGCAGCTCGCCTCGCTTGCCGACGCCGTGCGCGACCACGACGTAGTAGTCCAAGCCCCACCGGGCACCGGCAAGACCACTTTGGTTCCGCCGGCAGTAGCCAACACCCTGGGCGGCCGCATTGTGGTCACGGCTCCCCGGCGTGTGGCGGTGCGCTCGGCAGCGCGGCGGTTGGCACAGCTGTCGGGCACGAAGCTCGGTGGGGAAGTTGGTTACTCGGTGCGTGGCGACACAAAAGTTTCCCGCGCCACCCGCGTGGAGTTTGTCACTCCCGGTGTGCTGCTGCGTCGACTGCTGCGCGACGGCGACGTGGATGCCAGCGCGGTGCTCATCGACGAGGTGCACGAGCGCGGCTTGGATACCGATTTAGTGCTGGCGATGGTGCGCGACTTGCGGGATATCCGCGATGACCTGCGCCTTGTCGCTATGTCGGCAACGGTGGACGCGCCGAAGTTCGCGACCCTGCTCGGTGGCTCTGCCCCGGCTCCCATCGTGGCTGCGGAGGCGGCAATCCACCCGCTGGACATCCGCTACGCGCCCTTTCCGCAACGGCTGGATGCACGCGGTGTGACCGACGACTTCCTGCAGCACGTTGCCGCCCAGGCCAGCACACTCACGGAAGAAGCCGCCGGTGATGTGCTGGTTTTCCTCCCCGGCATCCGCGAGGTGGAACGCTGCGCGGGTTATATCGCGGATTCCTCGGAGGTGGCGGTGCTGACGCTGCACGGCCAGCAGAGCTCCGAGGAGCAGGACCGCGTGTTCCGTCGGCAAGCGGATGGTAGACGCGTAATTGTGTCCACCGCGATTGCGGAATCATCCGTGACTGTGCCGGGCGTGCGCGCCGTTGTCGACGCCTGCCTCGCGCGCGGACCGCGACTCGACATTGCGCGTGGCTTCTCCGGCCTGGTCACCAGCTCGTGTGCGCAGTCCTCCGCGAACCAGCGCGCTGGCCGAGCGGGACGTGAGGGCCCGGGCATCGTGGTGCGCTGCGTCTCCCAGTCGGAATTCGCGTCCTTTCCCGCCGGGCCCGCGCCGGAAATCGAGGTCGCCGACCTGACCCAAGCGCTCCTCGACGCCGCCGCGTGGGGCACGCCGGGGATGCAGGGACTGAAGCTTCTCGACGCCCCACCACCCCACCACGCCGAGGCTGCAAACCGCATTCTCGCTGGCCTGGGCGCTGTTGATGAGGCCGGTGACATCACGGAACTCGGCCGCACCCTGGCTACCCTGCCGGTGCATCCGCGCATGGGACGCGCGCTGCTGACCGCCACGGCCATGATGCCGCAGCACGCCGACGCGGTCGCACGCGCGGTGGAGAAACTCACCGATGCCCGCGGCTTGGCCAAGCAGGTGCGCCGCATTGAGCTGGATACTGAAGCCCCCGCCAATCTGCTGCCCTCGGACATCCCCGCGCTGGTCACGGCCCTGGCGTGGCCGGATTTCATCGGGCGACGGCGCAGTGCGAGTTCCGACGAGTACCTTTTCACCGGCGGCACCGCAGCGGAACTCGCCCGCGGTTCTGACCTACACGGCCACGAGTGGATTGCGGCCGCCGACATCTCGCGGCTCTCCCACGGTCGTGCGCTCATCCGCACCGGCGAGGCGATCGACCTGGAAATCGCCATGCTCGCCGCCGGCCACCTCGCCCGCACGGAGACCACGGCGCGCGTCGAACAGGGCCGCGTTCGCGCCCGCGCGCGCGACCTGCTCGGTGCCATCGAACTGTCCTCCCGCCAGGTCTCCCCGACGCCCGAGCAGTGCATCGCCGCCAACTCCGCTTGGCTTGCCACCGCGCTTACCGACGCCTCCCCCAACCTCGACCGCGACACCGAACAGCTCCGCCGCCGCATGGCCTTTCTCCACACTCATCGCGGTGCCCCATGGCCGGATGTCTCCCCCGCAGGGCTGGCGGCCCAGGCCGAGCTCCTCTTTGCTGGCGAGCTGGACCGCCCGACCCCACCCAAGCTAGATGCCGAACACCTACACCGCCTGCTGCCCTGGCCGGAGGCCTCGGACTTCGACCGGCTGGTGCCCGAACGCCTGGAGGTCCCCTCTGGTTCGAAGATTCGCCTGGAGTACCCGGAGGACCCCACGGACCCTGAGGCAACGATTGTGCTCGCCGTGAAGTTGCAGGAGTGCTTCGGCCTGGCGGAGACCCCGCAGGTATTGGAAAAGCCGGTGACAATGCATTTGCTGTCACCGGCTCAGCGACCACTCGCGGTCACTCAGGACTTGGAAAGTTTCTGGAATGGCGCCTACGCACAGGTTCGCTCCGAGATGCGGGGCCGTTACCCCAAGCACCCGTGGCCGGAGAACCCGTGGGAGGAGCAGGCTACTGCGAGAACGAAGCGCCGTCGTTAAGCAAGCCCGTCGTTAAGCAGCTGCCTGTGCCCGCACGCGACTGGGCTTGCGCCAGAGGTAGATTGCGTAGCCCAGGCAGGTGAAGAAGAGCACGCCCCCCATGATTCCCTGCATGTTGCCGTAGAACCACTGCCCCACATTGGCAGCGTGGCCGAAGTCATTGCCCACGAACACCTTGTACGGTGCCCACCAGTGGGCGATCATGAACAGGACACCGACAATAATGTGCCCAATCTCGCGGACGAAGAGCACCAGCGGCACGAAGACCATGACGATCGACCAGTGGTGGCTGACCGCGTATGGCCCGGCGAAGCTGACCGCCAGCGCAACGAAACCAAGGGCTGCGACATCATAGCCATTGCGGTGGTAGATCCACGCCACGAAAGCAGCGGCAATGGCACCGATGAGGAAGAAACCGTAGATGCCAATATCGAGCGCGGTACCCTCCACCCCGGCGCGGGCGAGCAGACCACTGAACGCCTGGTTGGCCTCATAGGTCGGGGCGCCACCGCGGTTGCCGGCGAAGAACTCATCGGTCCAGAAGTAGATGGACTCCTTAAAGCGCACGGCGAAACCAATGGCGACGGTTACCAGGAACCAGCAGAAGCTCTTGGCCACGGCCGCAAAGTCGCGGCGCATGAGGAACACCAGCGCATATGCCGCGGGGGTGATCTTAATGCCCGCCGCGATACCCACGCCCAGTCCACGCAGTTTCTTGGGCAAAAAGCCCAGCACATCGGAGACCACCAGCAGCGCGAGGAAGACGTTGATCTGCCCGAAGAGCACGTTGGCGCGCAGCGGGTCGAGCAGCATCACAACACCGAGCACGCAGGTAGCCATCAGCTTCGGACGCTCAGAGCCGAGACGAGTGAAGACCATCCACAGCATCGCCCACACCGCCGCCAGCGTGGCGAACGTCCAGATGATCTGCAGGGTCACCGGCCCCGCCCAGGTCAGCGGGTAAAACAGCAGCGCCGCAAACGGTGGGTAGATGAAGCGGAAACCCGATCTGGTGGGAAACTCTGGTGAGTAGAGATCCTGGTCTCGTCGTAGTGCCCAGCCGGCGTCTTGGAAGACCTCGAGGTCCATCATGTAGGCAGTTGCCGCAAGATAGATGAGGTCGATGACAACGACCAGCGACACCAGCCCAAATACAATTGCCAAGATCCGTCTCTGCATGACGGAAAGCGTCGAGAGTCTGTCCATGAGCATGATTCGACACTACCGCACAGTTCTTCCTACTCAGGCCTTAGAGTGGGAGGTATGTTCGTGGAAAACTATCGCAAGGTTCGCTCCGAGATCGACGACGCTTGCCGACGAGCTGGGCGCCAGCCCTCCGAGGTCCGCCTGCTGCCCGTCAGCAAGACTGTGCCTGTCGATGCCCTGGTGGAATCCTGGCCGGAGCTCGCAGCAGCCGGCTGCGCTGGCCTGGCGGAAAACCGCGTCCAGGAAGCGGTGGCCAAGGCGGAGGCATTCCGGGAGGCCTTCGGCGACAAGGCACCGCATATGGCCATCATTGGTCCACTGCAGACGAATAAGGCCGGCCACTTGGTCAGCTGTGCTGATGAGTTTCAGGCGCTGGATCGCCCGAAGGTGGCCGGGGCGCTGCAGCGTCGCTTGGCCGATTCCGAGCGCAAGCTCGATGTGTTGATTCAGGTCAATGCCTCCCGCGAGCCGCAGAAGTCGGGTCTGGCGCCGAGTCACGCGGCGGAGTTTGTCCGCATGTTTGGCCCCGATGGCGAATACCCGAACCTGCGTCTGCGCGGGTTTATGACCATCGCGGCCCAGAATGATCCGAATGTGCGCGAGACCTTCGCGGAGCTGCGGGAGCTGCGGGACAGTCTGCTCGGGGATTTGCCGGACGGTGTCAGCCTCAACGAACTGTCAATGGGTATGTCCGGCGACTACCGCGAAGCCATCGCCGAGGGGGCGACCACCGTCCGTGTGGGACGCGCCATCTTCGGTGAGCGCTCCTATCAGAAATAAAGGTCGCGAAATAGAGGTAATCTCAGTGCCATGAGTTCTGATGTCTCCCCGTGCTCCCGTCGTCGTTTCCTCCTGGGAACTGCCGCCACTGCAGCTGGCGCACTCGTAGCCGCTTGTGCACCAAAGTCTGCGGTGGAGAAGGTTGACGCTGCCGACATTCCGGTTGGTGGCGGTGTGGTGATCGGCAATTACGTCGTCACGCAGCCGGAGGAAGGCAAGTTCGCCGCTTTCTCCAGTTCCTGCCCGCACCAGAATGGTCGTATCACCGAGGTCAGCAATGGTGTGATGATTTGCCCGAACCACAACTCCCACTTTGATATTGCTACTGGTGAGGTTGTTTCTGGCCCGTCGCGTAAGCCCGCTGGTCAGGCATCGCTTTCAGCCGAAGGCACTGAGCTGATTGTGGGCCAGAAGTAGGTTCCGGAAGCAGATTAGTGTTCGGTGGGTTCAAGGCCTAGAAGGTCTACGCCAGCCGGCGCTAGCTGGAATCGCAGCGGGCGACGGCTCGTCGGCGTTGCCAGTCCTTGAGCCTCTAACTCGGCGAGATACTTTCGCGCTGTCCGCTTCTCCTTGCCGATGGTGTCGGCGACGTGTTCGAGCTTGATTCCATAATCAGGTCCGAACAACCGAACCTGTGCCAGGACAAACAGCGTCCCGATTTCGTTGTCTGTCAGCGACACGGACAGTGCCTGCTCGGGCGAGTTGGTTAGCTCAGCTACCCGCTGTTCAAGCTTCTCGCACTGGTGGGACTTCATCTGCAGCTCTTCCAGCAAATACTGCTGAGCATTCAGAATGACATCAGCCATCACCTCGACGAAGAACGTGACTTCGCCCCGGTTCATTGGGTCTTCCGTAGTGGTAAAAGCCTTGTAATACTTCGCTTTATCCTCAGCGAGTTGGCGAGAAATAGTCAGCGCTGTGGCAGGTGAGAGTCTCTCCCGCAAAGCCACTGACAGCAGAAAACGCCCCATCCGACCATTGCCGTCATAAAACGGGTGAACGAACTCGAACATGAAATGGCTTGCCAGGATTCGAATAAGCCGATTGTCCTCTGAGGAATTCACCGTTTCCAGGAACTCATTGAGAAGTTGGTGAATGGCAGCTTCACTTTCAACACCGCGATGAATCTGTCGCTGCCCATCGGTAATTGTGACCGTTGATGCTCTAAAGAGTTCACCGTCTAACTCATCCTCGGCGCCAATTTCATCGCCGAGAAGTTGATCGTATTGCTGCCGGATCCCTGTGAGCGTTGTCGGAAACTCAATCCGCTCATCGTTTGCCAGCCGGAAATAGAGCTGACTGAACTCATGAAAGCGCTTGTGCTGGGTTCCCGAAGTGTTGTCCAACGCCTCGGCGACTTCTCGCCGTGTGGAGTGAATCCCCTCAATCTCATTGGTGGCTACCACCTCGGCCAGGAGCAGATTGAAGAGATAGTGAGTCCGCGCGGCACCTGGCAGACGATTCCACAACTGTGAAATCTGCAGCTCTAGAGACAGAATCTTTTCAACCCTGGCTGCGAGATCGCTTGTGATGCAGCAAAAGAGTGGCCACTGCCCCAGCGGAAAGTGCCACTGAATCGTCGACGGGGAGTCTTTGCGTGACTGGTACTCGCTCTCCACTGCCTGTTCCGCATCGTGTGCAGACATGTGGAAGATCCTCTTAAGCGGATAGTGCTTCACGGCGAGTCTCCCCCTTCTGTTTCCAATGCTTTTTACATGATGCTTTCTACATATAGTGCCCTAAAAACGAACCCTTAATGTAAAAAATCACCGTTTTTTACATTAAGGGTTCGTTTCTTGGTGTCTAAATGTACCTTGCTGGCGATTTTCCCCCTACCGCGTTACCCTTACCGCCGCGGCTTCAACCCCGCCACAGCACACGCACCAGCGATGAAGGACAGCGCCACCAGCCACGGAATCAGCCCTGCCCACTCGAAGTGGCTGAACACCATGCCGGAGACCCAACCGACAATCGATGAGCCCGCGTAGTAGCTGAACAGGTACATCGATGACGCCTCGGCGCGGTCGCGCTGCGCCACCAGCCCCACGCCGGACGAGGACAGTGAGTGCGCCACGAAGAACGATGCCGTGAATACAAGTACGCCCACAACCAATGCGGGCAGCCACGGCAGCAGCGCCAGCCCCAGGCCCACGCACGCGGCCAGAGTCGCAATGGCGATGAGGCGACGGCGGCTCACCGTCTTCGCCCACACGCCCGCGCGTGCCGACGACCACGTGCCCGACAGGTAGAGAATAAATACGAACCCTGCCAGTGCCGGGGAGAGCCCGAACTTATCGCCCAGTCGGAAGCCCAGGTAGTTGTACAGAGAGACAAACGACCCCATAAACAGGAACGCCAGGGCGCACAGCGCGAGAATGCGCGGGTCGCGCAAGTGCCGCGCTATGGCCTGCCCCTCCCCTGCAAACGACAGCTGCTTCGGCTGGAACCTACGCTGTTGCGGCAGGAAGTACCAGGTCAGAATGGCGAAAACAAACGCCACCGTCGCCGAGACCGCAATCGCCACCCGCCAGGAGGCGAACTCCAGCACAATGGACGGAATAATACGGCCGAGCAGGCCACCGACCGTCGTGCCCGAGATATACAGCCCCATCACGCGACTGACATGGTCGGCGTGGACTTCCTCACTGACATACGCCATAGCCACTGCGGGCACACCGGCAATGACAATGCCCTGCAACAGGCGCAGCGCAATCATCGAACCGATGCCCGGCGCAATTGACACCACGAGCCCCAGTAGCGTTGCCACAAATGCGCTGATGACGATGACGCGCCTGCGCCCAAAGCGCTCCGACAAAATGGACACCGGGATAATCGCACAGGCCAAGCCACCGGTGGTGGCGGATACCGTCAGCGCGGCGGTGGCGGGGTCGACCGATAGCTCGTCGGAAAGCGTGGGCAGTAGCGCCTGCGTTGCGTAGAGCGCTTGGAACGATGCCAGGCCAGCGAAAAGCACAGCAATAAGCGCGCGACGGAATCCGGGATCTTCTGGCCGTAGTCCTTCGATCTGTTCGGGGTTTTCGTTAGCGCTAGTCACTTGTCCTACGTTAACCCTCCCTCCAAACCTCTCGCTGAGTACCCGGATTCAGAAAACCTTTTTAATTCGCCCGCGGTATCGCTTTCGTTTTATTAGTTTCGTAGGCATGACTACTTCTTCCGCACAGCCACAGAGTCGCAATCACGACCGCGAGTACGACATCGTCGTCTACGGTGCCACGGGTTTCGTGGGCCGCTTGATTGTGGACTATCTGGCTAAACACGCCGGTCAGACGAAGGTGGCGCTCGCAGGCAGGAACGCCCAGAAGCTTGCCGACGTCGCGGAGAACGCAGGCGTATCGGACTGGCCGGTCATTGTTGCGGATGCCGCCGACCAGCAAGCGGTGGCTCAGCTTGCGGCCAGCACAAAGGTGGTGCTGACCGTTGTGGGACCGTACGCGAAGTACGGCCGCACTCTGGTGGCCGAGTGCGCCAAGGCCGGTACTCACTACGTCGACCTGTGTGGCGAGGTGCTGTTCGTCCACGACTCCATCGCGAATAACCACGAGGTGGCACAGCAGACCGGAGCGAAGATTGTTCACTCCTGCGGCTTCGACTCGATTCCTTCCGACGTCGCTGTCCGCGAGCTCCACGAGGCGGCCCACACCAAGCTCGGTGAAACAACCCTGCTGTTCAAGCACGTCAAGGGCGGTGTCTCCGGCGGCACTATCGATTCGGTCCGCGTCCAGCTTGCACAGGCCAAGAAGGACCCCAAGCTGCGTCGCATCATCGCCGATCAGTACGCCCTGGCTGAGCCGGGTCCCGACCAGGGTAAGTTCGGCGTCGACCTGCGCCCGGCGCGCTTCCGCCGCCACTGGCGAGCGCCCTTCTTCATGTCGCCGTTCAACACCCGAATTGTTCAGCGCTCGGCGATGCTGGCGGATTACGGTGATTCCTTCCGCTACCGCGAGCTACTCAATGTCGGCCGTGGCCCGAGGGCTTTCGTCCGCGCAAATATTTTTGCGGCTGTCTGCAGGTTGGCGCTGGCGGCGATGGCGTTCGGGCCGACGGCCAAGCTCATTGATAAGAAGCTGCCGAAGCCGGGTGAGGGCCCGAGCGCTGAAGAACAGGCCGAGGGTCGCTTCACCATCGAGGCCTACACTGTCGATACCTCCGGCATTCACTGGCGTTCCAAGGTGTCTCTCGAGGAAGACCCGGGGTACGCAGGCACCGCGATTATGATTTCCAGCGCCGCCCTCGCACTCGTCCACGACGATCTGCCGGACGCTACCGGCGTGCTCACTCCTACTGTCGCGCTTGGCGACGCCCTGTCCCGCCGTCTCCGCGCGGGCGGCATGACCATTGAGGCGGTGCAGGCTCGATGACTGATGGCCTGACCGGTGCTTTTGCGAATCTCACCCGCGGACCGAAACTGCCGAGTGTAGGTGGCGGCCGTGCGTTAGTGACCGGCGCTTCCTCCGGCATCGGTTGGGCATGCGCGGAGGCACTAGTCAAGGACGGTTTCGAGGTCGTTGGCACGTCCCGCAGGGGCGCCGAGGCGCCGCACCCCGAGGGCGTGCAGATGGTGGCACTCGACATGTCCAGCGCCGACGACATCGCTGCTGTGGTCGCCCACGGGCCTTACGACGTCGTCGTCGCCAACGCCGGTGAGAGCCAGTCGGGCGCTTTCGAGGAGCTACCCCGCGAGGCGCTTGAGCGTCTCTTCCAAGTCAATGTTCTGGGGCAGGTGGAGCTGTTACAGCAGCTGCTGCCTGGCATGCGCGAGGCCGGTCGTGGCCGAATTGTGCTGGTTGGCTCGATGCTCGGCGGGTTGCCGCTGTCCTACCGTTCTTCCTATGTGGCGACGAAGGCCGCTATCCGCGGCTTTGGGCTTTCGTTGCGCGGTGAAGTCGCGCAGTTCGGTATTGGGGTGACGGTTGTCGAACCGGGTGCCATCAACACGGGGATTTCTACACGTCGGACGACGTATGGCGATGAGGGCTCCGTTTACGCTGCTGATGTCCACCGCATGCTGACGAAGTTGAACGCCAATGAGGAAGATGGCATTCCCGCTTCGGAGATTGCTGAGGTGGTTATGCGCGAGGTGACCGCCGAGCGACCTTTGGCTCTGGTGGCGCGGGGGTCGTCGGCAAGCGTTGCAGTGCCCTTCATGCGGCGAATCCCGACGCAAGCGATGTTGACCATCATGCGCCGGGTGCACGGGCTGCGGTGAGTTAATCGGCGATGGCGCGCATTTCGACTGCCTGCGCGCACGCCTCCGCGGCTTCGTGGGCTAGATTGATGGCCTCTTGCTCGTCTGCGACTTGGACAATCCAAAAAGCTGACGGGAACGTCATCGCGTTGTAGTACGGCAAATCGCTGTGCGAACCATCCGGCAGCACCGTCATGGCATCCTCCGGTGGAACCAGCCCGCCGGACATAACCCAGTGGCCTTCGTCCTGAAGCTTCTGATTGAAGCGTCCAATCCGTTCAAAGGCAGCGTGCATTTCCTCATCAGAGTCATACGCGTTGATATCTCTGCGGCCATGGACCGTGAAAAAGTACTGCACACCAAGCTCCTGAGTTTCGTTTTGCTAAGTGTAACAGATTGCGCGGGGCTGGAACCGGGAATTTGTGGGAATTTTAGAGCTTTGGCTGAGCGTTTTTGCGGCCAGGGCCTAGTTTTCCTGCCGCGCAGCGGCGGCTCGCTGTGCCCTGATCTCCGCTACCTGCTGCTTGCGGGTATTGAAGCCCATGCGCCACGGGGCGGCTAGACCTGACTCGGGGGCATGCGGGTTATCGCGCCAAGATTTGCCCTCGTTGTAGGCCTGCGCGCCCTCACGGTATGCGGCGGATTGCTCAGTAAAGGTTGGGTACGGCTGTTCGGTGGCTTGCCTGGTCTGCGCACCGACCGATTTCATTCTCGCGCGCAGTTCCTTGATTTTGCTCTTCACCCTTTCGTTATGCTGTTCCTGCTGCTCGGTGATCTCAGCGAGTGCCTGCTGCTCGGTGATGGGGTCGCACCAGTCTTCCTGACCGTCGTCTTTGTAGATACTGCCGCTGTGATCCCAATACCTTGTCATGCGTTTACCCTCCTGAGTGTTTCTATGGGGACAGTATCCCCTCATAATCAAACTTGAACTACCCCACTCGCGCGGGGAAAACCAGAACGACCACACCCAGACCTTCGCGTTTTCGGGAACATCCCCGCTCGCGCGGGGAAAACACAGCAATGGCTGAACAGTCCACCCTTGAGGGCGGAACATCCCCGCTCGCGCGGGGAAAACGAGCCGTAGTCAGCCTCAGAAACCGGGTAGGTGTGGAACATCCCCGCTCGCGCGGGGAAAACGTCTCAAACGACATGCGCTTCCCCAACGCAGGAGGAACATCCCCGCTCGCGCGGGGAAAACGCTCACTGTCGGCGCTGCCTAAGCAGCCCTTGGGGAACATCCCCGCTCGCGCGGGGAAAACCCCATCGCAGGCCCGAGGTCAGCCCACTTCTGCGGAACATCCCCGCTCGCGCGGGGAAAACTCGGTGCGCGGGTCGCCCACGGTCATCGACCACGGAACATCCCCGCTCGCGCGGGGAAAACGGTACCATGACGGGTGCGACTGCCGCGCTGTTCGGAACATCCCCGCTCGCGCGGGGAAAACAGGCTCACCCGGTTATCCTGGGTGAGAACATCAGGAACATCCCCGCTCGCGCGGGGAAAACAGCGGATGCCGAATGGTGAGCCGTGGCCGCAGAGGAACATCCCCGCTCGCGCGGGGAAAACGTTTCGACGCTCCAATCCAACTAATTTCTCTTGGGAACATCCCCGCTCGCGCGGGGAAAACACAATGATGTTGCCAGCGCTGTCCTCGGTGACGGGAACATCCCCGCTCGCGCGGGGAAAACAACGCCGACGCGGTACCAGAGCAGTCACCCCAGGGAACATCCCCGCTCGCGCGGGGAAAACGTAGAAACCGAACCGGAAATCTTGCCGGAGGCCGGAACATCCCCGCTCGCGCGGGGAAAACTTAAGGAAACTGTTTCTCAGGTGTGGGAGGGCAGGAACATCCCCGCTCGCGCGGGGAAAACTACGAGGGTAACCTGCCGGACTTCCCGCACGAGGGAACATCCCCGCTCGCGCGGGGAAAACTCGATTTGCTTGAACGGCAGTCGGGTTGGGGCGGGAACATCCCCGCTCGCGCGGGGAAAACCACGCACGACACCTTGGCTCCTTCGTCCACTACGGAACATCCCCGCTCGCGCGGGGAAAACCACTGCTGGCTGGGTGACCGTGTCGGTGTGACGGGAACATCCCCGCTCGCGCGGGGAAAACTCGTCCGGCGATAGCGGTGGCATCACCTGGTACGGAACATCCCCGCTCGCGCGGGGAAAACAAAATCATCACTAACCCCCGCGTCCTCTCCGCAGGAACATCCCCGCTCGCGCGGGGAAAACTTCTGCGCTGTCCCCATGGCCTGCATGAGCTGGGGAACATCCCCGCTCGCGCGGGGAAAACCACTCCACGGTGAGCGATATCGTCATGCAGTTCGGAACATCCCCGCTCGCGCGGGGAAAACGCGGTGTTTTTGCATTCGACGGTGATTTTGTCGGGAACATCCCCGCTCGCGCGGGGAAAACTGGAGACGTCTAAGGATCGTAAGGCTTCTGAGAGGAACATCCCCGCTCGCGCGGGGAAAACGCCGTGGTTTCGCGGTTGATGGCCCGAAGTCGAGGAACATCCCCGCTCGCGCGGGGAAAACCGCTTGAGGTTCAGCGTGAACGCCAGCGACCGCGGAACATCCCCGCTCGCGCGGGGAAAACTGTTCGCGGAGTTTGTTGGCCGTGGCGTGTTTGGGAACATCCCCGCTCGCGCGGGGAAAACTGACTGCATGCGCCCACCCCAGCGGGCACCGTCCGGAACATCCCCGCTCGCGCGGGGAAAACTCGTTGGTGCTGCCACGAAGGTGTGGACTGGTAGGAACATCCCCGCTCGCGCGGGGAAAACGTTACCGCTTCTGGTGGCACGGAGCCGTATGAGGGAACATCCCCGCTCGCGCGGGGAAAACGGCAGCTGGTCGAACTTCGGCAGCGTGAACTTCGGAACATCCCCGCTCGCGCGGGGAAAACACTTAATAACCAGCAGATTTCAGTTCCCAGTGAAGAATTCTATATCACTCAGCTCGACGAGCACGTCGAGCACGACGCCGCTTGGCTGGATTTGACCACCCCGGTTGTAATCCGACATCACCTTTAGTCCTGTTTTTGAACGGACGCCGAATCAGGGACAGCCCCTCAACATCAACAACCTCCCAATCATGGCGATGCACCTTGTAGGCATACCCTTGTTCGGCATTCCGATCCGGATAAACCATAATTGCACGACCATTGCCAACCATTTCGATGACGAGTCCCCACAAGATGTCACGGAGACGAGAGTTAACTTTCCCAACAAATACACCTGGGGAGATTTCCTCAAGCCATCGAGTTAAATGGCCCCGCAACCCGGCAGGGCAGCTCGTCAAAACTATTGTCACCATGGCGGTTCTCCGGAGGAGTAATTTGTACCACCTCTAATCGCGCCACGGCTGTAATCCCACAACTCGATAACTTCGCCGAATTCCTCGTTTTCAAGAGGCTCTTTCATTAAGAGCTTTAGGTCCTTAACGCAGCGCGAAATAACTTTTTCTTCACGAATTCGATCACGCACATGTCGCCTAACCGTAGTGCTAAGTGTTTGAGTATCAACCTCGGTTCCAAGCTCAGAAACCACAGTAAAAGCAACTGGAATCGTTATGTCTGCCTTATACAAATCCGCAATGTCATAAACAAATGCTCGGTCGTGCCCCGTATGCACAAACCCCAAGCCAGGACTCATTCCCAAGGAAACCATCACGGCATGCACAACACCGTATAGGCAAGAATGTGCTGCTGAAAGGGCCTGATTGATTGGCGTGCCATCCGAAAAATCGTCAGGGCGGTATTCACGGCGCGACCACTCAACCCCAGTTATCTTTGACCATTCCCTATAAACCGAACGAACCCGAGCACCCTCTCGGCCCCGTAATTGCTGCATATTCAGGGATTCCACATCCTCGCCGGAAAAGCGCATCCCATACATTTCGCGCGCAACGGCTAGTCGGGTTTTTCGGTTGCTCACTAGCTTTGCCTGCTGTTCCAGAAGCCGGGTCGAACGACCTATCGGCCGACCATGCGCGTAATATCGCACACCGTTTTCTCCCACCCAGACGATTGTTGAACCGGCATCTGCAATAACCACCATCGCCTGATGCGTAACCCGTGTACCAGGGCCCAGCATAAGCACTCCCAGTGCAGCACTGGGTATATGCATGACGCCCTGGTCGTCAGTCGCAGTGAGAGAATTAGAATCTCGACCGATGGTGCAGTGCTCAAGATAGAGAAAAGAGATCCGGTCTTCAGCCCTCGACAATTCGATCGGTTTCGACGGACGCGCTCCTGGAAAATTGGCCATGACTAGTCACTTCTAGAAGTCATTGGAGCGACAGTCAACAATCCACACCCATATCCCTTTGCTTTGCCAATTCCGTTAGTCAAAACACGACGGAACTTCTCAGCATCAACTACCTCAATGGCTCCATCAAACTGTGCCCGGGCGATTGTGACCATTCGTCCCTGTCGGCGGAACTTCATCACTTCCCTACCCGTAACGGAAACAGCTAAGTCATCACTGGAGGCGTCGTGACTATCTGCATGTGAAAACTCCGCTGGCAGAAATCGCACACCCATAACTTCGGCGCGTTCTAACAACCAATTTCGCTGTTGAGCTGCAGTTACATGCGCAAGCCTTTTAGACTTACCCGTCTGGGCGTCGCGCACTGATTTCACAGGGTTCGCTACCAACCTAAAACGAAATCGCTTTCC
Source organism: Corynebacterium sp. HMSC075F02 (assembly GCF_001838335.1). NCBI lineage: Bacteria > Bacillati > Actinomycetota > Actinomycetes > Mycobacteriales > Corynebacteriaceae > Corynebacterium > Corynebacterium sp. HMSC075F02. Next base: position 35,468 of record NZ_KV836308.1, on the reverse strand, counting down.
GACGGAAATACTTCCCAAAACCGGTTCGTATTCACGTATCGCCCACGACTCTTGATTTTCCCAGCCTGCTTGCTGCTGCAGATGCTCAAATGATGGTTTTTCAGGACTCACCACGTATAGAGCGAGGGAATGGGCTTCGCGGTCAACTCGCCACAAAACGCGACCGTTCTCAGTGATGAGGTCACTATTTGGTGGAAAAGCTGACATCACCGCAGCATGCATAGCCTCTGGGCTGGCTAACAACTTACGAGTCCCCCGCCGTTGCGGATTGAGAAACACGCGTGAAAGGTACATCAACTAGTCACCTCCCAGTAGGGACATAGGATCGTGAGAGAACACAGGACGCTTTCCTTCTTTGTTTTCAATCTCTAGCCATCCATGAACCACTGGTCGCATCTCGTGTTTTCGTTCTCTCGGATCAAAGCTGACTGGAGTATCCGGAATTAGCTCATCGTAGGTCTCACCATCGCGCATATCTCGAACAATTGGCAGCGAAACTACGTCTGGCTGACGTTTCCGGTACCAAGTCGATGCTTGCCAAGGAGCCTCACGCAGAGCGTCTTCCAGTGGCTTTTCCTCAATTCCTAGAACCATTCTTCCTGTCGGTTGGAATGCACGGCGGCCTAAGTAGAGAGGGAACGCTGGACGCTGTACCGCGTCGGCAAGCCCTTCAAGAACACTGCGTGGACCTTCAATTGCAACAATGAAGATGGCATCAGTGAGGTAATCACGATACGTCAGGGGCTTGGATTTATTGTTGCGCCAATCAATTTCAGTCTGGAAATCTCGCTCGACCTTTCCAATCTGATCAGTACGAACACCAAAGCCCAGTGATGCCAAATCTTCAATCACATCAGTACGGCGTCGTCCGCTTGCAGCTGCAAGCAAACCAACTACCCCGCTTTTCGTTGGCTCTCGCCGCGTACCACGGTGATTGAATCGACTCGAGTCTCCCCATGCTTGCATAGGTCCAGCGAGCCTCAAGAGGAGAACCGACATTAGAGCTCGACCTTCTCCATGACGGCCTGCTCAACTAAGTTGACCAAACCAGCCATGTCGGTGCGATCGCCAAAGACATTCAGCTTTTCCATTGCAGCTTCAGTAGCTGCGCCACCAGTGGCAAGATACGCACCTCCGAGTGGATGAGAGTCGTACGCACCGTCCTGCTCAGCGGCATACTCTGCCAGCTTGATAGATGCGTTTTCTGTGCGGCCACGAGTAGCTTCCACCGGGTCTTCAAAAGCTTCTGACAGATTGACAGGCTGATCATCACGAACTTGGACCACAATCAAATCTGGTCGCGTTCGGTTAGCAAACGTGTTCTGCTTACCAGTTGGCATCGAAAGCGCAAATGCCTTGAGTAGCGCGCCAGCAGCTTCAGATGCTGCCTCCTTCGACCCCAAAGAATGAGCCAATTCACTAGCGTTGACCGTTGCGTAGCGGTACAACGTAGACGAGGTGAATTCCACCGTGCCAATCATGCCAGCACCAGCGTTGTCCTCCGCCGCGTTGTCATCAACCGCAGTGAAGTAGTCAAACTCCGTAACGGTCGGATGAACAGAAATAGCATGATTGAACTGGCACGTCGCATCAACATTTAGGTCTGGAGCATCGGCCAACATGCGACCGAAGAGGGCGATGTCGACTGAGTGCTCGTTATTTAGCGCTTCCTTCGCTTCCTTCGCAGGAATTTTGGCCGGATCGTCCTGGTACTGAATTGCCAGATTAGCTAGCGCTTTAATTTGCGCGCGGGAAACAAATAGCAGGTACTCAGTACGGATACGCGTGTCTTCTTCACCCTTCTTGGGCTTTGCCTGCTTCAACTTCGTCTTCTGCAGAACACTCAGCGCTAGATGCTCAGCGCTTTCTTCCAGCTCCGGAGCCTGCAAAATGATTTCCGCAGCAATCAATGACGGGCTGAAGCGAGTACGCTGTCCCAACTTATCAAGGTCAAGTAAGTTCTCGAATTCCTTACGTGCTGCGCGCTTCCATGCTTGGCTGGAAACTCGGGCCCGACGCACACCGCCGTAGTTGGCTGTCTTTGGACTACCCGTGTCATCTCGGTTCAGGTTTGATGGCGGGACAGTTTGGAGTGCGTGAATATCAATGTAGATGGTCATGATAAGCCTTTCTGCTGTTATTAGTTTTCTACTGCGCGGTCATGGTCATCGATTTCGGATTGCGGAACTCTGTTCATATCCCGGGTCCAACGAAGTCGTACACGGCGAGCTGAATCTGAGTAGTTCAACGCCACCAAGTCATTAGCCAAACGGCCGTAATCCATCGGAACGCTGTAACTCCTCAGCATCTGAATTAGTCCGCGTAAATGGTGCACTAACTCATCGGTTGTCTGTGCAGTAAGCGCTGCGTTAAACCGTCGCTCAATACCCTTTTTCTGGTTTTCACCTGCTACTTGATGAAGCTGGCAAATAGCCACTCCGAATCCTTCATTGGCCTTATGCATAGGCTCATTTCTCGATTGCTGATGGAGTGCAAAAAAGGCCAATGCAAGGTGTGCTGCAGTTTCGTAGACCCCCGGCTCATCTCGAGGGCCTTCAAGCTCCGCCGGGAACGAATTGAATACCTCTGACCACACCTGGGGCTGATCTGCCAGCGACGCGCTCAGGGAGCGGCGAAGCACCGCAAGGGAGGCACGAGCTTCCGAGCTTTCGTTGGCCAGACCACCTGCTAACCTTTGTGCCTTGCCGGCAACAAAGCTGTACAGCAGGGAGCTGCGCGACTGCGACTTATTCGTATCAGCCATTGTTAATTAACTTTCTCTCGAGGTTTTTGTTCTTCGGGTCGTGGCAGAACTTTTCCGAGCCCTCGCCGAAACCACAGCTCAGCGTGCCCCACGTTGTACTGACGCTCATCAACCTCACGACCTGGCCATGCGCTGTCGGGCACACTTGCTATCAACTCCGCAGCTCTGGCGAGAGCCAAACGTCGCAACTGTTCTGTCCAAGTTGCAAGGTGATCACTAAGGTCTGTTTCTGACGTAAGTCCGCTAACCCATTGACGGAATACTGGGTCTACATCCGAGTAGAAGGACCCCTCTGCGCTAAAGCCTGCGGCCCCGCGTTCGCCACCAGACGCAATGGCCAAATTATTGGCAAATTTTCGCAGTTCGGCTGCTGTATCTTGTGTTCGGTTTGCGGCCAACAATACGAATTGGATGGTCTGTTTATCAGCAGCCAAAAGCGCAGGGAACGCTAAATCATCTGTTAATAGACGGTTGTACGAAGCCATTTGGGGACCATATTCGTAACCAACCATCCGAAGACTCAGCCGGTAGTTCTGCGGCACGACTCCACCACGACGCCCCGTCCGAGTCTTCAAAGCTTCCATAACACCAGCAGGTTTTGAGACTCTTACCTCACTGCCCGTACGTCCCTTAGTCGTATCGACCTCTGCCGCGGGCAGCACAGCCGAAAGACCTCGCCAAAGGGCTCGGTCAGGGTTGATTGCCTTTGGCATGTAGATATCTTCTTTGGCTTTCTTCGACTGCGGCCCGCTATAGCGCCACGGAGACATCATTTCGACTGCATCTTGATGTAAGTAATCCACTGGATCGCCATTACAAACGAGTGCACCGGTGACCATGCCATTTTCCACGTGAAGACGAATACGCCGCTGCGGCCAAGTAAATAGCGTGAGCTGACCCTTCGGAGGCGGCGTGTCAGAGACTGCGGATGTCGGAACCGGGAGTTCCCAAATAGGGACACCAGCCCAGGCCACAGGCTTATGATCAACGATATTTAGCAGCAGTGTTTCAAGAAGACTGTGTCCTTCAAGTACGGTTCCGCCTAGCCATCCTGACCAACCGATACCAATGGGATAACCTTTCCCACCTTTGACGCGGGAATCACCAACTGCACCCGACTTAATTCCGGAAAAGTCAAAGGCGAGACAATGAACAAGCCAACGTGCTGCCTCCGCCAGTGGAAGGGGCGCTAGTGCTGAACGCCGGTAGAAGAGGTCACCTAATTCCGGTGAGTCCGGAATGATTGCCTCAAGGCTCTTCCACTCTCCACTTTTTGTAGCAAGCGTAGGAGTTTGCATGAAAGGGGCTTCCCGATCGAGCAAATCGAATCGGTGCGAATATTCATCTAAATAGCGGCTGATGCGCTCTAACGGCAGCTTTTTGTCCTCCCATGCTGCCGCCCATTGTTTGCGGTTTTCCTTGACATCTTCTCCAAAGTCGAATGCGCGATAAAGAACCGCAAGAGCCACGCGCAAAATCGCAAAGTCCTGCGCTGGCGATTCACCAGAGATCCGTTTTAACTCACCAGCCTGCGCAAAGATATCTCGAAGGCCTAATTCCCGACCATTGCCATCGTGCCCCGTGACCTTAATCCAGGGCTCGTCGAGCAGATTAAAACTTGGTTCAGTTCCGCTCACTGCGACTCCTTTTCTCGAACGGACCGCAATCCATACTTCATATCGTATGAAAAACTAACTCCGTTAACATGGCATTCCCCACTTTTGTTCAACGGCAATGGCAGAAGCCCTTTTAGCCAGGAGCTAAGTTGCCAAGAGGGGCTACCAAACCGCTCCAATTCAGCGATGAACTCGTCCACTCCCCCGACTTGCCAACAAGGCAGCGAAATGGTGCATTTAGCAACTTCGCGTGCTAATTCGTCGTCGACTCCATTGGCATTACTCAGTGACTCACCACCGCGGTTTTCCAGCCACGGCAATGAATAGAGTTCGCTGCCTCGCTGTTCTACAAGAACTACTTCAATTGTCTCTTCGATATCTCTCACCTGCGACTGCCCACGAAACTCTTCTGCAGATCCATGCTGGAACCACAGACTCATGTCTTTTTCGTTTGGCGATGGACCGAGTGAACGTTTCGCTTTTTCAGCAAGCTTCTCTCCCCTCGCTTGCTTCTCCTTCACCGCCTCATCCCAGTCTTTTCGCCAACTGACTGGACACTGCGCATCTGCGTCATACGTTTCACGAACTATTCCTGCGACATCATCTGGTGAAATAAACTGCTTACGCCCCATCAACGCTGAGGCCGTCCGCATCAGCAACGCAGTGCCATAAATCCGTTTACTACCGCTCACAAACTCTGGAGCATTGCTATCCCCAATCTCAGTGACCCCAAAGAGCACCAGTCGTGGCGTTTGAAGTCGCTCCGGACGGCTTTTACGACTATGCCGATGGAGACGACCCGCTCGCTGGATCAGCAGGTCCGAAGGCGCAAAATCGCTGAACATAATGTCAAAATCCAAGTCAAGGGACTGCTCAACAATTTGTGTTGACACCACCACTCCCCGCCGTGGACGCACACCAGACTTGCCATATTTGGCAACGAGCTCTTCTTCTTTAGCCCGTCGATCTGCCGCAGCGAAGCGTGAATGAAGCAAAAACACTTCGTCATCAGTGAAGCTACCAACAGCACAGATTTCGTCGTAAAGCGTTTGGGCACGCTGAACTGTATTGCATACGACTACGGCGCAACCACCATCACGAAGTTCTTCTGCCAGCATGTGCACAACAGATGAGTCATCACAGAATTCGAGCGATACCACCTGCCTGCGAGATGAAGCGTTTGGCTTACGGGCCGTGACACCATCCTCGTTCACAAAGGTCAGAAGCGGATAAGCCCGTTCGTCTTTGGCAACTTCCATCTCGCCAAGAATCTTGTTGGAAATTTGCGCATTTCCTAACTGTGCAATTCCCGACGCGTAAGCCTCCATCAAATGGAAACGAGTATCCGGCGGAAGCGTGGCTGATAGAGCAATGACTGGGACTCCATACGCGCCACACCACTCCAATGCGCGGTACAAATACTGCTGCATGTAAATGTCCGCAGCATGCACCTCATCAAGAATCAGTACCTTTCCGGCAAGCCCTAGGTGTCGCAACATCACGTGCTTTGACTGCAGTGCCGAGAAAAGGAATTGATCGATCGTGCCAACAGTAAAGTCTGCTAACGCTGCAGTTTTTCGAGATCGTAGCCACCAATGAGCCTCTACTGCAGGCTCTTTAGAATTGGCACCATATTCTTCGTCATAAATAGCCGAAAAACTCTGTGACGGAAACTTAAGACCTTGGAATTCATCATTAAACTGCGCGCGACTATGTGTGAGCATCGCAGAGGCCAACTGGTCTTCTGCAATCGCACGATCGAGCCACTTCAAAACACGAGAAAACATGGCATCTGATGTGGCGCAAGTAGGCAAGGCGACTTGCACACCACCACAGCCGAACTTGGCTGCAAGAACTTCCGCAGCCGCAAGTGCAGACTCTGTCTTACCCTCACCAGTCGGTGCTTCTAGCAGCAACAGGCCTGGTTTTTCCACTTCCTCAGCAAGCTTTACTGCGTCCAGCTGAACTGGGTATGGGGTGGCACCAGCAGGCAGGTCAAACCGAGCGCGAAATAAGTCATCCGCACTACTTTCCGGGCGAGGATCCCACGGATCCGGAAGATTCAATCTGTCAATCGCATCATCGCTTCTGCTTGTCGACGATGCATCAAACATCGACAGTGGAAATAAATCAGTGTTCGAAGCAAGCCAGTCAGCCATGACCACAATTCCCGTCAGAAGCATTTGCGCTTGCGCTGACAGCTCTTGCTCTCGGCGTTGTTCACAATCAGTCGCCGTTAAACCTGCCCTTGTGGCCACGGCGTCGAAGAATTCAGAACGAATGTGTTGCCACTTTTCATCTTCGAGTTCTTCGACGAAGTCTTCGGCAGAATGCAACAGATTCTCATCGGGAAACTTGCCGTGATGGCCACCAATTGGCGCAACATATGTGTCGGCAGCATCTTCATCGAATCTATGGTTTTCCACCAACCAAACCCATAATGCATATGCGCCGACAGCGCCGTGGGGCGCTCCACGTAACTCCTTGGAGGAAAGTGTTGTCGCAGCGCCTAGCCCATACGAGCGCACACGGTCATACAGTTCCGGAACTTTAACCGAAAAAGCATAAGACGCCTTACCAATATCGTGCCCACCAGCATAGAAAGCAACCCATGCACGGGCTCGTTCCTTCGAGCCGAACTCATCGGTAAGCACTTGCCTTAGTGATTCCGGCAACCACTCATCCCAGAGATAAAAAGCCACATCCTGGGCATCATTCAAATGTTGTGCGAGACTCAATGCCTCTTCACTTTGCCAATCCCACTTAGCCCACTGCAAGCGAGCTATTTCAGACAGTACATCTGCCAAGTTCGAGCCCATGTTCGACATATCGACCCTGTCCGGCCGAACCCTTATCCGGCCTCTGTTCTAATCTCCAAGATAGCCGAGATATTAATTTCATTCAATATGGAAACTACCCCTTACTAACCCCACACAATAAAACGTTTATATCTATCAAATAGACTCATCTACAAGTGTCGCTTACACGAAAAATCCCCGCTTTCGCGGGGATAACATCGCCCCTCACAATAAAACCGGAACATCCCCGCTCACGCAGGGAACCCGAAGGCGACAGAACCTACACTAACCTCTCCGCAGCTTCCGCCAGACCCAATCAACAATCACGAAGCCAACAAGCGTCACACCAAACAGTGGTGCAACCACCGAGTAGGCAATCAACAGCGCCACAACAGCTGCTGCAACACCCGGGCGAATGTCCCGCCAACGCGTCGGCGCCGGGAGCCTGCCAGGGCGGCCACCTCGACCGCGCCCAAACCACATGGCGTACCCGCGCACAATCATCGCCAACAGAGCGACACCGATCAGTGCCAGGACCAGCTGATTCACCCAACCGAACAAGATGCCCATGTGCGCGTTAATCAGCCATTCGGTCAGTTTCGCCGGCAGCGGCCAGTCCGCAAAGTGAATCCGATCGACCATCGTTCCGGTCGACCCGTCAACGGTGACGGTCTCAATACCCATCCGCCATTCCTCGCGGGCTTCCTTGGCCATCCACACCGTGCCAGCTTCCGGTGGTGTCAGTTCGACTTTCCCGGACAGGCCCTCGGAACGTGCGAGGTTCATAACATTATCTGCCTCTGACCAGTCGTAATTCGCTGGCGCAGTCGCAGTCATGGCTGGTTTCGGCGCGTACCAGTCCATCGTCTCGCGCAGCTTTGCGATGCCCGTTCCAGCCACCCACGACCACGTCAGGCCGGTGACAGTCAGGAACAGAAGTCCAACGCTAACCGCCACGCCAACATTCGCGTGACGACGCATATGATGCGCCCTCTTACTCGTTCCCTGTGTCCGCTTGCGACGCGAACGATCCCACCAGAGCCAGAGGCCACCAATAGCCAGTGCGCCCATCCAGGATGCTGCCGTCTCGGAGTAGAGGCGACCAAAGTTGCTATCAATCCAGAGCCTGCGGTGCCCTTCCGAGATCCACGCCCGCAGTGGCAGCGCCGCCGAGGAACCGTATTGCACCAGGTCACCCTTGATACTCAAGTCGCCTGGGTCAACGAACACCGCATGTCGGTAGGACTCCGACTTCAGCTGCTCGTCATTGAACATGACTCGCGTTGTCTGCCCCGGCTTTTCCGGGACCTGCACTGCGGTCACCGGCAGGTCAGGGTGCACGCGCTGCGCGACCTCAACCTGCTTTTCCAGCGGTTGTGCGGGAAGGCTTGATGTTGCGGTTAGCTCTTCGTGGTAAACCACCTTTTCTATGCTCGGGGCGAGGGCATACGCCACGCCTGTGATAGCTGCAATAACAAGTAGTGGCGCAACGAGGATGCCTGCAACGACATGGATTCGGTGCAGTAATGCTCGTGGCCCACCATTTTTCTGAGTCTGTGCGACGGGGTTTGCGGCTGGCGTTCCAGCGGCATCGCCTGTGGCTATTGAAGTCATGCCTTATTAGTCGGACGAACTGCCCCAGTTGTTCCCCAGCAAGCTCACTTTTATTACTTCCAGGGGTAGCCATTCGGCCACGCGCCTCGTTGTCGGCCACCTTGTGCACAACTACTCGTCGTAAAGCCCGCGTACCCTCGAATACATGGCTTATCCAGACGTGTACCACGCCAATGACAACCGCTATGAGACGATGCCGTACAACCGCTCCGGCGGCACGGGGCTGAAGCTTCCAGCCATTACGCTGGGACTTTGGCATAACTTTGGTGATGACCGGCCGCTCGAGACGCAGCGTGAGATCCTGCGCACCGCGTTCGACCACGGCGTCACACACTTCGACCTCGCCAACAACTACGGCCCACCGCAGGGCTCTGCGGAGGCGAGTTTCGGTCGCATCATGGCCAAGGATTTCGCTCCTTACCGCGATGAAATGATCATTTCCTCCAAAGCCGGTTGGTACATGCAGGATGGTCCCTACGGCTTCGGCGGCTCGCGGAAGTACCTCGTGGCCAGCTGCGATGCCTCGCTGAAGCGCATGGGCCTGGATTATGTGGACATTTTCTACCACCACCGCCCCGACCCGGATACGCCTATCGAGGAAACCGTCGCCGCCCTCGACTTCCTCGTCCGCTCCGGTCGCGCGCTCTACGTCGGCGTGAGCTCCTACTCCCCCGAGCTCACTCGTCGCGCGCAGAAAATCGCCCGTGAGCTGGGCACACCGCTGACCATTCACCAGCCGAGCTACTCCATGTTCAACCGCTGGATCGAGGACGAACTGCTGGCAACCTGCGCCGACGAAGGCATGGGTGTCATCGCCTTTTCCGCGCTTGCGCAGGGGCTTCTCACCGACCGCTACTTGGATGGCGTGCCGGAATCCTCGCGTCTCGGGGCGCACAAGATGAACTCGGGGTTCCTCAACGACGACACGCTCACCGCCATCCGCGAGCTCAACGCCATTGCTTCACGACGAGGCCAGTCCCTGGCACAGATGGCCATCTCGTGGGTGCTCCGCCGTGACGAAGTGACCTCCGCCCTGATTGGCGCATCGTCGGTGGAGCAGCTGAAGAACAGCCTCGGCGCCCTGGAGGCTGCGCCGTTTAGCGATGAAGAACTCGCGGAGATCGACAAGTGGGCCGTCGACCGCGGGATTAATCAGTGGCAGGGCGCTACGGAGTCTGTGTAGGGAGCTCATCGAGCGCCGGCAGCACATACTCAATCAGCTCATCAATCTGCTCTTCCGCATCCCGCTTCGAGGTACGAAAGTTGATGCTGACGTGGTTGATACCGAGCTGGCGCTGGGATTGCAGCAGTTCAATGAGCTTGTTGCGGCCAAGGCGGTACCCGAAGTGGCCACCCTGCGCGGGGGCGTCGGGGTCTTCATGCAGGTCAATCCACAGTGATTCCAAGAAGGGCTTGAACACGCCCTCGCCGCACTCCTGGGCCACCGCCTCCTGCCAGTTGGCGATGTTTTTCTTCTGCATCTCCAGGCCTTTGTGGTACATGAACCACCCGTCGGTATGCGCGGCCTTCCACTCCAGGCTCTGCTGACAGGAGCCGGTGGCCAACAGCGGAACTCGGCGGGCCAGCGGCTTGGGCACCACATCGGATCCGCCCATCTTGCCCTCGGACCACCGGATAGGCCGGTAGCTAGTGCTCAGGGCCTTTTTATAGACCTCGATATGCTCGCGGAAACGCTCACCCCGCTTGCCTTTGTCCTGGTTAAAGGCGGGAAACTCCTCGGGTCGGTCCCCAGTGGCAACGCCGAAGAGGAAACGACCGTCGGAAAGCCTGTCCAGTGTGGCAGCGCGCTTGGCCATCACCAGCGGATGCTGGAAGGGCACGACGACTGCGCCGGTGCCGAGCGCGATATCGGTGGTGTGTGCGGCGATGTAACTGAGGTACATCCAGGGGTCGTAGACCTGGCCGACGTCGCCGAATGTTTCCACGCGCAGCGGGATGTCGCGTGCCCACACCGCCGCGATGCCTGCGCGTTCGACTTTCTGAATCAGCCGAATCTGGTTGCTCAGCGCGTCCTTGGGCTCGGCTTCGGCGTCCTGCTCGATGGGCAGGCTGAGCCCCACCGTGAGTCGGCCCGGCGCGAATGTGCGCTGGTAACCGGGTAGTTCGTCGATGGGCTTGTCCGAAAGATCAAACAGCGAGCTCATGGTGCTCCACGGTAGTACAGCTCGAGGTGCGGCACTCGTCGTTAAGCTGGAAACATGCTTGAGGATGTCATCATCGTCGGTGGCGGCCAAGCTACCCTCGCTACCGCCTATTACTTGCACAAACGCGGCATTGATCCGCTCATTCTGGACAATCAGCCCGCTCCCGGCGGCTCCTGGCGCAATGTCTGGCCCTCACTGACGCTCTTTTCCACCCCGGACTTTTCCAACCTTCCGGGCATCCAGATGCCCAATTATGACGGTTTCCCGCCCGCTTCCCACGTGATTGACTACCTCAACTCCTACGAAAAGCGCTACGAACTGCGCGTTCAGCGCCCGGTCGCCGTCACGCACGTCTCCCACGACGGCACCTTCCACCTCACCAGCGATGCCGGTGACTTCGAATCCCGCCAGCTCATCGCCGCCACCGGCAACCGGCCCTTCGTCCCGTATTACCCCGGCACGACCTCCGCGAAACAGTGGCATTCGGCCAACTACCCAGGTCCCGAGCCATTCGAAGGCTCCCGCGTTGCCGTTGTCGGCGCGGCGAACTCCGGCGCCCAAATAGCCTCTGAACTGGTGCTTTCCGGCATCGACACCACCTGGTTCACCCGCCACGAACCACGCTGGATGCCCGACGACGTCGACGGCCGCGTCCTGTTCAAACGCTACCGCCAGGGCGCCACCGACAGCATTGGCGACATCGTTGCCCTACCGCCCGTCCGCAAAGCCCGCGACTCCGGCGCACTCACCTGGACACCCATGTTTTCTTCGCTTGACGACGTCCACGCGGACCACCTCATCTGGTGCACCGGTTTCCGCCCAGCGCTCGACCCTTTCCGCAGCATCGACTCTGACCTCATCGAGTTCGTCGGCTACGGCGACTGGGTTGGCCCCGGTGCCGCCACGATCATGGGTGTTGGCCCCTTTGCTAAGCGCGCGGCCGAGCGGGTGGCTGCCCGTCTGTCAGCATGACCTGCATCAACAGCATGTCCAACCAGCGCCCGTTCTTCGCCCCCACCTGCGGCAATAGTCCAACGCGCTGGAAGCCATACTTTTTGTGCAGCGCAATCGACCCCTCGTTGCTGCCTTCTATCGCCGCAACCAAGACGTGCTTTCTCGCCTCACGAGCAGCATCGATGGTCGCGCTTAACAGTGCGCCTCCATCCATGCGATGCGATCCTCCGCACTGACAGTGTCATCATTCCAGATGGCGACGGTGTCGATTACGGCTTCGTTGTAGATCTCCGCGATTGCCGCGGCATCGTCCCGCGTTGCGTGCCGGATGATCATGGTTTTACTCCCCGCTGTCTGCGCTGTTTCTGTGCTGTTTTCTACAGCTCCGCTTTTATGAAAGCGGGATTACCAAGCTTTCGTTTTCGAACGGGTGTTTTAGTTTTGTTTTCCGTCCGCTAGCTCGCATACAGCTCACACTACTCCCTCAAATATGCAGCTAGATAGCGCTTTACCGCCTCCACCGACCACCTTCGAAAACTCCTCAAAATTCTCTTTCATTTCTCTTTACAAACTAGAAACATGCCCGTATGATAGCAAGTAAGTTCGAAAGAAAACCGACAACCATTGGAGCACCAGGGGGATCCAATGAAGTCCGAACAAGTACCCGAACCATATTGGGCTCATGAGAATTCTGAAGATGAGCTCTCAGCACTCGCGCGGGCTACCAACCGCGCCCAACTTGAGTTGATTGAAGCCTGCTGCCCTGCAGGTGATGATGACGTTGAAAACCATGCCGCTCGCATCAGCGTTCGGTTGGGAATCACTCGCAGTGAGGCACTGCGTATCTGTGACATTGGCCTGTTGCTGGAGAAAATGCCACAGTTGGCGGAATATGCCCGGGAAAGCTGCGCATTATCCATGCGGCAACTCGGCATCATTGCACATGGCGTAGTCGGCATCGAGCCTGATCAAATACCCGATGCAGAGAAGAAGATTCTGGCATTGGTTACGCCACGGAAGCGTCGTCAAGCAATGATTGGTCCTCGCACGCTCACCACCAAAATTGGTGATATTGCTGCGGACTTGGATGACCGTGCTCGCGCCGACAGCACAATTCCCACCATCACCGACACGGAATCGGTGACTCTGGTGGAACGTCCCGACAGCTACTCCCAAATCATTCTCACACTGCGGCCGGACCGCGCCTATTTCGCCATGTGCGCAATTGAAACGGTCTTCCGCGCGAATGAGGAAATGACGCAGGCGGATGCATTTGTGGAACTCATCCACCAGCGCACCAATGCGGAAGTTGTGCTCAATGTTTTCCGCGAGCCCCACAGTGATGACGCCTGGCTGGACGGTGCCGGCTGGCTAGGCGCGCTGGTCACGGAGGAGTGGATGCAAAAGGTGACGCATGTCCGCCTCTCAGCAGACAGCGCCACCAATGGTTACCGCCCAACTCCAGCGCAGGTCGCCCGCGTCCACGGTCGCGATGGAACATGTCGCTTCCCCGGCTGCGAAGTCCCAGCGTACAAGTGCGATATTGACCATATCGCGCCGTACAACCAGGAAGACCCCGAAGCCGGTGGTCCCACCGACACGCAGAATCTGCACTGCCTATGCAGGAAGCACCACAACCTGAAAACCCACAAGCTCTGGGATATCACCGCTTATGAGGACGGCTCAGAGGTGTGGTCCTCTGCCGACGGCGTTACCGCGGCGACCGTCCCGGCCGGACCATTAGCCGGGTTCGGCCGACAGACTTTTGACAAACGCGCTACCCAGAAGACGAAAGCACGCCATGACCACTACATGAAGTGGTGGCTGTCATTCGCGGCTGTGCCAGATCTGGTCTTTGATGATGGGGAGGATTAACCCAGCGGACCACCGCAGTTCGGCCATGCGCCAGCACCCTGGGAGGCAAGCACGCGCTCGCCAATCTCAATCTGCTGCTCCTTAGTGGCCTGGTCAGCCGTCGGTGCGTACTGGTCACCGCCGTGGCCGCTCCAGGTCTGCTGCGAGAACTGCAGTCCGCCGTAGTAGCCGTTACCGGTATTGGTCTGCCAATTTCCGCCGGACTCACAAGCCGCAACCTGATCCCAGGCGCTAACTGATGCAGCGTTAGCGGCCGCGGTCGGGGCAGCAATCATGCCTGCTGCCACAGCGGCGGATGCGATGAACTTACCGGAAAAACGCATAAAAAGAGAACACTCCTAAAGGGTTGACTTTTCTCTTGGGCGACCAACCTACGCGCACCCTCCCCCGTCCTGTCAACCCGTATCCTGGAAAGCATGTCCGTGGCAGATGTCGTCCGCAAGACCGAGAGAAGGATCAACGCGCTGGCCGCCAAGCGTTCCAAAAACGCTGGTTGGGAACCGGAAATCATCGGTTTCACCGGGTACGGAAATGCAGAGCGCGTGCGCGTATTCGGCCGTGTCCTCCTGAAGGATCCGGCCAAAAAACGAGACGAAGAACGAAACAAAAAACGCGGATTTTGGCAGTTCTTTACCGTCGAACTCGCGGACTTTCCCGTCACCATCACTGCCGGCGACCGCACGGTGGAAACCACCACGGATAGCAACGGCTATATCGAGGTACTAATCAGGAATCACGGCCTGGAACCCGGCTGGCACGAAATCACCATCAACGACACTCCTGCAGAGGTCCTCATCCTCTCCCCGGAGACCAAATACGGCATCGTCTCCGATATTGATGACACCGTTTTGGTCACTATGCTGCCGCGCGCCCTCATCGCCGCCTACAACTCCTGGGTCAAGGAGACAGATGAGCGCAAGGCCGTCGCTGGCTTCGGCGAGTTCTATGCGCAACTTCGCCGTCGTTACGCGAGCAAAACGGACGAGGACACGGACGTCCCCGTCATCTACCTTTCCACCGGAGCGTGGAACACCTTCAGCACACTAAAAAAGTTCCTGCACCGCAACAACTTGCCGAAGGGCCCACTGCTTCTCACCGATTGGGGGCCAACGCCCACCGGCCTGTTCCGCTCCGGCAAGGAACACAAGAAGGTGCGGCTGCGGGACCTGTTTATTGACTTCCCCGAGATCAACTGGATCCTCGTCGGCGATGATGGCCAGTACGACCCGCTCATCTACGGCACGGCCGCGGCGGAGCATCCCGACAAGGTCGCGGCCATCGCAATCCGCAACCTCACTCCCAGCGAGCACGTGCTCTCTCACGGCACGGCGGTGCCAATTGAAAAGTTGGAGAACAAGGAGGTCCCGTTCATCGAGGGCGCCGACGGCTATGAACTGCTCAAACAGATTGACCAGCTGCCGCAACCATGATCTATCTCCGTCATGCCCGTATTCACGATGATGCCGAGCTCCCGGCGTACGTCGTAAAGCTCGCGCTGCCCTTCCCCATGACCTTCACCACGCCGATTACCATCCTGACCGGCGAAAACGGCAAGGGAAAGTCGACGGTGCTGGAGGCGTTGGCATCGGCGATGGGGGTCGATACAGACGGCGGCTCGCGATACAAGACGCAAGAGCGCACCTCCCCAGTCCCCCTGGCGCTGACCAGGCGCAATCCCCCGGATACGTTTTTCTTTCGCGGCGACGCGCACCTGAACCTCGCGCGCTATTACGAGTCGCTTGGGCAGCTACCAGGTGGCAGAGAAATGGCAGACCTCACCCAGATGAGCCACGGCCAATCCATCATGACGCTGGCCGAACGCCGCTTCAGCGCCGAATCACTGATCTTCCTCGACGAACCCGAGGCCGGACTGTCGGTCCTACGCCAACTGGAGCTCCTCGGCCGCCTCGGCGCGCTCGCGGAAGCCGGCGCACAAATCATCATGGCGACGCATTCCCCCATCCTGCTCGCCGCACCGGAAGCAACAATCATTTCGCTTGACGACGCCGACACCACCCACTTCGAAGACACCCTCGCGGTACGGACAACCAGGGACTTCCTAGCCGATCCCGTCGGCATCGCGGACTACATGGTGGAGCGTTTTACTTCGGATTCTTAAGCCCCAGCGCCGCGACGACACCCACGGCCGACAGCGCCACCGGTAGCCACATCGCGTCACTCATGGCGGTGGTGAAGTCGCCACGGTTACTGCTGAGCGCCGCGGCCATGACGGTGGCAATCAGTGCGCTGCCCAGCACACTGCCAATCTGGCGGATGGTGTTGTACACACCGGAAGCGGCACCGGCGAGGGACGGGTCGATGTTGCGGGTGGCAGCCGTCGACAGCGTGCCCCATATAAACGCGTTTGCCACACCGAATGCGGCGCCCGGCAGCAGCAGCCACAGCACGGAGAGATCCTCGTGGATGAGGTAGTGGAACCCGAGCATGCCCACCAGTGAGGACCCAAAACCAATCAGCGCGAACTCACGGAACTTCAGCCGGTCTAGCATTCGCCCAGTCCACGGCGCCATGACACCAGAGATGAGCGCCTGCGGCACGAGCAGCAGTGAGGCCTGGATGGTCGATAGGTCGCGAGCATTCTGGGCGAAGAGGATAATCGGGAAACCGACCGCGACCACCAGCGCGCCCATCACGGCAATGGCCAGCGAGGAGATGGTGAAGTTGCGATCCTTAAAAAGGGACAGCGGCATCAGCGGTTCGGCCGTGGTCTTGGCCTCCCACGCGGTGAATAGTCCAAGAACCACCACGCCACCGGCAATCAGTGCCCAGATCCAACCGGACCAGCCGGCACTCTCCCCCTCCTGAATGCCGAAGACCAGCAGGAACATACCAATCGCGCTGAGTACAACACCGAGATAATCAATCTTGTTGCGGTGCGTCTCAAAGGTCGGCAGATAGCGGAACGCAAAAACGAGCCCGATCAGCCCAATCGGCACATTAATGAGGAAAATCCAGCGCCAACTCAGCAGCTCAATCAACACGCCACCGGCCAGCGGCCCCGTCAGCGAGGCAATTCCGGCCGCCGCACCCCACAGGCCCATCGCCGCGCCACGATGCGCCGGCGGAAACATCTGCGTAATCAGCGCCATCGTCTGCGGCGTCAGCAGCGCGGCCCCCAGTCCCTGCACCACGCGGGCAATGATCAGCATGCTTAACGACGGCGCCAACCCACACGCCAGCGACGCCAACACGAAGATAACCAGGCCCGCTACATAGGTGTGCTTGACTCCCCAGAGGTCACCGAGCCTGCCGGTAATGAGCAACGGCACGGCATAGGCCAGCAGATAACCACTGGTCACCCACATGACCTGGTTGAGCTCACCGCCCAGTTCATGCTGGATGGTGTTGATACCAACGGTGACAATGGTGGCGTCGACCAGAATCATGAAGAAGCCGAGCAACACGGTCCATAGCGCTGGCCACGCCTTTTTGGGATCAAACTGAGTATTCAAATCTGTAGCCACTCGGAGTCATGTTAGTTGATGGCTCGGGTGTTAGTTGATGGCACAGTAAAATCCAGGCCATGGCTGTTCAGCATATGACCGATGAAACCACCGCCGAGTTCTTCGCCAATCACCTCTCGCGGGTAGATGATGACACGCAGCGCACTGTCGCTCTCGAGGTGTTGGAATGGGTTCATGAAAAGTACCCGGAACTCGGCGTTCGCATTGCCTGGAATCAGCCGATGTTCACGCTCGATGGCACTTTTATCATCGGTTTTTCCTACGCCAAGAAACACATGTCCATCGCCCCAGAGCGCGACGGCATTGTGAAGTTCTCCGACGAGTTCGATGACCGCGGCCTCTCCTATGGCAAAATGATGGTCCGTTTCCCCTGGCCAAAAGATGGCAAAGCCGAGTCCATGCCGCTGGACCTGCTGGCCAAGATGATTGAGTTCAACATCGAGGACAAGCGCGGGATGACCAAGTTTTGGCGGTAGGAAGGTCTCCGTCGAATTTAGTGGCTAGCCCGAAACCACGCTGTCCAGAATCATCGCAGCATCAACAAATCTCTCGGGATGGGGACCCGCGAAGTTCAGGCGTAAATACGGGCCGATTTCCTCGGAGGGAAACCAGTCCCGTCCTGGCGCAACTATCAGTCCCCGTCCTTCGCAACGTTCGGCAACCTCTTGGGGGTCTGTGCCATCGGGAAGCCTGCACCACAAGTTGAGTCCTCCTTGAGGCACGTGTGGAGTTTCCACCGACGGCGCATATCTGGATAAAGCTTCAAGCAAATCATTTCGTCGCTGTCGCAGTGCGACCTGCATATTTTTGAGGTGCGTCGCGTACGCACTTTGCTTGACGACGTCCAGCGCCACGGCCTGCAAAATTCCACTGGTGTACAACGCTTCGGCTGAAACTTCTGCGAGTATCCGCTGAAGAACCGGCCCCTTGGCAATTACTGCCCCTACCCGAACTGCAGGCGAAATCACCTTTGTCAGCGATCGCAGATAGATGACATGCCCTTCGGCATCATCCGCCGCTATCGGAACATCAGGTGCGTCGAATGCGAAATCATGTGCCCAATCGTCCTCAATGAGGAAAGCGTTGAACGCTCTTATGATTTCAATAATTGTTTTACGACGAGCTGTCGACCACCGTTTCCCATGAGGGTTACCGAACGTGGGTTGACCATAAAAAGCTCGTGCAGAACTCGTTCGTAGCAGCCTCTCCAAACTCTCGGGGATTGGCCCCTCATCATCACTTTCCACTGGTAGTAGAGAAATCCCAGCCTGCCGAGCAGCCAGGATTGCACCCCAATATGAAGGCGACTCAATGATGAGTTCCTTCGGTGAAATGGCACGAAAAATGGCACCGAGCCCGCTCTGTGTGCCCGGAACAATAACCACATCGCGCTCATTTGCCCGTACCAGTTGCGAAGCAAACCACTGCCGCAGTTCTGCCATCCCCCGCACCGGTGCTCGTCGATAGGCATCGCACGATTTACTGACTCTGGTAAGCGCTCTTCGTACCAAGTTCGTTGGCAGCAGAGATTCATCCGGATAACCGGAATGCAGACTGATTGCCTCATCAGTGGAAGCTCTCTGGGTGGCGGCCAGAACCCTTCCGGTATTGGGCTGAGGTCCCAGCGCTCCGACTTGCCAGCTAAAGTCCGCCCGTGGGAGTTGTTGGCGATGCCTGACGAATACCCCCACGCCGACTCGCACTTCTACCAGTCCGCGGGTAGCCAGTTCGTGGATAGCGTTTCGCACTGTCACCGGGCTAACCGAATACGACCGTGTGATTTCACGGCTGGATGGCAGCTTTTCTCCGGCTTTGTGTTGCGCAATCCACGTTTCCAGCTCGCCGACCAACATAGACGTGCTACTGTTAACCATGAATATACATAGTAGCGCTATCGTATCGAAGCGCGCAGTGCTATCCTGCCCAATCCATTTTTCGCATCACCTCGATAATGTTCTCTATGACCTGCGCGGACCAATTCAGGACAAGGCCGACGAGCTACAGCGCCAGGGCGTAAAGGTCATTCCCCTCAATGTCGGAAATCCTGCCCCATTCGGCTTCCGGCCATCTGCAGAGGTACTTTCCGCTATGCACCGTGGCCTCGAGGAAACTTCTGGATACTCAAATTCCCTCGGCCTGAGCGACACCCGTCAGACTGTCGTGGACTACTACTCGCAGAATGAGGACTTCCCCGCCCTCGATAGCAATCACGTTCTTGTCGGAAATGGTGTCTCGGAGCTGGTAAACCTATGTCTACAAGCTCTCATCAACGACGGTGATGAAATCCTCATCCCCTCACCCGACTATCCACTCTGGACCGCATCCACCACCCTCGCCGGCGGAGTCCCCGTGCACTATTCCTGCCTAGAAGAAAATAATTGGCAGCCAGACGTCGATGCCATACGCGAGTCCATCACAGCCAAAACTCGGGCGATTGTCATCATCAATCCAAACAATCCCACAGGCGCCATCTACTCACCGGAGACTCTCTCCCAGATTGCCCAGCTCGCACGTGAGCACAATCTAGTGCTGCTTTCCGACGAAATCTACGACCGCATTGTGTACCCTGGAGCCTCGTTCACTCCAACAGCTTGCCTAGCGCAGGATGTCCCCTGCTTAACGTTCTCCGGCCTTTCCAAGACGCATCGCTTGGCCGGATTGAGAGCTGGATGGGTGACTGCAACTGGATTTCGCGAACAGGACACCCTGCTTAAAGGAATTCGACTACTGGCCTCAATGCGGATGTGCGCCTCAATTCCAGCCCAGCACGCGATTGCTGCCGTGCTGGGCAAAGAACACAGCATCGACAATTTAGTACGACCCGGTGGCCGCCTCTTCGAACAAAAAGTTGCTGCCACTACAGCACTCAGCAAGATTCCCGGAATCTCGTTCATCGAGCCGCAAGGGGCGCTGTACATTTTCATTCGACTAGACGGCAATATTTACGAAATTGATAAGGATGAGGACTTCGTTCTCTCGTTTCTGGAAGCAGAACACATTCACATCGTCCAAGGCAGCGCTTTCAATGTGAAAGGCGGGACATATGTCCGGATTACTTTTCTTCCTGAGGTCGAGACAATTGAACATTTCGCCGCTCGCTTCGCAGCTCACCTGGAGAAGTACGCTAAGCGCTAGCCCCTACCTACATCGCTAAATCCGCCAGGGCATCCTCATCAATAAAGGCCGTCCATCTTCGACCCGCGCAGGTATTGAAAAGTTCTCCGACGAGTTCGATGCCCGCGGCCTCTCCTACGGAAAAATGATGGTCCGCTTCCCCTGGCCAAAGGATGGCAAGGCCGAGTCCATGCCGCTCGACCTGCTGGCCAAAATGATTGAGTTCAACATCGAGGACAAGCGCGGGATGACCAAGTTCTGGCGGTAGGTCGGGGTTGATTACCAGCCCTGGAAGCTGCCAAGCACTTAATGAGCATTCCTTTCCTCAGCGAGATCACGCAGGAATGTGTCTTTGTCGTCGCAGTAAATCTCAATCGAGGAAACCATCATTGGTCCCTTGTAAAGATCTTCTGCCACGACCTGCGAATCGACTTCTAACTTGACGTTCACTTCACTCAAAACAGGCACCCTGAGATTGCCGTGCTCGTCAATTGCTACGTCCCCTCCTTCACCTGCCGTTACGGAGCTCGCATGACGTAAGTGTGACCACGGAATTTCGCAAATAAGCCTTCGCCCATTTCGCAGTACGAGTCCTTGCGGTGTCATTAGATGTGGATGATCCCGAACAGTTACGTAAAATCCAGATAAAAGAACTACGGCATAAACACTAATTACCAGCAATAAATATCGCCAAAACGCATTAGAAATAGCAAAATGCACTATGCTTATTTCTGCAACGCTCAGCGCCAGTATCATAAAAACAACAGTTCGAAGGTTTCTATATGCTGTGAAGGATCTGACTTCACTGTCGACATTTCTCTGAGGCTTAAAAAAGGTGAAAGCAGCTAGCAGCGAACCAACTTCCGAAACGAGTAACGCTAGTATTTTTCGAGGTACGCCAAATTTCTTTGACGTCTCGGACAGCGAAGAAGCCCATGACCTGCCATTTCTGAGATAGTCTTGCCACATACCTCCAAACAGTAAGAGAAAAGCCGCAACCACCACGGCAAGTGGTAACAGGAATACCCAACCCGGCAAACCAGATACCACATTCATAAGAAGGAAAAGAACTCCTTCAAAAATAATTGCGGCACCCAGCATTGCTCTAAATACAATTTTCATGTTTGCCTTCCGACTATGAATTGGCAGGTTTTCCTCGGAAGAAGATTACTCACCAAACGGGCTCTCTCTTAATACTTCTTACACATTCTTGAGTTGCCTTTTCACGATATGAACAGGTACCAAATGGTCGTTAAAATATGGCCGTAAGCCAAGCTCATGACTGAACACCGCTATATCAATGCCCCAGATGGGGGCCGACTGCCCTCATGCACATCTCAAAACTATTCAAGTTTTCTTCTACTTTCAATACAAAATGAGTTGTGAGATTTCTACATTTCTTCTCGTGAGCCGTTGCAATGCTAGCTGGCCGACGCATCCGACGACTTATGGCCACGCTATTCACCTATCGATGCGCTACAGCGTGTCCACAAGTGAATAGCGCATCGACAAGTGAAAGAGCCTGGCCCACAGCGTGCGCATAAGTGCCGAAAAAGCATCGATAAGTCGAGAATACATCGATAAGTCCCCGAAACCTGGCCATAAGTGCCGGACAGGGTTAAAGGGGGGGGGTAAAGGACAAGCCAACAATCTCAGCTCAGCATCTGCCTCTGCTTCAACCCAAACCCCACTCCAACCGCCACCGCAAACAAAAAAATCCTCGGAAGCTTTTACACTTCCGAGGATCTTCGCTGTGGGCGAAGGGGGACTTGAACCCCCACGTCCGTAAAGGACACTGGCACCTGAAGCCAGCGCGTCTGCCATTCCGCCACTCGCCCGTGGGAACGAATAGAACTATAACACCCCGCGCTAATACACCACCAAATCCCCAGGCCAGCGCGCGTTTTCCACCACTTTTCAGCACTTAGCAATAGCAACTTCCTCCACAACCGTCGTCACTATTTGATAAACCTCAGTAGTTCCTAGCCCTTAACTGAAGGTGTAGGGCTCTATACTGTTGCTTAAGTATCGATAATTTTTGTGCACATTTTTTTCACGTAACCCGCCGCGGTTTGGCGGGAGAAGGCGAATTTCTTTAGTCAGATGGATTTCCTAGGACGCATCCGCAAGCTCGATAGCTCGCTTCAGCGCGGGCTCGATAACAGCTTTGCGCGCGTGTTCGGCGGCAAGGTTGTCCCGAATGAGTTAGAAGAATGCCTGAAGCAAGAAATTGAAGACTTCCTGATGCAGGACGCCAACGGTCAGTACTTGGCACCCAATGATTTCCGCATTGGCATCAGCGCTGCCGACTACAAGAACCTTTCTGCGTCCGAGCCCAACCTGCCGAATCAGTTGGCTGACCGCATGACACGCTACTGCCGTAACAACGGCTGGGGCTTCACCGGTTCCATTAGCGTCCACCTGCAGGCAGTGGAGTCTCTCCACACCGGCCAGTTGAAGACGGCCAGCACTTTCACCGAGGACACCGTGGGCACCTCGGAGTTCGCCCCATTCGAGGACAGTGCCGATGATGCCAACACTGACGCAGCCCCGTCGCAAAGCGATGATGAACCCCAAGCTGCAGAGACCTCTGCCGCCTACCACCCGCAGCCTGAAGCTGAGCAGTTCCCCACCGCTTCCCGCCCCATCCCCGCGGTCGACCCAGAGGCTGCAACTGAGCTGAGCAGCGCGACCGTGGGCGAAGACCAGTCCCAGGAAAAGACCGTCACCCTGCTGTTGCAGGACGGCTCCTCGCGCGTATTTGAGGTGCGCCATGGTTCGAACATCATCGGCCGCGGCACCGCTTCCGACTTCCGTCTCCCGGATACTGGTGTTTCCCGCCAGCATGCCGAGATCACGTGGGACGGCCAGGACGCTGTGCTCGTCGATTTGCATTCGACCAACGGCACCATTGTCAATGGCGAACCCATTGAGAACTGGCTGCTGGCTGACGGCGACGAAATCTCGCTGGGGCATTCTGTTCTCGAAGTTCAGATCCGCTAGTTAAATCCGCTGATTCAGATCCGCTAAGTAGTGAGGTTCACCAGGTTCACATGCCACTGCCCTAGGTTTGCCGACACATTCCTGGAATAATTACGTCCGTGTGTTCGGTTTGCGGACCCACCAGCTCTACATAAGGAGGTTCCTCGGACGTGGAAGCTATCGTTTTTCTGCTTTCGCGCATCGGCGTGCTGGTCGTCCTGTGGTTTTTCATTTGGATGACGCTTCGCACCCTGCGTACAGAAACAACAGGCTCGGCTCCGCTGCGCCCACTTCGGCAGGCCAGCAGTGCTCCGGCCAAGCGTTTCCAGCGCTCGCAGACTCCACATCAGCTCCTTGTCACCTCCGGGCCGCTGGCGGGTTCGCGCATGAACCTAAACAACCAACGCGACATCACTATTGGCCGTTCAGAGTCGAATGCCTTCGTCCTCAACGATGACTTCGCCTCGGGCCAGCACGCTCGCGTCATCAACCGCGACGGCATCTGGTACCTGGAAGACCTGGACTCCCGCAATGGCACATTCCTCAATGGCCAGCGCGTGGAACAGCCGGAACGCCTGGCTTCGGGTATGGAATTTCGTATTGGCCGTACAACTTTGAGGTTGCAACCATGAGTCTTGCTCTGAATTACACGGCCCGCTCTGACCGCGGCCTCATCCGACAGAACAACGAGGACTCCGCCTATGCGGGTTCGCGTCTGCTCGCGCTTGCCGACGGCATGGGTGGCCACGCCGCCGGAGAAATCGCATCTCAGCTGATGATTGCGGCCGTCTCTCGGCTGGACAATGATCAGCCCGGCCCCGATTTGCTCGAGTCCCTGCGCAGCGCCTGCATGGAGGGCAATAACTCCATCGCGGATGAAATTGAGCAGAACCCCTCTACGCAAGGCATGGGCACTACGCTGACTGCTCTGCTTTTCGACGGCACCCGCCTGGGCATGTGCCATGTCGGTGACTCGCGTGGCTATCTGCTGCGCGACGGGGAGCTCATCCGCATTACCCGGGATGACACCTATGTGCAGTCCCTGGTGGATGAGGGCAATCTCACCGAAGAAGAAGCGGCAATTCACCCTCAGCGCTCACTGATTTTGAAGGCTCTCACCGGTCGCCCGGTGGAGCCTACTTTGTCTTATCGCGATGTTCACGAGGGCGATCGCTACCTGCTGTGCTCGGATGGTCTATCCGATCCAGTGTCCGCGGACACCATCAAAGACGTGCTCTCGGAGGGCACTCCGGACGAGGCCGCTACCAAGCTCATTGACTACGCGTTGAAGTCCGGTGGTCCGGATAACATCACCGTGGTGGTTGCCGATGTTGTCGATTCGTCGGCACGCACGCCTTACGAGCCCGCCCTGGCCGGTGCCCTGCAGAGTGCGGAGGAGGAACTCCCCCGCCCCAATACGTCAGCGGGACGCGCGGCGGCACTCCGCCCGCGGAAGTCACAGGAAATTGCAGTGACTTCGGCGCCGGAGAAGAAAGCTTCCAAGGGCAAGTGGCTAGTTATTTCTGTGGTGCTGGTGCTGGTGGCCGGGTTGGTCGGCCTTGGTATTTGGGGCTGGCAGAAGAAGGAGTCGATGTACCATCTCGCGGTGGTCGACGGGCAGGTGCAGCTGATGCACGGCGTGCCCGGCAGTTTGCTGGGCTTCGATCTGCAAGAGCCACATCAGTTCATCTGTTTGACCGATGACAATAAAGTTCAGCTTCCTCCGGCTGGGACGGCGAAGGAGAAGGTCGACTGCCACATCATGACGCCGGAAGATCTCTCACCGGCGGCACGCAATTCGCTGGAAGGTCTGCCAGCTGATTCCTACAACGGTGTCAGCGACCAGATTGGACGTTTGGCGGAGTCGGCGCTGCCGGTGTGTCTGTCCGTTTCCGACGATGACAAGAAGGATGAAAAGCTGGGCTCGAAGCCAGGAGTCAACTGTAGGCAGGTGCGAAAATGAGTGAAACTACCACGAAGCGACAGCTTCGGATGAAGGAAATGCTCCTGCTGCTGCTGTCGGCAGGATTGTTGCTTTTGGCACTAATTTCGCTGGAACTGGCTCAGGGTAACTCTCTGACCGGAGATGTCTTTTACATCATTGGCGGATTCTTTGTGATTTTTGCAGTGGCGCATATCGCGCTGACCTTTGTGGCGCCCAACGCCGATCAGGTGATGCTGCCGGTTGCAGCAACGCTCAATGCCTTGGGGCTGGTGATGATTCACCGCCTCGACCTGGCCAATGACACCTCGTTGGTGCGCAATCAGATCATGTGGACCGTACTCAGTGTCGCACTGTTTATCGGCGTGATTGTCCTGCTGCGCAACCACCACTCGCTGTCGCAGTACTCGTATCTGCTGGGTCTCGGCGGCTTGATTCTGTTGGCGCTACCGCTGGTGTGGCCGTCGTCGATTAATGCTGATGCCCGCATCTGGATTTCCATCGGCCCGTTCTCCATGCAGCCGGGTGAGTTTGCCAAGGTCATGCTGCTGATCTTCTTTGCTCAGCTGCTGGTGAATAAGCGCTCGCTGTTCAATGTGGCGGGCAAGCGTTTCCTGGGCATTGATTTCCCGCGTGTTCGCGACCTGGGTCCGATTCTGCTGATCTGGGGCATCGCTACCGTCATCATGGCTCTGCAGAATGACTTTGGCCCGGCGCTGGTGCTCTTCGGCACTGTGCTGGCAATGCTCTACGCTGCCACCGGTCGCGGTTCCTGGCTGATCATCGGCATGGTGCTGGTGACCGTCGGCGTTGTCGGTGTCTACATGGTTTCGGACAAGATTCAGGCGCGAGTCACGCATTTCCTGGATCCGTTGGGCTCCTACGACGAGGGCGGCTATCAGCTCTCCCAGGGTCTGTTCGGCATGAGCTGGGGTGGCATCGGTGGCACCGGTCTGGGCCAGGGCTACCCACAGAACATTCCGGTGGCACACTCTGACTTCATCCTCTCGGCCTTTGGTGAGGAGCTCGGTTTTACCGGCCTGAGTGCCATCATCCTGCTGTTCGCGATTCTGATTTCCCGCGGTATTTCGGCGAGCTTGGCGGTACGTGATTCCTTTGGCAAGCTGCTGGCGGCCGGTGTCGCATTCTCGATGGCCATTCAGCTGTTCGTGGTTGCAGCCGGTGTTTCCAAGCTGATGCCGCTGACCGGTCTGACTACTCCGTTCATGTCAGCCGGTGGTTCCTCACTGTTGGCCAGCTACATCATGTTGGCCATCGTGTTGCGCGTCTCTGACGAGGCCAACCGCCCCTGGGGTATTCCAAGCAACCCTTCGGGCCTCAACGACAATGTCAACGCATCTCAGGAGGTGAACCAGTAGATGAATAAGACCATTCGCCAAATCTTTGTTGTCGTTCTCGGACTCTTCGTTCTTCTACTGGCGAACCTGACCTACATCCAGGGCTTCCAGCAGGATAAGTACGCCCACAATCCGCTGAATAGCCGTCAGTTCCTGGAGGAAAAGTCCAAACCTCGCGGCCAAATCACCACTGACGGCGACATTCTGGCCCACTCGGTCAAGGGCGAGAGCGGCTTCTATGACCGCAGCTACGACACCGACCCGGAGGCATATGCCGCGGTGGTCGGATACCTGTCGGACATCTACGGCTCCGCCGGTATCGAACGCTCTCAGAACGAGATCTTGAACGGCAGCGACCCTTCGCTGTTTACCTCCCGCGCCCTCGACATGGTCACGGGCAAGGAACCCTCTGGGGCCTCCACGGAGCTGACGCTGTTGCCGAACGCTCAGCGGACTGCGTACCAACAACTCGCTGAACGCGGCTACGTCGGCTCCGCCGTCGCCATTCGCCCATCGACGGGTGAAATTCTCGCGATGGCCTCCACACCGTCGTTCAACCCGAATGACATCGCCGCCGGCGACGAGAGTACCTGGCAGTCCCTCAATAACAATGAGGGCGCACCGCTGCTCAACCACGCCACTCAGCGTCCGCTGCCGCCGGGTTCCACTTTCAAGGTGTTGACCACGGTCACGGCACTGGAGCAAGGCGCTTCCCCGGACACCTCGGTCACTGGCGCACCGCAGATTACGCTGCCGGATACCACCACTACGTTGGAGAACTACGGTGGCTCGACCTGTGGTGGGGCTACTACAACTCTCCGCCAGGCTTTCGCGCAGTCCTGTAATACGGCATTCGCTGAGCTCGGTATGCAGTACGGGGCCGATGCGCTCAAGGACGTCGCTAAGCGATTCGGCATCGGTGAGACCCACGATGACGCGGGCCTGCCGATTCAGCCCTCCGCTGTCGGTGATATTCCGGATCAGTCCTCGCTGGGTCAGACCTCCATTGGTCAGCGCGACGTGTCTTTCACGCCGCTGGACAACGCCATCATCGCCGCCACGATTGCCAACGGCGGCGTGCGCATGGAACCCCAGATCATCAAATCGGTGCGCGGTGCCGACCTCTCCGAAATCAAGTCCTTTAAGCCGATTGAAGCCGGCGAGGCGATTTCGCCGGAGGTCGCGGAGACCGTAACTGAGCTGATGCGCGGCTCCGAGTCGCACTCGGGCGGTAACGGTTCGCGTATTGCCTCCAAGACCGGTACCGCGGAACACGGTGCTGTCCGCGGCGAGTACGCACCGCACGTCTGGTACATCGCCTTCGCGCCGGACTCCGATGTCGCCGTGGCTGTCGTCGTGGAAAACGGTGGCGGCCAGGGCCAGGGCGCTACCGGCGCCTCCGTTGCTGCCCCGATTGGCCGTGCACTCATTGACGCGGTCGAACAGGCGGGTCGATAAGCATGGATGCCCACCAAGTTCAAGACATCGTTGGCGACCGATATCACGTTCGCCGTCTGCTCGGCCGTGGCGGCATGTCCACCGTCTGGCTTGCCGACGACGCCACCAGCGGCGAACTGGTTGCAATCAAACTTCTGAACCAGGAGTACTCGGACAACTACGAGTTCCGGCAGCGTTTCCAGAACGAAGCCGCCGCTGCGCGCAGCGTCAACAGCCCAAACGTGGTGAAGATTGTCACCTACGAGGAAGGCGACATCGGCAGCCACGGCGCGTGTTACATCGTCATGGAGTACATCCGTGGCGAATCTCTGTCGCAGGTGCTGCAGCGACGTCGCACCCTGCCAGAGCACCTGATGCTCGACGTGCTAGAGCAGACTGCACACGGCCTGTCGGCAATTCACGCTGCGAACCTTGTCCACCGCGACATTAAGCCGGGCAACCTCCTGGTGACGCCGGAGGGCACCGTGAAGATTACCGACTTTGGCATTGCCAAAGCCGCTGAAGCGGTGCCTCTGACGCGTACCGGCATGGTCGTCGGTACCGCGCAGTATGTCTCACCGGAGCAGGCACAGGGCAAACAGGTGAGTCCGGCGACAGACATCTACTCGCTTGGCTGTGTCGCCTACGAAATGGTGGCCGGCGCCCGGCCCTTCCAGGGCGACTCCACCGTCGCGGTTGCCGTGGCACACATCAACGAGGCACCACCTGCGTTGGCGCCGACGGTCAATCCGCATATCCGCGAACTTATCGGCATTATGCTGCGCAAGGATCCGCAGCGTCGCTATGCCGATGGCCGTGAGCTGGCACAGGCTGTTTTGCGAGTGCGCGCGGGGCACCGCCCACCACAGCCGCGTGGTGTGACCCCAACGGTGCACCGTCAATCCAACGCTGCCAACCCGGCGACCACCGAACTCGGTGCCATGACGCGACCGCCCATGCCGGTGTCGCAGCCACCGCAGCAACCGCAGCGGCCACCGCAGCAACCCGCCCGACAGCGTAAGCCGGCAAAGAAGCGCAGCGGCTGCGGTTGTGGCTGCGGCAGCATTGTGCTGTTGGTGCTGCTAGTGTTGCTGGCCGGTGCTATCGCGGTCGTCTATTCGCTGTCGACTACCGGTTCACTGCCAACCATTCCGAACTTGGAGCAGTACATTCCGAACCAGTCACAGCAGCAGACCACAGAGGAAAACACCGACCCCAACGACGGTTCTGGTTACGGTTGGTCGGGCGACAATTCCGGTAACTGGGGAAATAACGACGGCGGCAACTCTGGTGAAAACTACGGCGGCAACAATGACGGTGCCTCTGACAGCTCCACTGAGCAGGACACCAGCGAGACCGCTCCGGATACGTCCGAACCGACTCAGGATTCGGGCAACGACAGTGGCGACGACAGTGGCGACGACTCCAGTGGCGGTGGTCTACCCGGTATTCAATTGCCCTTGGGAAATGACTCCGGTAATACCTTGGGGACTCCAGATGCACAGTAATATTCAGGTACAAGATGTTTTGGTGGAAATCCTTCCGAAGGGACTGACGAACAATGTCTGGCAATGACGATCTCCTCTCCGGCCGTTATCGGCTCGGCGAGCTCATTGGCGTTGGCGGCATGTCCGATGTCTACCGCGCTGAAGATACTGTTCTCGGTCGCTCTGTCGCGGTCAAGATGATGAGGGCCGACCTTGCCAGGGATGAGAACTTCCTCGCAAGGTTCCGTCGTGAAGCGAAAAACTCAGCGCTGCTGAATCACCCGTCGATCGTGTCGGTGTACGACACCGGCGAGACGGATAGCCCGATGGGGCGCGTGCCTTTCATTGTCATGGAGCTGATTCAGGGCGAGACCCTGCGTGATCTTGTTCGTCGTGAGGGGCGGCTCGACCCGAAGAAGGCCGCATCGATCATGGCATCGGTGTGTGATGCGCTGACGGCATCCCACCATGCGGGCATTATTCACCGTGACATCAAGCCAGCGAACATCATGCTGACCAACACCGGCAAGGTGAAGGTGATGGACTTCGGCATCGCTCGCGCGCTCGGTGATTCCACCACGATGACGCAGACTGCGGCGGTGCTGGGTACCGCGCAATACCTCTCGCCGGAGCAGGCGCGCGGTAAGACCGCCGACGCCCGTTCCGATATCTACGCTGTCGGCTGCGTACTTTTCGAGGCCGTCACGGGCGCCCCGCCATTCACCGGTGAAACCCCTCTTTCTGTCGCTTACCAGCACGTTCAGGACCAGCCGCCGCGGCCTTCAGGGAAGCTCAACACCGACCCGAACACGGCTCAGGCCCTCGACGCGGTGCTGTTGACCGCGATGGCCAAGGATCCGATGGAGCGCTACGACTCCGCAGAGGACTTCGCCCAGGATTTGCGTCGTCTTGCACGCGGCGAGGATCCGTTGGCGCTGGCGCACCACGGCGCGCATGACGACGATGCGAAGACCACCGAATTCCTTCCGGCAACTCCGTCGGATGCTGAGACCCGGGTGACCCCTGCGCAGCAGGCAACTCCGGCTCCGGCTCCGGCCGCTGTCCCTGCTCCGGCTCCGGAACCGGAGAGAGTGGCTGCCCAGCCGGAAGCCCCTGCTCAGATCGCTAACACTGACGAGCCTGAGAAAAAGAAGGGTGGCGCAGGAAAGACTGTCGCACTGGCGGCTGCTGCGCTGGTCGCTCTCGGCGGTGTCGGCTACGGCGCCTACCAGCTTTTCAACTCGTCCACCGAGGTCGAGACCGTCGCCATTCCGCAGGTCGAGGGCCTAAATGTCAATGAGGCAACGCAGGTTCTCGAGCAGGCTGGTTTCGTGGTCAACCGCGTCGACGAGCCGAACCCAGATGTGCCCCGAGACACGGTGATTGCCACCGAACCGGGTGTCGGATCGGGGTTGCCGCAGGGATCTCGTATCAAGCTGCGCGTATCTTCGGGCCCAGAGTTGACCAATGTGCCGGATGTACGCGACAAACAGGCAGAGGAAGCTCGCCGCCTGCTCGAGGAGGCGGGGCTTGTCGTCAATCCGAAGCTGCAAGAGGAACCGAGTGAGGACGTTCCGCGCGGCAATGTCATCGAGCAGTCTCCAGCTGCCGGTTCTCAGGTGTCGAAGGGAACCCGCGTAACTTTGACTGTCTCCTCCGGTATCGAGACCAAGACTGTTCCGGATGTCACTGGTCAGAGGTTGGATTCCGCCCGCACGACCCTCGAATCCGCTGGTTTCGTTGTCGAGGTGGTGGAGGTTGACTCCACTGAGGAACAGGGAACCGTTGTTGAGGTTCCCCAGAAGGGCACGGAGCTCACCGTCGGAACGACTGTCGAGCTGCACGTTTCGCGCGGCAACCAAATTAAGATGCCACGAGTTGAGGGCCAGACTCGCAGTGATGCGGAGAAGGCACTCACCAATGCCGGCTTCGAGGGAACTATCCGCACCGAGGAAGTCACCACGCTGGATCTGTCCAAGGTCGACCACGTGGAGAAGGCCAACCCGTCAGCCGGCTCCAAGCTCAACAAGGACGGCGAGGTCACCCTGCGCGTCTACCGGCTGGGGGTTGCCCCGGAGAGCTCTTCAGAGGAACGGCCTGCTCCGGAACCTCCCATAAGGCTGCCGGATCTGCTGCCTAACTAGCGGCTAGTGTGCCAGCACGTCTGAGAAGGCGCGCTGGTACACGGCCTGCTGCTCTTCCAACTCCGCCAGGAGTTCCTCGGTGTACTCACCGCCGGCCAGCCGCAGCCAATTGACCAGCATGCGGTGCCCGTACTGGGTGAGTACCGACTCCGGGTGGTACTGCACGCCGTGAATCGGCAGGTCGCGGTGGCGCATCGCCATCAGCATGCCCGAATCCGTGAATGCCGTGGCAATGAGTTCCTCCGGCAGTGTCTTCGGATCCACCGTCAACGAGTGGTAGCGCGTGGCAATAAAAGGACTGGGCACATCGGCCAGAACACCCGTGCCGTCATGAGTGACCGGGGAGGTCTTGCCGTGCAACAGCTCGTCGGCACGCACGACCTGCGCACCAAAGACCTCACCAATCGCCTGGTGACCCAAGCACACACCCAACACCGGTGTCGGCTCGTCCTGCCTGCTCACCGCGCGAATAATGTCCTCTGTCCATCCAGCATTGGACGGCTCACCGGGACCGGGCGACAGTAGGATTGCATCAAATTGCTTTACGACGTCGTCAACATCGCGGAGACGCGCATCATCATTGCGCCAGACAGTAACCGTTTCGCCGAGCTGGCCTATGTACTGGACCAGATTGAATACGAAGCTGTCATAGTTATCGACGACGAGAATCTGCATAACTGGGGATTCTACTGCCTGCGAACTTCACTGGTAAGTTCGGATGCAAAGTTTACAATTATGCATATACCGCGGGAGTGTAGATACCGCGCTGATCGCAACCTGCTGACCACAACCTAAGGAGTTTAAAGCGCTATGCCTAAGGCAAAGATCGAAAGCACTAATTCACCACAATCCGGTGGCTCCTCCGTCAGCCGTACCCCGGTCAAAATCAACAGCACTCAGACGCCGGTGTGGTACAAGGTGCTGATGTTCGGGTTCATGCTGATTGGTTTGGGCTGGCTGCTGGTCAACTACATCGCGGGTCCGCATATTCCGTTCATGGTGACTTTGAACGCATGGAACTACGTCATCGGCTTTGGTCTTTTCATTGTTGGTCTGCTGATGACTATGGGTTGGCGTTAGTCAGCTCTAATACATCGCACCCCCTCAGGCGCATCCACTTTTGGATGCGCCTTTTTTTCATACCTAAAAACCCAGGTCAATTCACCCCCGTCAATACACCCGTTTCCCACACGTTTTTCGACGAATGAGGATTTCCCTCCTACTGATCGCGCAAAAAAGTTATCCACAGAAACCTGTGTAACAATCATGTAATTTGTGGATAACTGTGGAGAGATTTCGTCCCAAATTTCTCACGGGTTACGTGACAGAAACCGTAAAGCATGACAACTTTGGTTCTATCCCCTGTGTCCACAGTATCCACAGCCTGTGGATAACTCTGTGAACAAGTAACATAGTTGCAAGTCAAGTTGTGCGTAACTCCAATATTCTGCGGAGTTCGACCACTTTCGAACGCTGGTTCGTAAATTACAAGAATGGAATTATCCACACATGTGCACAAGTCTGTGGACAACTGTGAATTGTTGTAATTTGTGAAAATTGGAACCCGTAACGTGCTTCTTGGCCCGTGTTCACCTAGGTGAACAGTGGAGTATTTTTTCCACAGGGCTGTGGACATGTGGAGAATCAACACGATGTGCTACTACCCCCACTACCCCTAAACACAACATTGAAGTTACGGGCCGTCGTAAAGCGAAAATGGGCATGAAAAACCCGCCCGGAACAACCGGACGGGTTAAAGAGCGTAGAAGCTAGCGGATTACTTCTCGATGTCGATGGAGGTAATCACGACCGGCTCCAGCGGGCGATCCCAGTGATCGGTAGCCACACGAGCGATCTCGTCGACAACCTTCTTCGAGGCATCATCAGCGACCTCACCGAAGATGGTGTGAGCGCCATTGAGGTGCGGGGTCGGAACAACGGTGATGAAGAACTGGGAACCGTTGGTACCACGGCCGCCGCGCTTGCCGGCGTTTGCCATAGCGAGCAGGTACGGACGATCGAACTGGAGCTCCGGGTGAATCTCATCGTCGAACATGTAGCCCGGGCCGCCGGTGCCGGTGCCCAGCGGGTCACCACCCTGAATCATGAATCCAGCGATGATGCGGTGGAAGATGGCCTCATCGTAGAACGGGCCGGACTCGGTGCCAGAGGCGTTCTGCCCCTTGTACTCCTTGGTGCCTTCTGCCAGGCCGATGAAGTTGTCGACGGTATTCGGCGCGTGGTTGCCGAACAGGTCAATCACGATATCGCCATGGTTGGTGTGCACAGTTGCAGTAGCAGTCTTAATAGTCACGTTCCTTAGGATACCGACCTTGGTGGCCAATTGCTCCTACTGGTGAGTTTCTCCGTGGCAGAAACCAGCGAAAATGTTTCTCAAGATAAGGAAAAGAGTTCTTCGTTGACCCCCATGGAGGCCAAATAGTGCCTAAGCTGGAATGTGAGCCTGCTGCAAATATTTCGGCGCTAGGCCTAACTGGGCCCTAGCTCTTGGACTTAGAAGCATCTTGGTCTCAGAGGCACTGGCGCCGCAGCAGTATTAATCATTGATTGAGAATTAAAGGCGATGCCTGTTGGCGACGCACTAATAAAGGAGAGTCATGAACCCCAACGCAATCTCGCTGGCTGTCAAGGGACTGAAGTCCGCTTACGACAGCTACTCGGATTACCGGGACAAGAAGGCTGCAGAGCTCTACGACACGATGCAGGAGGCTAAGAAGGTGGCAGCTGCACAGAACGAGGCAGCAAAGGACGCAGCAACCAATTGGGCGGAAGACGTTAAGGAAAAGGTTTCCGACGCCCGCGATCAGCTCGCTGAGCAGGCCGAAGAACTGACCGGCAAGGTTGAGAAGAAGTCCAAGGAGACCAAGAAGCAGGCTAAGAAGGCTGCGAAGCAGGCTAAGAAGGCTGCGAAGCAGGCCGAGAAGGACGCTAAGCGCAAGGGCAAGAAGACCCGTTGCAAGGCTCGCTGCGAGGCTAAGAAGGCTGAAAAGAAGGCCAAGAAGGCTCGCAAGGACCTCGAGGTGCGTACCCAGAAGGCTATCGACAAGGTAACCGGTAAGGAAGAGCAGCGCGCCAAGAACGGTCGCATCGCAACCGCTTCCCTGGTCTTCGCTGTTGTTGCAGCAATCGTCGGTGTCATCGTTTGGAAGCTGCGCAAGGACGACAAGCTCCCGGTTGACCCAGCTCCATACCAGCAGAAGGCCCAGGAAGTTAAGCACAAGGTCGAAGAGAAGGCCGCAGAGGTCAAGGAGACCGTTGAAGAGAAGGCTTCTGAGGCTAAGGACAAGGCTGAAGAGGTAAAGGGCAAGGCAGCCGACAAGGCCGACGAGGCCAAGGACAAGGCTGCTGAGGCCAAGGAGACCACTGAGGAGAAGGCCGCAGAGGCTGCCAAGCAGGCTCAAATCAAGGTCGACGAGGTCAAGACCGAGAAGAAGAACGCTGACGACGCTAAGAAGATCTCTTCCAAGCCGTCCAAGCCGGCTCCGAAGCCGGGTCAGGCTCGCAAGAAGTAAATAGGCGGCTAGATAGCCAAAAGCCTTTTCACGCCCGATTGTTCTGTGCAGTTGATGCGCAGGCGGTCGGGCGTTTTTGGTTAAGCAGCAAACCTGACAACTTCAGAAAGACGGGCTGCAAATGTGAAACTGTGCAAGTTTATGACAGTTTCAAGCCATTTTTCACGCGGTAGGGTCAGGCGGTCATTGCATCATGGATA
>NZ_KV836307.1:0-154327 GCF_001838335.1 Corynebacterium sp. HMSC075F02 | reverse complement strand
TTATCCATGATGCAATGACCGCCTGACCCTACCGGGCATTTTTCGTGCCATTTTTGACATAAACGCAGTCAGTAACTCGCACTGGGGTAAGTGGCGAAAGGTGCCCACCGGCGACGCACCGACCAGACACGCTTTTCCGACTTTCCTAGGGCTTGGATTATTTTCTGTCTGTTTTTGTCTTCTTCGTCTTCTTAAACGAAAACCAGGCCAGAGAAAAACTCTCTGACCTGGCTTAATTGCTCCTCCAGCTGGACTCGAACCAGCAACCCTTCGATTAACAGTCGAATGCTCTGCCATTGAGCTATGGAGGAATATCCACCGCACAGAACCGGCTAAACCGAACTTCGGCCATGCCGTTCCTTGCGACGGATAGATACTTTACCCAGACCCCTTGAAACTCACAAATCGCCAGGTCAAAGGTCAATTTAGACCTTCTTTTCCCACACGTCATGACACCGTTGTGAGTTCTCAGAGCCACGCAATCCACACAATCCACGCAACCTCGCACAGCGCCCACAAAGCTCCTACCAGTACTGAAAATGCTTTCCATCATGCACTTTTCATACCGCGTTCATACGATGGGGCTTATGTCTGAACAAACCAACGGAACCGAAAACACCGAGCAAACCGCACGCGTTGTGCGCGGCGTTATCGCCCGCGAAAAAGGCGCACCTGTAGAACTTACTGATATCTGCATCCCGTCCCCGGGCCCGAACGATGTCATTGTTGACATCCAGGCCTGCGGCGTCTGCCATACAGACCTGGCTTACCGCGACGGCGATATCACCGACGAGTACCCGTTCTTCCTCGGCCACGAGGCCGCAGGCGTGGTCTCCGAGATTGGCGAAGAGGTCACGCATGTTGCCGTCGGCGATTTCGTCGTCCTCAATTGGCGCGCCGTCTGTGGCGAGTGCCGCGCCTGCAAGCGCGGTGAGCCACAGTACTGCTTTAGCACTTTCAACGCCTCCAAGCCCATGACGCTTGCCGACGGCACCGTCCTCACCCCAGCACTTGGAATCGGCGCTTTTGCGGATGCCACCCTCGTCCACGAGGGCCAGTGCACCAAGGTCGATTCGGCAGCCGATCCGGCCGTTGCGGGCTTGCTTGGCTGCGGTGTCATGGCCGGCATCGGTGCGGCTATTAACACCGGCGAGGTTAAGCGCGGTGAATCGGTAGCCGTCATCGGCTGCGGCGGCGTTGGTACCGCAGCTATCGCCGGTGCCAAGCTGGCCGGCGCTAGCAAGATTATTGCCATCGACATCTCGGACGAGAAGCTGGATACCGCCCGCGAATTCGGCGCGACCGAGACCATTAACTCTGCGGAGCTGGCTAAGAGCGATGAGGGCACCGGGGAAGAGGATCCCGTCGTTAAGCGAGTGCGTGAGCTGACCGACGGTTTCGGTGCTGACGTCGTGATCGATGCGGTCGGCCGTCCGGAAACCTACAAGCAGGCGTTCTACGCCCGTGACCTGGCTGGACGCGTTGTTCTGGTCGGCGTTCCGGCGCCGACGATGGAGCTGGATATCCCGCTGGCGGATGTGTTTAGCCGCGGTGGTGCGTTGAAGTCGTCCTGGTACGGCGACTGCCTGCCAGAGCGCGACTTCCCGATGCTGGTGGATCTGTCGTTGCAGAACCGCCTGCCACTAGAGGGCTTCGTGACGGAGCGCATTGGCATTGAGGATGTTGATGAGGCCTTCGAAACTATGAAGGCCGGTAAGGTACTGCGATCGGTGGTGGCGCTGTGAACAAGGATTTGAGGGTTGACCACGTTCTCACGTCGGGCACGTTCTCGCTCGATGGTGGCACGTGGGACGTAGACAACAACGTATGGGTGCTCGGCGATGACCGTGAGGTCATTGTCATCGATGCGGCGCATGAGGCGCAGCCGATTATTGATGCGGTGGACGGTCGC
This sequence comes from Corynebacterium sp. HMSC075F02, assembly GCF_001838335.1. Taxonomy (NCBI): domain Bacteria; kingdom Bacillati; phylum Actinomycetota; class Actinomycetes; order Mycobacteriales; family Corynebacteriaceae; genus Corynebacterium; species Corynebacterium sp. HMSC075F02. Next base: position 152,415 of record NZ_KV836307.1, on the reverse strand, counting down.
AAGGTAAAGGCGATTGTATGCACCCACGCGCACAACGACCACATCACTGTGGCCCCTGAACTGCAGGAGAAGCTCGACGCTCCCCTGCTCGTCCACCCGGGCGACCAGATGCTGTGGGATCAGTCCTGGCCGGACCTGGCGCACGAGGATCTCGCGCATGGTCAGCGCCTGGAGATTGCAGGCACGGAGGTTGTCATTATTAACACTCCGGGTCACTCCCCTGGCTCGTGCTGCCTGTACGTGCCGGAGGCCGCGGAGTTGTTCTCTGGTGACACGCTGTTTTCCGGCGGTCCGGGGGCGACCGGTCGGTCCTACTCGGATTTCGACACGATTATTAACTCCATCCGCGACAACCTGTTGACTCTGCCTGCGGAAACGACTGTCCGCACGGGTCATGGCGACCACACGACGATTGGCCGCGAGGCTCCGCACTTGGAAGAGTGGATTCGCCGCGGCTACTAGCCGCCCTACTAGTCGCTAGCTACTCAAACACGACCTTGACCGCCTCTGCTTGCAGTTCGCGGCGGTACTGCTCCATCGCGAGCAGGTCCGCGAACAGCGAGTTGTAGGCGGTTTCGTCGTCTGAGGGGCGCATTCGTGAGAGCATCGCCTTCAGCTGTGCAATTTGGTCACCGACCCACACCTCCTGCAACCGCGCCAGAATCGCCTGCGCATACGGGCGCAGCGTCTCTGCATCGACGGCGATTTGCTCCACACCCAGCTCAGTCACGAGATGCTTGACGACGTCCTCCCGCGCCTGATCCATAATTGCGGTCGCCCAACTATGTGGCTGTGTGGCCGCTTCCCCGCAGGCACCACCTGCAGCCATGATGGCATCGAATACCGCCCGGTAGGTCGGATGCCCAAAGGTCTCGGGTGCGAGCGCATCGAATACCGGGCCGGTGGTGGCGGGCTCTTGAATTGCCAGCTTAAGGGCCTCACGCTGCGCATAGAGCACAGGGTCCCGCGGATTTGGATACGGCAGTGCCGGGTTGCGCCGGCGCCGCGCTTCCTCCGCCTCTTCACGGGCACGGGCCTCTTCTTGGCGACGCTGGTAGGGGGTGCGCTTTTCATTCTGTGGCCGACTGGCCTCCTCGCGGACGCGCTGCACCAGCTCGGCCTCATCATTCCAGCCGATCCAGCCGGCAACTTCGCGGGCATACTCATCGCGCAGCGCCGCGTCCTTGAGCTGGGCCAGGACAGGCACCACTCGGCGCAGCCCGGAGACCCTGCCATTAGCGGTGGTCAGGTCATAGTCGGCCAGAAGTGTGCGGAGGACAAATTCGATCAATGGCCGTCGTGAAGCAACGAGATCGCGCACTGCGGCCTCGCCCTTCTTCTGGCGCAGATCGCACGGATCCATGCCGTCCGGCGCGACCGCGACGTAGGACTGGCCGGTGAAGTTCTGCTCCCCCTCGAAGGCGCGCATGGCGGCCTTCTGTCCTGCCTCGTCGCCGTCGAAGGTGTAGATGAGTTCGCCGCGGAAGAAGTTGTCGTCGAGCATGAGACGGCGCAGCAGCTGGAGGTGTTCCTCGCCGAAAGCGGTACCGCAGGACGCGACGGCCGTGGTCACGCCTGAGGCGTGCATGGCCATGACGTCAGTGTAGCCCTCCACGATTACAGCCTGATGACCAGTGGCAATGTCCTTCTTTGCCAGATCCAAGCCGAAAAGGACCTTGGACTTCTTGTACAGCATGGTCTCGGGCGTGTTCATGTACTTGCCCAGATTGTCATCGTCGAAAAGCTTGCGGGCACCAAAACCGATGACATCGCCGGACATATTGCGGATCGGCCACATGAGACGACGGTGAAAACGATCGATCGGCCCCATGCGCCCCATCTTGGAAAGACCCGCCTTGTCCAACTCCTCGAAGCTAAAGCCCAGGCGCTGCAGGTGCTTGGTTAGAGTGTCCCAGCCGGCCGGCGAGTAGCCACAGCCGAACTGGGCCGCGTGCTCGGCGGTGAAGCCGCGGTTTTCCAGAAACTCGCGCGCGGGCGCTGCCGCTGGAGTGGAGAACTGTTCGCGGTAGAACTTCTGTGCCTCGCGGTTTGCGGCGATGAGACGCTGGCGAGTTCCCGGTTCCTCGCGACGGCCCGTGCCGCCGCCCTCATAGTTAATGTGGAAGCCAATTTTCTCCGCACAGGCTTCGACAGCCTCCGGGAAAGACAGGTGTTCCATCTCCATGAGGAAGCTGAATACATCACCGCCCTTGCCGGTGGAAAAGCAGTGGTAGTAGCCATGATTGGGGCGTACGTGGAACGACGGCGTGCGCTCGTCTTTAAAAGGCGATAGCCCTTTCAGAGAATCCGCGCCAGCCGGTTTGAGGTTCACGTATTCTGCAACGATCTCCTCAATCGGAGTCCGTTCGCGGATTGCCGCGATGTCGGAGTCCGGAATTCTTCCCCTAGCCATGAAAATAACCTTACCCAACCCGTCCAATCGACTCCGCCGTAGAGGTTTCGCTTGCCGACGAGCCGCCCGCGCTCAACCCAAAAGCGTGCCGGCGGCGACAGATATGGAAAGATACTAGCCATGGCTGAGTGGAAGAAGATTGCGAGCGGTGTAGGCGCTGCCGCCCTGGTGCTGGCTGGTAGTTATTTCGGGCTCGATGGCGGAGACCAGAACTCTACGGCATCCGAGAACTCACAGGGGTCGCAGGATTCCACTGCCTCCAGCGCGAAACCAGGCCCTAAACCTGGCCCCAACTTGGGCAGCAACAAGGCCGGCACAAAGGGTGCCACCTGCGCAGTAGATACCCTGCCGCAGGAGGCCGACGATGTTATCGACCGCATCCTGACCGACCAGGACCACATCTATTCGCAGCACGACGGCAAGCACTTCGGCAACTACGAGGGACGCCTGCCGAAGGAGCGCGGTGACTACTACCGCGAATACACCGTGACCACCCCGGGCAATTCCAGCCGCGGTGCACGCCGCATCGTTGTCGGCGGCGGTTCCGAAAACGATCCGGATGTCTGGTACTACACCGACGACCACTACGAGAGCTTCTGCGAAATTCCTGACGCGGAGGAGTAGACAACTATCCCCACGCCGCGGCCACACCAGCAATCTGGCGATCAAGCCGCTCTACACGCGACTCCGTCATTGACGCTAGCTGATCAACAATCACCCGCAGCCGCGCTTGGTCACTCTCCGCGCGGGAATAGAGCCACTGGAACATCGGATCAAGCGTTCCCGGAGCACCCTCCTGCAGATACTCGGCCACCCGGAAAAGGCGATCGCGCTCACGCTCCTGACGGCGAATATGACGCGGAAGATCCATCACATACAGCACGGCGATGGTCTTCAGCATGGTGACCTCGGCCAGAATCGAGCTGGGCACGGCGAGGTCCGCGTCGTAACGCCCGAGCGGAAGCGTCGACCCGGAGGCAGCACGCGTACCCGCGACGGAAGCAGTGACAAAACGGCCGACCAGCTCCGAGGTCATCCGTTTCAGCGCGACCAGCGAGCGCAGCGAACCATCATAGGACGCCGCAGCTGATACCACCGGCAAGCTGGCAAGACGCCCGGCAGCCTCGACGAGCTCCGCTGGATCGCCACCAAATGCGGCAGCGCCCTTGTCAGCGAGTGCGGCCAGTTCCACCGTGTCCCACAGAACACCCAGGTCAACGCGGCCAGAGACGATGCCATCCTCGACATCGTGGACGGAATAGGCGACATCGTCAGACCAGTCCATGATCTGCGCCTCAAGACACTGCTTGCCGTGCGGAACGCCCTGGCGAATCCACTGCAGAATTGCGGCATCTTCCTGGTAGGCCCCGTACTTGTGGCGGAGCTGACCATCGGGACCGATTGGCGTCCACGGGTACTTACAAGCCGCATCGAGCGCCGCCCGAGTGAGATTGAGTCCGCAGGGCTCACCTGTACCATCGAGCACCTTCGGCTCGAGGCGAGTGAGAATACGCAGCGTCTGCGCGTTGCCCTCAAACCCGCCGCACCCAGCGGCAATCTCGTTGAGAGCGCGCTCGCCGTTGTGGCCATACGGCGGATGCCCGATGTCATGGGTCAGGCCGGCCAGCTCTGCGAGATCCTCATCTGCACCCAACTCGCTGGCGATTCCGCGGGAAATCTGCGCGACCTCCAGCGAGTGAGTCAGGCGTGTGCGGGGAGTATCGCCCTCCCCTGGCCCCACAACCTGGGTTTTGTCAGCCAGCCTGCGCAGCGCTGCGGAGTGCAGGACGCGGGCGCGATCTCGTGCAAACGCCGCCCGGTGGGTTTCCAAGGACTGCACCCCGGGCAGCAATGACTGCTTCGGAGACTCCTCGACAATACGAGCGAGTTCAAAAGATGAATACGAAAATTTACCGGCCACGTAATTATTGTTACGTATCCTTGTAGATATGTCTGACAGGAATCGCGTGTTTCGCCCCCTTTACCTTGCCGCATCGGGTGCTTTTCTCGGCCTGAGCATGCCGCTAATTACTGCCGCACTACCGGCACAGCCACCGGTTCACGCACCTGCTTCGCTGCTGGCACTCGCGCCGTCAGCATCCCTGGCGCACGCCGAGGCACCGGCGGATGTGTCGGGCGAGGTGGCTGATCTCGCAGGTGTGCTGAGCGGCGGCGATGAAGCTCGTCTGAAGGAGCAGATTCAGCAGCTCAAGACAGAGAAGCGACTCCTGTTCTCGGTGTTTTACATCAAGAGCTTCGACGGCATTCAGGGCGAACAGTGGGCGCAGCAGGCCTGGGAGCACCTCGGAGCTGCCGACAACCGCGGTGTCCTGGTCGTCGCCGTGGAAGACCGAAACCTCGGCGCTTTCGTCGGAGACTCCTTCCCCCGCAACGCGGAGGCCATCAACAGAGCAGCTCAAGGGCAGTTGTTAGAGGATGACAACTGGGCAGCTGCGGGTGAAGCTGCCATCGCCGAGGCAGGCGGTGGCAGCGGCTCCGCCGGTGGGTGGGCACTCGGCGCCGGCCTCGGTGGTGCCGCCGTTGTCGGTGGCGCCACCTGGGCCGTGGGCCGCCGCAATAAGAAGAAGCGCGATGAGGAGGAGATCGCTCGTGGCCGCAACATCGACCCCAAGGATGTCTCTTCGCTGGACTCGCTGAGCACCAGCTCGCTCGATGTTCTTGCGCACGATGAGATTGTCAGTACCGATGAGTCCATTCGCAAAGCCCGCACCGAGCTCGACCTCGCCCGCGCTGAGTTCGGCACCGAACGCATCCGCAGCTTCGACAACGCACTGAAGCACTCTCAGTCCACGCTCGAGCGTGCGTTTGCACTTCGCCAACAGCTTGACGACGGCTCCGTGTCCGACGAAATCGAGCGCCGCAGTGTCCTACTGGAGATTATCTCCACCTGTGGTGTTGCGGATGACCAGCTCGACGGCGAGGCCGCAAACTTCCAGAAACTCCGCCAGGAGTTGATGAATGCTGAAGCGACGATTTCGAAGCTCACTCAGCGAAGTGTCGAGCTGCGTTCACGTATGCCGCGTGCCGGCGAAATTCTCGATGGTCTGCGCGCACGTTACGAAGAGCAGATGCTCAGCTCTGTGACCGACAATATTGATATGGCCACGGAGCACCTGAATCAGGCTGACCAGTCAATGTCTGAGGCCCGCCGCATCGCGGACCTACCCGCCGGTGAGCAAGGTGGTCTGATTGATGCACTGTCGGCCACCGACTTTGCGCTCACACAGGCAGAGAGTCTTCTGGAGGCCATTGAACACGCCGATAGCGATATTCACGCTGCAGTCGCGGGGCTGGCTTCCCTTATCGCCGAGGTCCGCGGTGAAATCGATGAGGCCTCGCACCTGATGTCGGCACCGCAAGGCGCCAACATCAACCGCGAGCGTCTCAATGCGGCCATCGAAGCAGGCCGTGAAGCACTCGGCGTGGCAGCCAATAAGTCCGAAGTGGATCCACTGAGTTCCTGGACCGCACTGACCGATGCCGATGAGCTGCTCGACGAAGCCCTCGACTCCGCTCGAGACAAGGCCGCATCGTTCGCCCGCGCTACCGCTACTTTGCAGCACAGCATGCAGGATGCCGACAATCACATTCGCGCCGCGGCTGACTTAATTGCTACCCGCCGCCGTGTGGTTGGTGCTGAGGCTCGCACTCGCCTCGCGGAGGCGCAGCGTGCTTACGGCTCTGCTCAGGGCTTGGCCAACGACGATCCGCGAAAGGCTTTGGCCTACGCACGTCGTGCGCGCAAGCTCGCGGCTGAGGCCGCTGACTTGGCCCGCCGTGACATCCGCCGCTACCAGGATCAGCGCCGCGGTGGCGGCAGCAACGGTTCGATGGTCGCCGGCATGGTGCTAGGCAGCATGCTCAGCAACAACAGCGGCTTTGGTGGCAGCATCGGCGGATTCGGCGGTTTCGGCGGAGGTTCGAGCCGACCAGGCGGCTCCGGCAGCACAATGGGCTTCTAGATTCCCGCCTAAATTCGCATCTGGCGTGGTCCATCCACAGACCACGTCGCCAGAGCGGCGGCAATCAGCCAGTCTTCGAAACTCCCCCGGAAGTCTCCTTTCTGGGCATAGACACCAAATACCCCTCGGCCTAGGCTGTCCTCTCTGACGATTCGGGCGAGCTCATAGCCTGGCCGTTCGATGTCGAAGACCGTGCGAATTCCCCGTCCTTCTCTGTTTAGGACGAAAGAATCCCCCTCATCCGGATTCGTCATCACTAGCGCGTTCGTGCTAAAAAAGCGGGCTTTCACCTGCCAGCCACGCCCTTGTGGCGAGGTGATCCAGAAAGCACTAAAGACCCCGTCCTGACAGCTCCAGCCGTCGGACAGGGTCTTTTTGTTCTCGTCGTAAACGACGCCGTCTGCAATAGTTGCTACACGATCCACACCCAAATCATATAGGCAATCAGCAAGAGCAAGCAGACAGTGAGAATCCAGGTAGAGGAAACCATGCGGGACTCCAGCACTCGACGAGCACTGTAGACCAGGAAGATCTTCTCCTCTTCCGGCAGCGCACGGCCCTCATCGGTGTCGAACTGCACCTCTGCGTGGCGCACGCCACGGGACGCACCGGTAAACTGGCCCCACTTCTCGCCGGTCTTCGCATTCTCGATGACGTAGTTCGTCGATCCCTCGCACACCAGCTTGCCTTCAGGACGTTCCGGCCCAAAGGTCACTGAAAGCTGCTTGGCTCGCGAAATCTTGTCACGGTCAGCAGCAACGGTCGAGAACACGCGGCCGTCGGGAAGCGTGGCGGAAACACGGTGATTAGCAGAGGCATCAATGACCCACTCCCCTTCCGGGGTGTTGAGGCGATCGCCCTGCTCATCACGGATGTACGTGCCGACTTCGGTGCTTTCCTTCAGAATCGGCCAGGTTTGCTCGGATTTTTCCCGAGAGCCGTCGCCGAGACTATAGGATTCCCAAAAAACTTCTTCGGCCATTAGCAGCCCACCAGGCGAGCTGCGAGGTAGCCTTCCAGCTCGTCAATCTTGACGCGCTCCTGCTCCATGGTGTCGCGGTCACGGACGGTCACAGCGTTGTCCTCGAGAGTATCGAAGTCAACGGTGACACAGAACGGAGTACCGATCTCATCCTGGCGACGGTAACGACGGCCGATAGCACCGGAGGTGTCGTAATCGACGGCCCAGTACTGGCGCAGCTTGTCGGCGACAGCCTCAGCAGTCGGAGTCAGGGTGTCCTTCTTCGACAGCGGCAAAACAGCAACCTTAACCGGCGACAGACGCGGGTCCAGCTTCAGCACAGTACGGGTGTCGGTGCCGCCCTTTGCGTTCGGCACCTCTTCCTCGGTGTAGGCATCGCACAGGAAGGCCATCAGGGCGCGGGTCAGACCGAAGGACGGCTCAATGACGTACGGAACGTACTTTTCGCCGGTGACCTGGTCGTGGTAACGCAGGTCTTCCTTGGAGTGCTCGATGTGGCAGCCGAGGTCGTAGTCCGTACGGTTGGCGACACCCATCAGCTCGCCCCACTCGTTGCCCTGGAAGTGGAAACGGTACTCGAAGTCGATTGTGCGTGCAGAGTAGTGAGCGCGCTCGTCCTTCGGAACGTCGAACTGACGCATGTTCTCCGGGTTAACGCCCAGGTCAATGAACCAGTTCCAGCAGGCGTCGACCCACTCATCGAACTTCTCTTCCGCCTCGTTCGGTGCGACGAAGTACTCGATCTCCATCTGCTCGAACTCGCGGGTACGGAAGATGAAGTTGCCCGGGGTGATCTCGTTACGGAATGCCTTACCGGTCTGGCCGATACCGAACGGTGGCTTCATACGAGCCGTGGTCATAACGTTCTTGAAGTTGACGAAGATACCCTGAGCGGTCTCCGGGCGCATGTAGTGCAGGCCCTGCTCATTGTCGACCGGGCCGAGGAAGGTCTTCATCAGACCGGAGAACATCTGCGGCTCGGTCCAGTTGCCCGGCTGACCGGTCTCCGGGTCCGGAACATCTGCCAGACCATTGGCCGGCGGGTGACCGTGCTTGGCCTCGTAGGCCTCCAGCAGGTGGTCAGCGCGGTAGCGCTTGTGGGTGTGCAGGGACTCCACCAGCGGGTCGGTGAAGGTAGCGACGTGGCCGGAAGCTTCCCAGACCTGGCGCGGCAGGATAATGGAGGAATCCAGGCCGACGACATCCTTACGACCGGTGACGAAGGTCTTCCACCACTGGCGCTTGATGTTTTCCTTCAGCTCCACACCCAGGGGACCGTAATCCCATGCCGAGCGGGTACCGCCGTAAATTTCACCACACGGGTAAACGAACCCCCTGCGCTTACACAGGTTGGCGACGGTATCGACAACTGACTTAGGTGCCACGGTCTAGACCACTCCTTATAAATGGCTTCGCATCGCACACCACACGCCTTTTCCGGGCACACAATTCAGCCCGTTCCGTGCGGCGAACGACATAATGAAAAGCAAAATGTACTGACCCCAACAGGCCAGTTAAAAGTTCCCCTATACTCTAGCGCATCTTGTCCAACCGATACCGGGTAGTGTCGGTTACATGGCTGGCGAAGATATGCACGAAGTTAGTTCTGGCGAAAACCCACGTGGTACGGGCTCCCCCGCTAGCACCGGGGCACACGCCTCCGCGCGGCCGGCCGCAACCCGCATCGGCCAGCGCAGTACTCGCCAACGCCGCGCCGTCGTGTCGATTATGAGTGAGGCTCCTAATTTTCGCTCCGCTGCTGACATTCATAAGTCGCTGACGGAACGTGGGGACAAGGTCGGCTTGACGACGGTCTATCGGACGCTCCAGTCCCTTGCAGAAATGGACATTGTCGATGTTCTGCACAATGCCTCCGGAGAGGCTCTCTACCGGCTGTGCGGTGACCACCACCATCATCACCTGGTCTGCACCGATTGCGGCAGCACCGTTGAAGTCGCCGGCGGCCCTGTCGAGCAGTGGGCTCACAGCCTGGCGGAGGAGCACGGTTTTAATCTAACCGGGCACACTGCTGAGGTCTTCGGCCTGTGCAGGGACTGCCAGAAGAAGTAGCCCGGCCTCCCGCCCCAAAAAATACCGGCTCTAGGCCTTGCCGAACCTACGGTCGCGCTTGGCGTACTCCACCACTGCGGCGCGCATGTCATCCCGACCGAAATCCGGGAAAAGCTTGTCCTGATAGACCATCTCCGCATAGGCGGACTGCCAGATCAAGAAGTTGGACGTGCGCTGCTCGCCCGACGGACGCAAGAACAGATCAACATCCGGCATAGTCGGCTCATCCAGGAACTGTGCGAAAGACTTCTCGGTCAAGTCATATTCGCTGAGCTCCCCCGCTGCTGCCTGACGAGCAATCTCTCTAGCAGCATCAACAATTTCAGCGCGACCACCGTAGTTGACGCACATATACAGAGTTAGCGCGTCATTGTCCTTCGTCTGCTCCTCGGCAATCTCAAGTTCCTTAATCACCGAGCGCCACAGTCGCGGGCGACGCCCTGCCCAACGCACGCGAACGTTCTTCGAATCCAGCTCATCACGACGTCGGCGCAGCACGTCGCGATTAAAGCCCATGAGGAATCGGACCTCATCGACCGAACGGCGCCAATTCTCAGTGGAAAATGCGTAAGCCGACAGGTGCTTGACGCCCATCTCCAAACAAGCATCGACGCACTCCATCAGCACGGCCTCGCCACGCTTGTGTCCCTCGGTGCGTTTGAGCCCACGCTGTTCGGCCCATCTACCATTGCCGTCCATCACGAGCGCGATGTGATTGGGCACGAATTGCTGCGGTACAGGAGGATTCAACACGCTTCCTATTGTGCCCCACCGCTGACGTTTACTGCCAAAAAGCATCCACATGTTCCAGCGCCGGCACCCGGCGGCCCAGGTAGTACTGCAGGTACTTCGCCGTTAGGGTACGCGCCGTCGCCATCCGTCCCTCGAATTCGCTTGACGACGTATCGATGCCCGCCCATTGCTCATGAGCAAGCTGCCACATCAGATGCAGAACCTCGGTCGGCGGAGTATCTGCACCCGGTGGCCGGCAGTTAGTGCACACTGCTCCACCTAATGCGGGAGAAAACGCGTGGTGAGGCCCGGCTTTGCCGCAGCCTGCGCATTCAAAGAGGCTTGGCTGCCAACCTGCCTGCGCCATTGCTCGCAGGATGTAGGAGGTCAGCAACAAATCGGGGCGATGGCGACCGGCCGCAACGTCGTCGAGCGATTGGGTGGTGAGATCCCACAATTCGGGAGCCGGCACTTGCTCCTCGCCGACAATGCGTTCGGCGACGTCCAGGACTGCACACGCACAGGTGTAGCGCGCATAGTCGTCGACAAGCGGTGCTGCCCACGTGCGCACGGTATCTGCGCCTGCGATAGTGGACAGCCCTCGGCGTGGGTAGATGTTGACATCCACGTCGACGAATGGTGACAGGCGGGAGCCGAAGCGGCTCTTCGCGCGCCGCACGCCTTTGGCGACACCGCGGACTAGGCCGTGGTCGCGGGTGAAAAGGACGATGATGCGGTCGGCTTCTCCGAGGTCGTAGCGGCGTACGACCAGCGCACGGTCGCGATACGGCTCGACCAATTTTTTAGAATCCCAACTTGCCCAGCTGCTTCGGGTCCGACTGCCAGTCCTTCAGCACCTTCACGCGCAGGTCGAGGTAAACATTCTGACCGAGCAGCGCAATGAGTTCCTTACGAGCCTTATGAATGGTGGTGCCCATGCGTCGACCGTCGCGTCCCATGAGGATGGACTTCTGCCCCGAACGCTCGACATAGATAACGGCGTGGACATCCAGGACGCCTTCGCGGTCCTGGTTTGGCAGCACCTCATCGATCTGGACTGCCACGGAGTGCGGCAACTCATCGCGCAGACCGCCGAGGGCCGCCTCGCGAATGAGCTCCGCCATCCGGGTGTGCAAATCCTCATCGGTGATGTGACCCTTCGGATACAGGCGCGGTCCCTCCGGCAACTGGGAAGACATGACATCAATCAGCGTGTTGATGTTCTCGCCAGACTTCGACGACAGTGGCACAAGCTCGGCATCCGGACCGAGCAACTCCTGCAGCTCAATCAGGCGCTCAATAATGGTGTCGCGCGAGACCTTATCCACCTTGGACACAATGCCCATGATGTTCTTGCAACCTTTGGAGACGTTCTCGTAAATCCAACGGTCACCGGGACCAATTTTCTCGTCGGCAGGCACGACCATCGCGACCAAGTCCACATCGGAGTAGGTCTCCTGAACCATGTCATTCAGGCGTTCACCGAGCAGCGTGCGTGGCTTGTGCAGACCTGGCGTATCCACGACAACAATCTGACAGTTCTCGCGGTGGACTACACCTCGGACTGGATGACGCGTGGTTTCCGGCTGGTTAGCGGTAATAGCGATCTTCTCGCCCACCAGGGAATTGGTCAGCGTGGACTTACCGGTATTCGGACGCCCCACAATGGAAACGAACCCAGAGCGAAAGCCCTCCGGCGCACTGTAATCATCAGCATCTCCGCCAAGTCCAGCATTGGCCAGCATGTCATCAAGATTGCCCATCAGTATCTTCTTCCTCGGAGTAAAACTCCGCAGTCGGCTCCACCACCACAGTGCGTACCCGCATACGACCACGACGGTCACGCGAGCCCTCGGCGGTAAACTTCAGTCCTGCATATTCTACGTACGAACCGGGCAGTGGCACACGTCCAAGCTCATATGCCAACAGACCGGAGACCGTATCCACCTCATCGGTGACCTCGTCATCGAAGACGAGTTGGCGCCCGTGGGCTTCGTCGTAAAGCTCTATGAGCTCGCCCAAGCTGAGGCGCGCCTGCACGCGGTAGGAGGCATCCCCCAGTGGTTCGATGGGGGCCTGCTCGGCCTCGTCGTATTCGTCGGCAATCTCACCGACAATCTCCTCGAGGATGTCCTCAATAGAGATAAGACCGGCGACCGATCCGTATTCGTCGATGAGAATGGCGATGTGATTGCGGGTGCGCTGCATTTCATCGAGCAGATCATCCAGTGGCTTGGAGTCGGGCACAAAAACGCAGTCGCGCATGACTTCGGAGACGCGAACACCGCGGCCACCATCAGTACGCGAGTACGTCTGCTGGACAATGTCCTTCAAGTAAATGACGCCGACGATGTCCTCAACGCTCTCGCCAATCACCGGCAACCGCGAGTGACCCGACTTCACGCATAGGGCCACTGCCTGACCACAGTGCTTATCCGCCTCGATCCACACCATCTCTGGGCGCGGAACCATAACTACGCGTGCCGACGTTTCCGCGAGATCAAACACAGACTGAATCATGCGGCGCTCATCGTGCTCCACAATGCCGCGCTCCTGGGCGATATCGACCATCTCGCGCAACTCGACTTCGGTGGCGAACGGGCCATCGCGGAAGCCACCACCAGGGGTGATGATGTTGCCGAACCAAATCAGCAACTTTTCCAGTGGCCCCAACACCTTGGCCATAAAACTCAGGACGACCGCGGTGGCAAGGGAAATCGAGTACGGATTCTTCCGACCCATCGTGCGGGAAAACACCCCGAGGACCAGGAAGGTGAACAGAGCCAGCAACACCACTGCAGCCACAATGGCCCAGCGTTCCGGCTCGAAAAGCTTAAGACAGACCGCCGCCAGCGTCACTGCACCGATTGACTCGCACAGCGTACGCAAGATCACCAGCACATTGACGTGCCGGGCGCGATTTTCTACGACCTTGAGAAGAGCATTAGCACCTGCGACCTCGTCGCGCTGCAGTTCTGCCACGCGCGCACGGGAAATGCCTGCGACCGCAGTTTCGACTGTGTTGAGTCCGCCAGCGCAGATCATCGCCACAACGGCGACAATTATCAAAGTGATCATCGCTCGTTAGAACGCTCCGGGAACGCATTGGGGTTAATTGGTTTTTCGGAAAAGCTCACGCCACGTCGATCGATGTCGTCGTACCAATCCGCCAACAGGCCATTCTGCAGGGAGAACATCTGACGCTCTTCCTCCGCCGTGACATGGTCATAACCCAACAGGTGCAGTACGCCGTGCACGGTGAGCAGAACCAACTCGTGGCTCAGCGGATGGCCTGCACGCTCAGCCTGCCCCGCGGCAAACTCCGGGCACAACACAATGTCGCCCAGCATCGCAGGCCCTGGGCTAGCTGCATCTGGTCGGCCAGAGCCAGGAGTGAGCTCATCCATCGGGAAACTCATCACATCCGTCGGCCCCGGCAGATCCAGCCAGCGCACATGGAGGTCTTCGATCGTCTTCAAGTCGACAATGTGAATGCTCAGCTCAGCTGCCGGATGTACGTCCAGGCGGCCCAGCGCATAACGGGCAACGTCGATAAGCGACTCTTCATTGACGCCCTGACCGGACTCGTTGAAAACTTCAATGCTCATGTAATTTCAGCGTCCTTTATCGCTTTGTGGCGGACTGTCGCTTTTGTGGGGACTCGGCGCCCTGCTCAATACCTTCGTGATAGGCATCGTAGTCATCGTAAGCCTCGACAATTGCGGTTACCAGCGGGTTGCGCACCACATCCGCGGCCACCAACGCCGGAAAAGCGATTCCCGGCACACCGCGCAGCACCTCACGGGCGACAGCCAGACCGGACTTCTGCCCTCGTGGCAGGTCGACCTGGCTGGCGTCACCGGTGATGACCATCTTCGAACCGAAGCCCAGGCGGGTGAGGAACATTTTCATCTGCGCCGGAGTAGTGTTCTGTGCTTCGTCGAGAATGATGAACGCATTGTTCAAGGTACGACCGCGCATGTACGCCAGCGGTGCGACCTCCACTACCCCAGTTTCCATCAGCTTTGGAATCAGCTCTGGCTCGAGCATTTCGCGCATCGCATCGTGCAATGGGCGCAGGTAGGGGTCAATCTTCTCGTGCAGAGTACCCGGCAGAAAGCCCAGGTTTTCACCGGCCTCCACTGCGGGGCGAGTCAGAATAATGCGTTCGACCTGCTTATTCTTCAACGCAGCAACAGCCTTGGCCATGGCCAGGAAGGTCTTGCCCGTACCGGCGGGGCCGATACCGAAAACAACGTTATAGCGGTCGATGGCATCGACGTAGTTCTTTTGCCCCTCGGTCTTGGGACGCACGGTCTTGCCACGATGCGTCACGATGCCGCCACCGAGCACCTCGCTGGCGGACTTCTCACCGCGATCCACAATGCCCACCGCGTGCCGCACCGACTCCGGGGAGAGCTCATGCCCACGACGGGCCATTGCCTCTAGCTCCTTGAAAGCGCGGACAGCCAACGAAACATCCGCCGGAGCACCCTTGATTGTCACAATTCCGCCGCGGACATGAATATCCGCTGCCAGCAGAGATTCCAGCAGACGTAGGTTCTGATCCGCATGACCGACCACAATCGGCGCGAGATTGTCATCGAGCTCGACGACGGCAGTGGTACGAGCAGTTACTGAATACTTTGTCATTATGCGTCTATCCTACTGACCAGGCGTGGGTGCGCCGCCCCAGCGCTTTGTCAACGGGCCCAGTGCGCAAAGAGCAGCAGCTCCCGCGAGGGCGCTGCGGAGAACTGTCGGGCCGAGTACTACCGAGCTAGCACCTGCGGCGCGGAAGGCCTCGAGTTCCCCAGGGCTGACTCCCCCTTCTGGGCCGACGATGAAAAGAACCTTGTCAGCGTTTGCTGCCTGCGCGGCGAAGTCCACGAACGGAGCAGTTTCCTCCTCGTGCAAAACTGCTGCCACACCACCTGCTGACGTGGTTTCCCGGATGAGTTGCTCAATATCAGCGGAGCTATGCAGGTCAGCGACCGGCGGAATCCATGCACGACGAGCCTGCTTGGCTGCCTCGCGCGCAGCCGACTGCCACTTGGCGCGGGCCTTAGTGACCTTCGCGGTACCCTGCCATCGGGCCACACAATTCACGGCCGCCCAGGGGATAATCTCATCGACCCCGGCCTCGGTCATCAAATCGACCGCAAGCTCAGCACGATCCGACTTCGGCAGCGCCTGCACCACAGTGACGTGCGGGCGCGGACGTGGACGTTCCTCAGCGGCAACCACACGAACGTGAACCTCACGAGGGTCTACGTGCATGAGCTGTGCCCGCACCACCTTGTCCGCACCATTGGCAAGAAGAATCTCCGAGCCCTCCTTCAGCCTGCGAACGCTGATGTGCTTTGCCTCCGACCCGAGGATTCGAATGATTTCTTCCGGGCGCGGCAGCTCGGTGAACTCACCGAGGAATACGGGCAAACTCATGTGTGCTTCACACTCACTGGAGGGGGCTTTGGGGATGGCGTGTTCTAACGGCGGCGGAATCGGGAGAAGAAACCGTTGCGCTCACTCGAGTCTGCCACCTTGGCATCATCATCGCGGTGCTCGCGTAGCTTCTCCAGCAGCTCGCGGGACTTGCGGTCCAGCTTCGTCGGCACCGTGACATCGACGTGTGCGACCACGTCGCCGTTGCCCTCGCCGCGCAGATGCGGCATGCCCTTACCCGACAGACGAATCTGCTCTGCCGGCTGGGTGCCCGAATCAACCTTGATGGTCATTGGTTCGCCGAGCAGGTCGTCGACCTCAAACTCGGTACCAAGTGCGGCATCAGCCATGGGCACCTGCACGTTAAAGTGCAGATCATCGCCCTCACGCTCGAATACAGGGTGCGGGTCCATGGCAACTTCCACGTAGAGGTCACCCGCCGGGCCACCGCCCGGACCGACCTCGCCCTGCCCTGCCATGCGAATACGCATGCCATCAGAGATACCTGCCGGAACGTTGACCGTCAGATCACGGCGAGCACGGACGCGGCCATCGCCACCGCAGTTGTTACACGGATCGGGGATGATCTCGCCGGTGCCCTCACAAGTCGGGCACGGCCGCGAGGTCATCACATTGCCCAGGAAGGAACGCTGGACCTGCTGAATCTCGCCAGTGCCATCACAGCTGGTACACATCTTCGGCTTGGATTTGGACTTCGAGCCAGTTCCCTCGCACTGCTCACACAGCACCGCGGTGTCTACCGTGATGGGCTTGCGGACACCGGTAAATGCCTCATCGAGGCCTAGAGAAATACGCAGCAGCGCATCTGCACCTGGCTGCACACGCGAGCGGCGCTGGCGGGTACCACCGGCACCGCCGAAGAATGCCTCGAAGATATCGCCGACTCCGCCGCCACCGAAACCGCCGAAACCTCCGCCTGGCATACCGCCCTGCGGATTGAGAGGATCTCCTCCCATATCCACAATCCGGCGCTTTTCAGGATCCAGCAGGACCTCGTTCGCCTCAGAGGCCTCACGGAACTTCTCCGCAGCTTCTTCATCACCCGGATTACGGTCTGGGTGGTACTTGAGCGCCAGCTTTCGGTACGCCTTCTTAATCTCAGCGTCCGTAGCGTCCTTCTCCACTCCGAGGATGCCGTAATAGTCGCGTGCCAACTTTAGCTACTTCCTTTCAATACCCGGCCAACGTACTGTGCAACAGCAGCAACCGAGGAAATTGTTCCCGGATAATCCATAAATGTGGGGCCAACTACGCCCATGCCACCCAAAATTTCGGTGCCGGTGCCATAGCCAGTTGAAACAACTGAGGTAGCGCGCAGCTCCTCGTCCTCGTTTTCCTCACCGATGGAAACGCGAACGTGGTGCAAATCCTGCGCGGCCGACAGCAGTTTCAGCACGACCACCTGTTCTTCGAGAGCTTCAAGAACCATGGGCAACGTAGAAGGTAAGCGACCGGCCATATTACCACGGGTCAAATTCGATGCCCCGGCCAGGATGAGTCTGTCATTCGGCTTCTCAATCAACGACTCCACCAGCACCGTCGAGCAGCGAATAAGCACATCCCGCAAATCACGCGGGGCGTTAGCCGCAAGATCGGAAATCGCAATCGACGCGTCGGCAAGCGTGTGCCCCGACATTGCACGGTTGAAATGCTCACGCAAGAGCGGCACGAGATCGGGATCCATCGGTGCTGGCAGCTCAACATTGCGCTGCTCCACGCGCCCGGTGTCAGTGATGACTACCAGCAACAATCGCGCGTCGGCGAGCTGGACAACCTCGCAGTGCCGGACGCGGGAGACCTCCAGCGTCGGTACCTGCACCACTGCGACCTGACGGGTTAGCTGGGCCAGCAGCTGCACACTGCGACGCAGAACGTCCTCCAAATCGACGCCGCCTTCGAGGAACTCGAGGATAGCTCGGCGCTCAGCCCTGGACAGCGGCTTAATCTGCGAAAGATTGTCCACAAAAAGGCGGTAGCCCTTCTCAGTCGGGATACGTCCGGACGATGCATGTTCCTGCTGGATATACCCCTCGGCCTCCAGCACCGCCATGTCATTTCTAATGGTCGCCGAGGACACACCCAGATTGTGGCGCTCCACCAGAGCCTTCGAGCCGACTGGCTCCTGGGAAGCTACGTAATCCGAGACAATTGCCCGAAGAACTTCCTGCCTGCGCTTATCCGTCTGAGATGACATGCGGATAGTTTAACTAAGGATGTCAACAATTATTGCGTCGGCCAGCAAACGACCGCGATTGGTCAGCTGAATCCGCTGGCCACCATCGACGGAAACAAACTCCACCATGCCCGCTTCCGCTTGCCGACGTGCCTTGCCCAGCTCATCCTCACCGAGCAGATTGGCATCGATGCCCTCGGCCAGGCGGAGGCCCAGCATAATCTTCTCAGTGTGCCGATCGTCGGCAGTCAGCCCTTCCGAATCCTTAATCGGCAACTCTCCGCCGGAAATCGTCGCCGCGTAGCGAGCCGGATGCTTGACGTTGTAAAACCTCGTGCCATCCAGGTGCGAATGTGCACCGGGGCCCGCACCCCACCAATTTCCATCGCGCCAGTAGAGCATATTGTGACGACATTGGCCGCCCGGTTTCGCCCAGTTGGACACCTCGTACCAGGAGAAACCGGCTTGACTCAGTGCGGCATCGATGCGCTCGTAGCGGTCGGCGAGATCGTCGTCGTCAGGCATCGGCAGCTCACCACGACGGACCTTACGCGCCATCGCAGTACCCGGCTCGACAATCAGCGAGTACGCCGAAACATGATCGACCTCCGTGGCCAGGACTGCCTCCAACGTCGTATCGAGGTTCGCCATCGACTCCCCTGGCGTGCCATAGATAACGTCGAGGTTGATGTGCTCAAAACCGGCAGCGCGTGCCTCCGCCACTGCCGCCGCAGGACGCCCCGGCGTGTGCGTACGATCCAGAGTGGCCAGCACATGCGGCACAGCCGACTGCATGCCCAGACTCACCCGGGTAAACCCTGCCTCGGCCAGGCCTTCGAAAAACTCCGGGGAGGTCGACTCGGGATTCGACTCGGTGGTGACCTCAGCGTCGTCAGCAAGCCCAAAGCTGTTGCGCACACCGTCGAGCAGACGACGAAGACCACTCGCCCCCAACATCGACGGCGTACCCCCGCCGACGAATACGGTATCGGCGCCACGCGCTAGTTCGGGGTGCTTTACGACGGCCATCTCGAGCTCAGCCACGATGGCATCGAGGTAGTCTCCCTGCGTTGCGCCACTGCCCAGCTGACCTGGCGTGTACGTGTTGAAATCACAGTAGCCACAACGGGTGGCACAGAATGGGACGTGTAAGTAGACACCGAAGGAATCGGTGTGTGCGGAGGCTTCGCTCACGCATGCTCCTTGGCTCGACGTTGCTTGACGCGGCGGACAATTTCATCGATGCGGGCACGTTCCATCAGGAACTCCGGAGGCCTACGGCCGCGCAGCGCATTGGCAACTGCCGGATGAGTCTCGGGAACAGCAACACACCAAGCGGCGGCAGCGGACAGTGCTCGGCGGCCAGACTGCGCGTAAAGCTGCGGAAGCACCACACTACCGAGCTTCTCCACGCCTCGGATGTTTTCGGCGGAAACCCAGTCGGCGAGTTCCTCCAGGTAAGAAGCCACGGCATCGGAGCGAGCAATCATTGCCTGCGTGACCGTAGGGACTGCAACCGGATGCTTCAAAGGAGCCGGAATGAGCGACAGTGACTGCACATCCGGAGACTTCGGTGCCGGATGCGGGTGTCGACGCGGTGTCGAAGCGGAGGAAAGAGTACCGATGCGCCCCGAGCGAATGCCGGAGGTAAACGCTTGGCGTAGACCATCAAGTTCACCAATCAGAGGGCGGCAGTCCTCAACGGCCTCGTCGACGATGTCAGCGAGCTCGAGAACACATTCGTCCACCAGCTCACGATCTACATCAGCAACCGCCTGAGCGAGGTGCTCGATGTGTTCGGCAACTTCGTCACCAATGTCGTAGAGCTCTTGGGTCACTTCGCGCAGGCGTAGCCGAGCATCGAAGTGGTTAATCATTGCCCGCCCTCCCACGACATCTTCGGTGTCGGTGACATCATTGCAGTTTTCCGCTTCCGAGTACCGACGAACATTGACGAATGCCAACTTTCGAAAACTGAAAACTCCTTAAAAATTTCTAGCGCCCCTCACCTTAATGGGGTGAGGGGCGCTAGCGCGGTAACAACACGCTGCCGTTTTCTATCGGCAGCGGGCAGAACGTGAATTAACGCTGGTAGAGAGCCTCAATGTCACGCGAGTAGTTGTCCATGACAATGTTGCGCTTGACCTTCATGGTCGGGGTCAGCTCGCCGCTTTCCTCGGTGAAGTCACTGTCCAGAATATGAAACTTCTTAATAGCCTCTGCGTGAGAAACCAGCTCGTTAGCGGAGTTGACGGCGTCCTGAATCTCGGCGCGCAAAACTGCGCTGGAGGCAGCGAGTTCACGGATCGAGGTGTGCTCGGGGACGGAGTGCTCAATCTTCCACTTCTCCAGTGCCTCCTCATCGAGAGTGACCAACACGGAGACGAACGGACGACCATCGCCGATGACGACTGCCTGGGACACCAGCGGGTGCGCACGCATGCGGTCCTCCATCGGGCCCGGCGCGACATTCTTACCACCGGCGGTGACAATGAGGTCCTTCTTGCGGCCGGTGATCTTCAGGTGACCTTCTTCGGTCAGCTCACCGAGGTCGCCAGTCTTAAACCATTCGCCGTCGATGAAGGCTTCCTTGGTTGCCTCTTCGTTCTTCCAGTAGCGGTCAAACACAACCGGACCGCGCAGCAGAACTTCGCCATCATCAGCGATAGCGGCGGAACAGCCACCAACTGGACGACCAACGGTGCCAATGATTTGCTCGCCCGGGTTGTTCACGGTGATGGCGGCCGTGGACTCGGTCAGACCGTAGCCTTCGTAGACAGGCACACCGAGACCGCGGAAGAAGTGCCCGAGGTCAGAGGACAGAGCCGAACCACCGGAGATGGTGTACTGAACGGCGTCCCCCATAGCTGCGCGAATCTTCGAGAACAGTAGGCGATCGTAGAGCTGGCGACGCAGCTTCAAGACGCGCGACGGACCTGCCGGAGTATCCAGTGCTTTGGAGTACTCGATGGCGGTGGCCTCAGCACGCTCGAACATGGCCAGACCGAATGCGCCCTTCTCCTTAGCGGAGGCGTAGGCGGAGTCACGAACCTTCTCGAACACGCGCGGCACACCGAGAATCAGGTGCGGACGAGAACGCTGGAACTCCAGGGTGACGGTCTTGGTATCGGCCCAGTGAGACTGGGTAGCACCAGCGATAATCGAAGCCAGGGACACTGCGTGAGCCAACACGTGCGCCAACGGCAGGAAGGTCAGAATGCGGTTACCCGGACGGGCAATCAGGCCAATCTCGTTGGTGAGGATGGCGCGGGCCTCCGCCAGCCAGTTGCTGTGCAGGAGCACGCAGCCCTTCGGACGGCCAGTGGTACCGGAGGTGTAAATCACGGTTGCCAGGTCGTCGGCCTTGGTGTCCTTGATGCGACGCTCGACCTCGTCGCCGTCAATGTCACGGCCTTCGTAGCTAATGGTGTCAGTAGCGGAAGCGTTAATCTCCAGCACACGACGCAGCTGAGACTCACCCTCCGGGTTCTCGGTGCCTTTTTCGACCAGCAGCGGCTTCATGCGGTCGGTGTGCTCACGCGACTCGGTGAATGCGAAGACCGCACCGGAGTTTTCAATAATCCAACGGATCTGCCCAGAGGAAGAGGAGCCGTAAATCGGGACAACAGCGGCGCCCGCCATCCAGATAGCGGTATTGATCAGGTTCCACTCGTAGCGAGTCTCACTGAGCAGCGCTACGCGGTCGCCTGGCTGAACACCATTGGCGATTAGCCCCTTAGCGACCCCCTTTGCCTCGTCATAAAACTCCTGAGCGGTGACATTTACCCACTCAAAGTTCTTGGGGCGAGTGAAAAGCACCAGCTTCGGGCGCTTCTGCACCAGCTCCTGCAGCGAGGTAATAATCGTTTCGTCCTCGCCGATGACGTATTTCGCCTCAGTAGTATATTCACGCATCGAGTTACAAACCCCTACTTTCGGTAGTTCTGTCCGTCGTTGGTTTCGTTAGGAATCAACTTAGAACATCAAACCCTGCGCCGTTGTGATTTCACTAAATATTTCGATAACGAAGTGATTTGCCTTACTACTGGCAAAGTTTTTCTAAACTGGCATGATGGAAAGAGTGACACAGGCAGCTTCCAATCCTCCCCTTTCCTCTCCGCTCGCCGACCTCGCTAAAGATGTCGGAGTTGGGGTTTCCTACTACTCCACCGAGGGCCAACTCGTGCACGTCTCTCGTGAGACAGTGCTAAAAACTCTCGCTGCTCTCGACATCGATTTGGGCCCAAATCCGAGTGATGCCGAAATCAACGACGCGCGTCGTGAGTGGGCGGACACGCAGTGGTCTCGCCTTCTCCCACCCGTGGTAGTTACCCGCCAGGGCATCTTCCACCGAGTTCTGGTTCACGTACCGCACGGCAGCAATGTCAGCGTGACTGTGAAACTGGAGGATGGCGCAGAATGGCCCTGCGCACAGGTGCACCACTTGGTTCCACCACGCCAGGTCGGCGATGTGTTGATGGGAGAAGCCGCCTTCGCAATTCCAGAGGATCTTCCACTTGGTTGGCACCGCTTGCGTGCAGTCAACGACGACAACGTCGCTGAGTGCGATGTGGCCGTAACCCCCAACCGTCTCGCTACTGCTGACAAGTACGTGCAGAATCCTGCGCATGGCGTCATGGCTCAGCTGTACTCGGTACGCTCCAGCCGCAGCTGGGGTATCGGCGATTTCGCTACCCTCGGCGACTTGGCACAGGTCAGCGCTCAGCACGCGGGCTCTGATTTCGTCCTCATCAATCCGCTGCACGCCGCAGAACCGCTGCCTCCGGTAGAAGACTCGCCGTACCTGCCCACCACGCGCCGCTATGTCAATCCGCTGTACGCACGGCCAGAGCTTATCGACGAGTTCGGGTACCTGGACAAGGACGAGGCCGATGAAGCCCGTGCGCTAGCGAACTCTTTCCACCAGCTCAATCACAGCTCTGATGAGATTGACCGCAACCCCATCTACGCTGCAAAGCTCAAGGTATTGCGGGCAATCCACAAGATCCCCCTGTCCAGCGCGCGCCAGGCGGAATTTGACCGTTGGCTGGAGGCCGAGGGCCGGGGCATTTACGACTACGCGTCGTGGTGCACCGAGCGTGAGCTCGCGGATCGCGCTGCTGCCCGCGATGCTGCACGCGCTGCCACTTCCGATTCTGGTGCCGTAGCCGAGAACGATATCGAGTTGGTTCCACCGCTGGGCAACCACGCCAGTGTCGAATCTCTGCGGGAGGAAATCTTCCAGTTCCACCTCTGGGTGCAGTGGATCCTCGATCAGCAGCTCGGTCAGGCACAAGAGGCAGCCCTGGATGCGGGTATGCGCATCGGCATCATGGCCGACCTTGCCGTCGGCGTACACCCTGGCGGCGCGGATGCCGAGAACCTTGCGGATTGGCTCGCTCCTGCTATCTCTGTTGGCGCACCGCCAGACGGTTTTAACCAGCGCGGCCAAGACTGGTCGCAGCCGCCGTGGAACCCGCACAAGCTAGCCGAGGCCGGCTACCGCCCCTGGCGCGACATGCTGCGCACAATCCTTCGCCACGCAGGTGGCATTCGTGTTGACCACGTGCTGGGTATGTTCCGCCTCTGGGTCATGCCGCGGATGGAGTCCCCAGTCAATGGCACGTACCTGTACTTCGACCACGAGGCCATGGTCGGCATTCTCGCACTTGAGGCCGAGCTCGCTGGGGCCGTCGTCGTAGGCGAAGACCTGGGCACCTTCGAGCCGTGGGTGCAGGACTACCTGGCCTCGCGGGGCATCATGGGCACCTCGATTGTGTGGTTTGAATCCGAGGGCGACCAGCCGAAACCACCGAGCGCCTACCGCAGCCTGTGCCTGTCCTCCGTCACCACGCACGATTTGCCGCCGACGGCAGGCTACCTCGCAGGCGAGCACATCAAGCTGCGGGAACGCCTGGGGCTATTGCTTTCCGACGTCGCGGAGGAAGACCGCCGGGACTTCGAGTGGATTCGAAAGGTTTTGGGCGCTGCCGAAGAAGCTGGCTGCTTTGGTGACACGGCTGCCGCGGACATGGATGTTCAGTCCCTCACCCGCGATAATCTGCCACCAATTGACGCACTGGTCACGGGCCTGCACCGCTTCCTCGACCAGACTCCATCCGCGCTGAAGTGTGAGGCCCTGGTGGACATGGTCGGCGATCGTCGTACCCAGAACCAGCCGGGCACGACCCACGACCAGTACCCGAACTGGTGCATTCCGCTAACCGATGCCGAGGGCAAGGCCGTGCTTGTCGAGGACCTGCCTCGCTTCCCCGGATTCAAGCGTTAATTGGTTCGTGAGCGCCTAATCCCTCATTTTTGCCGTTCACCGATTTTTCAGGTTATGTGCCCGGTACTAAAACCGAGGCTAAAACTGGAAATCGGTGACTGCACCAGCGATGAGGATGAGAAGAAGCAAAACGATTAGGGCAAGTAGGACCTTCGAGTGCCTCGACCGATGCATGCTAACTCAGCTCCCTACTGCGAAATATTTGCGAACTACCCAACTCTAGCCTGTTGGGCAAATTTCCTAATACTTTAAGACATACCTTAGGGCAGCGATAGCGACCCAATACTTAAAGGGGGCTTGTCCCAGCTCAATTCTTCGGGCCTCCCAGTGAGCTATCCGCGGGCCACTACCGCATCGGCTAGCTCTCGCTGCCCGCTCCTCGACACTCCTGCGAACGCTCCCGCCGGCGCACCGACCACTGCCACAGACGACCGCTGACAACATCGATTGCACCAACGAGAACGAAAGCAACAAAACCTCCGACTACCAGCAGAACCACGCATAGCGCGCTGACCTGCGCAAGCAGTGGCAATTGAATAAGCCACTGCCCTACCCTGTCGAATGCTTCTGCCATGAGTGTCAACCTACCCTGCCGGTGACCGGAATAACCAGTGGGCGGCGGTCGCGGGGCTCGTCGTAAAGCATGAAGCTAGGCATCAGTGCCCGACAGCCCGCGGCGTTCGAGGAGCGGCTGGATGTCCTTATCGCGGCCTCGGAAAGCGCGGTACGCAGCCATGAAGTCGATGGCGCCACCACGGGAGAGGATCTCTTCACGGAAGTGGCTGCCGCCGCTGATTGTGGCACCGCCGTTGTCGGTGAACCAACCGAAACCGTCCGCATCGAGCACCTCTGCCCACAGGTAGGAGTAATAGCCCGCCGAATACCCGCCGGCGAAGATGTGGTTGAAGTAGCGGGAACGGTAACGCGGGGCCAGGTGGGGAACATCGAGGCCAAGTTCGGCAAGTGCTTCCGCTTCGAAAGCGTCGACATCGGTGACCTGAGCCGCTTCCTCCTCGGTGAGGCTGTGCCAGGCCAGATCGATTGCGCAAGCTGCGAGGTACTCAACCGTGGCAAATCCCTCACCAGCGGTGCGGGCCTTCTTCACCGACTCGACTAGCTCTGCTGGGATCGGCTCACCGGTACGAACGTGGACGGCGTAGTTGGCCAGAATGGATGGCTCAAGTGCCCAGTTCTCGTTAATCTGGGAGGGGAATTCCACGAAGTCGCGCGGGACGTTAGTGCCCGAGAAGGTCGGGTACGTGACGTCGGAAAGCAGACCGTGGAGGGCGTGCCCGAACTCGTGGAAAGCAGTGGTGACCTCGTCGAGCGTCAGTAGCACCGGGGTTCCCGGCTCGGTTTCGGCGATGTTCATCACGTTGACCACGACTGGCAGGCGCCCCAGCAGACGGGACTGGTCCCTAAACGAGCTCATCCATGCACCACCGCGCTTAGTCGGGCGCGAGAAGTAGTCCGTAATAATCAGGCCGATGGTCTCGCCTCCGCCCTGGCGTACCTCCCACACGGTCGTGCCCGGCGCGTATCCCTGCAGGTCCTCGCGCTTGACTACCTCGATGCCGTAGAGCTTGCGGGCAGCGTAGAACACGCCGTCTTCGATGACACGGTGCAGCTCGAAGTAGTTCTTGAGTTCCTCCGTGTCGACTGCGAATTCTTCCGCTTTACGACGGCGCTCCCAGTATGGCCAGTCAGCGCCCGTGACCGTCTCATCGCCAGCCAGATCAGCGACCCGCTTGTACTCGCCTTCAGCATTCGCAATGGCAGCTGGCGCCAGGTCTGCAATGAGCTTCCGAGCAGCTTCTGCGGTGGTTGCCGTCTCCTTGGCAATGACGTAATCCGCATGCGTGTCGTAGCCGAGCAGCTTGGCACGGCGGGCACGCAGGCGTGCCATTTCCAGCACAATGTCGGAGTTGTCGAACTTGCCGGAGGCAGCACCCGCACGCCCCAGTGAGGCTTCGTAGAGCTTGGCGCGAGTAGCCGGATTATCCAGGTCAGCCAGCTGTGCCGGAGTTGACGGTAGGTCCAGCGGAATCAGCCACGGCGCATCGGTGTCGGCCTTTTTCGCGTAGGCGGCGAAGGACGCAATGGCGTCGTCGGAAAGCCCGGCGAGCTCCTCGCGGTCGTAGATTTCCACGGCGCGCGCAACGGTGTCCTTCAGCAGGTTTTCGCCGAAAGCCGTGGAAAGCTCAGAGAGGCGGGAATTGATGCGGCTGAGCTCGGCTTTGTCCTCGTCGCTGAGGTCCGCACCGGCGCGCTGGAAGTCTTCGCGGACTTTCTTCAGCAGCAGCTTCGCCTCTTCCGGGGTGGCGGCATCGTCAACGCTGTCAATGGCATTGATGCGCTGCCACAGGTCACTGCGCATGCGAATCTGATCCAGGTGTGCTGTGAGCTGCGGGGCGATCTCGGCTTCAATTTCCATGCGGACATCGGTGGCGTCCGTGCCGGCAACGTTGAAGAAATAAGCAGCGACGCGGTCCAGATCCTGGCCCGCCTTTTCCATTGCCTCGATGGTATTAACAAAGGTCGGCGCCTCCGACGACGTGGCGATGGCGTCGATCTCGCGTGCATGGCTGCGCATTGCTTCGCTAAAGGCCTCGCGGACGTGGCTGTCATCGATTGCCGCAAAATCTGGCAATTCGCAGAACAATTCTGACGGTGTCAACAGTGGATTTCGTGCATCATTGGTCATAGTGAATTCAACTGTAGCGTGCTCGAAAAACCAGAGTGCGCCTACCGTCTGAAACAGGCTCCCCGCCGTTCTGGCAGGACCAACCGTGACGAGGAGGCGTTTTCCGCCATGACAGAGACGACTATTTCCGCTCCCTGTGGGAGGCTAACCGGCCGTATTCACGATGACGCAATACAAGTTTTCAATATCGATTACGCAGATGCTGCTCCGTTCGCCGCGTCGGCACCGGTGGCTGACGGGCCACAGTCAGGCACTCGGCGCTGTGAACCCGAGCGCGAATTAGTTCTCACCGTCACCGCACCGGCTGAGCCCGCGGACGCTTCCTATCCCGTATTGCTGTGGATCCACGGTGGTAGCTACGAGTTTGGGCATCCCTCCGAGCCCTGGACGGACGCGACGGCCTTCGCACAGGCAGGCATCGTCACCGTTTCGCTCGGATACCGCAAGGGCCTCGAGGGATTCTGGCGCGACAGTGAAACAGAGACCTACCGGGCCATTGATGACCTGTATCTGGGGCTGCAGTGGGCTCGTCGTAACGCGCCTGCCTTCGGCGGCGATATCGACAACATCACTATCTCGGGGCAATCGGCGGGTGCGGCGCTGGCGCTCACTCTCGCTGCCGACGAACGCACTCGCGGCCAGATCCAGCGCACCATCGCCATGTCGCCGGCCTTCTCGCTGCTGTCGGGCTCGCGTCTCCGCCGCACGTTGGCGGGCATCGGTGTGGGACGTGCGCCGTCCACCGACGTCTTTTCGCGTGCCGACGAACGCAGGGTCGCTCGAGCCCAGAAATTGGTGTCGGCATCCTCACCTTCGGATCCGGCAATTGGGCCTCGCTTTGACAGCTTTGCTCCCACACTGCCAACGATGGTGACTGCCACCAGCGAAGAGTTCTTCTCAGAACCGCCGGTTGTGGCGATGGACAAGTTGCCCATGCGGGAGTGGATGGCTCGGCGCTACGCCAAGGGGCATCGCGGCCACGGCGAATTTCCGGCCACCGCCTATGCCGAACGTCCGATGGGGAATGTCATTTCTGACTCAGCGATTCGCTCATACGCTGTTAAAGTCGCCGAACGGTCCGTGGCGGCTGAGCTGGATGTGTGGGCGGCACAGTTCGAACCGGGAGAAGGGTTGGGCTATGCACCTGCTGGCCGCACCAGTGGTGCTCCGCACTGCATCGACATTGCACGCTTCTTCGGTATGAAGGAACCCAACCATCCATTCCACCAAGTGGCGGTCGAGTTCATCCGCGAAGGCACCTCACACATGCCCCGCTACAACAATGACCGCAAGGTGACCACCTTTGCTGGCGCTGACGCCCAGGCAGTCGAGGACATTGCCATCGATGCGTGGGCGGCTCCGCGCCAGCTCTTTGGCGCATAAGGCATAAGGCGGGTGAGGCTTGCGCTGGTTAGCGCTGTGCTGTTGTGCTCAACAACTGAGCCCAGCGACTTAAGCTGGCAAAGTCTGCATGTACCGATAAATCTCGACGCAGACCAAAATGGTGATCAGCGTGATAAGTACTGCTATGAGTTTCCTGCGATCCATAGCCACCGTTCTTACCGAAGCACCAGGCCAGACGCAAGCTTTACCCTCTGTGGTTAACTGTCAACTATGGAGCCGCTTGATTTATTAGTCCCCGAGAATTCCGCGCTGCAGCCGGTCGACCCCGCGCTGGCTAAGGTGAAGCGAGTCGCGCACGCCGCTCCCCTGCTAGTTATCACGATTGCATCCGTCGTCGCCGCTGTGATGTGGACTCCGTGGATGTGGTTGGGCGTCCTCGCCTGCGTGCTCTACTTCGCATATATCTACTGGCTCATCGGTCGACGAGTTCGTGCCCACCGATACCTCGAAGAGGACAACGACTTCATTGTTGCGTCCGGACGCTGGTGGCGCTCGGTCACTGTCGTCCCTTACGGACGAATCCAGTTCATCGACATCGATGAAGGACCTCTCCTTCGACTATTCGGACTGGCAACGCTGAAGCTCAACACAGCATCGGCGAGCTCGGATGCAGCCGTCCACGGTTTGCCACGTGAAGAAGCGCTCGCCCTGCGCGCTCGTCTATCTCAGCGCGCCCACGACCGGATGGCGGGTCTCTAAATGAGGCATAGAGTTCATCCCCTATCTCCGCTGCTCAAAAGCTTTGCCACAATCGCTGCGGTGACTGCATTCGCAGTCGCGAATCAGTGGCAGTTGGCCGTTGCGGTCGTGACTCAGCTCTACGACTGGGCATGGCTCGGTCTCCTTGTCGGTACCGGTGCGGTCGCCATAATTATTGGTCTGATTGCATTTTTCTCGTGGCTGTCCTGGCGGTATACGTTCTACGAGCTCACCGACGATGAGGTTCGCTACGGCTCCGGATGGCTACTGCGTTCTCGACGCGCGGCACGGCTCGACCGCGTGCAGGCGGTGGATATCAACCAACCATTGTTGGCGCGCATTTTCGGGCTCGCCGAAATTGTCATTGAAACAGCCGGCGGCTCCGATTCACACTTCACAATCAAATACCTCACTCCCCCGCAGTGCGAACAGTTCCGCGCCGACGTGCTGGGTGAGGTAGAAAAGCTGGACACCGAACTGGCGCATTCGCTTTACGACGGTGACAGCTCCACCGCGCCCCTCGACTCCGGCGCTCACATGTCCTCTCGCATGCCCGAAGCGAAGACCATCTTTGGCCCGGTCGATGTCGGACGGCTGATTGCATCCGTGGCCATTGGACCCGGTCTTTTCGTCGGCATAGCTCTCATCCTCCTCGCCGTTGTCTCTGCGCTGTTTACCGACCTCATCGTAGAAATCCTCAGCGGAGTAACCATCACTACTCTGATTGTGATTGGCAGTTTCGCTGTCGGCCTTTTCGGGGTACTAAATCAGTCGTGGGATTTCACGCTGAAGGTATCGTCGGAAAGCAGGCGTCTGGCGATTACCGCCGGACTGTTGTCGACGCGCGCTCAGACCATTCCCATTGATCGCATTCATGGGTTTAAAGTGGTGCAACCGCTCTGGTGGCGTCCGTGGAGATGGTCCCGTGCGGATGTCTCGGTGGCGGGCTATGGCCTGGACAGCACACAGTCGAACAACACACTGGTGCCAGTGGCACCGGCACCGGAGACGGACGCGATTGTCGATTACCTGATGACTGAGATTGCGGGACCGTCCTCCGCGGATGACCTGTTGGGCTCCTGGCAGACTCCACGCACGGCGTGGTGGCTCAGCCCAATTGACTGGAAATTCCAAAAGGTGCAGGCCACGCGGCGGGGGCTGTTAGTGACCAAGGGGCGGTTCTGGCATACGCGGTTCATAGTCCCTTGGCAGCGCATCCAGGGGCATACACTAACCATTTCTCCGCTGAAGAAAGCGGCGGGAGTGGCAAACGTGCGAATCGACATGGTGCCGGGAGCGGTCACTCCGGTGGCAACGGAGTTGAAGTTGGATGATGCGTACCAGCTCACCGCGCTGATTCAGGAACACAAGGCTGTTTAGAATGCTGTTTAATGAGGTCTCCCAGGACGGCCGTCTCGCGCGGTCTTGTGGGATCTCGCAGGAAAACTCTCTCTGCAGGCTAGTGGCATAGTCATTACGCTGGGATGCATGACTATCGCCAAGGAAGATTACGAGTGGTACCGCAGCGCGGTGTTCTATGAGGTGCTCGTCCGGGCCTTCTTCGACTCCGACAACAACGGCTCCGGCGACCTCAAAGGGCTGACGGAGAAGCTCGATTATCTGCAATGGCTGGGCGTTGACTGCCTCTGGCTGCCGCCTTTCTACGACTCCCCGCTGCGCGACGGCGGTTACGATATCCGCGACTTCCGCGCCGTGCTCGACGAGTTTGGCACGGTCGAGGATTTTAAGGTGCTTCTCGACGAGGCCCATGCGCGCGGTATCCGCGTTATTACTGACCTGGTGATGAACCACACCTCCGATACCCATGAGTGGTTTCAGCAGTCGCGCACTGATCCGGATGGCCCCTACGGCGACTTTTATGTCTGGACTGATGACCCGGACACTTACTCGGGCGCACGCATTATCTTTGTCGATACCGAGGATTCCAACTGGACCTATGACCCGGTGCGTGGCCAGTACTACTGGCACCGTTTCTTCTCCCACCAGCCGGATTTGAACTATGACAATCCGGCGGTGCAGGAAGCGATGCTCGATGTGCTGCGCTTCTGGTCCGATCTCGGCATCGATGGCTTCCGCCTCGACGCTGTTCCCTACCTCTTCGAACGCGAAGGTACTAACTGCGAGAATCTGCCCGAGACCCACGCTTTTCTGAAGCGCTGCCGCAAGGTCATGGATGAGGAATACCCGGGTCGCGTCCTGCTGGCGGAGGCCAACCAGTGGCCCTCCGATGTGGTGGAATACTTCGGCGACCCGGAGGTCGGTGGCGACGAATGCCACATGGCTTTCCACTTCCCACTCATGCCACGCATTTTCATGGCGGTGCGCAAGCAGTCCCGCTTCCCCATCTCGGAGATCCTGGAGTCCACGCCAGAGATTCCGTCTTCGGCTCAGTGGGGCATTTTCCTGCGCAACCACGATGAGCTGACGCTGGAAATGGTCACCGATGCCGAGCGCGACTACATGTACGCCGAGTATGCGCACGATCCGCGGATGAAGGCCAACATCGGCATTCGCCGTCGTCTAGCGCCACTGCTGCAAAATGACCGCACACAGCTCGAGCTTTTCAATGCCCTGCTACTCTCCCTGCCAGGTTCGCCGGTGCTCTACTACGGGGACGAAATTGGTATGGGCGACAACATTTGGCTCGGTGACCGCGATGGCGTGCGCACACCGATGCAGTGGTCACCCGACCGCAACGCCGGGTTCTCCAAGGCCGACCCTGGTCGGCTCTATCTGCCGACCATTCAGGATGCGACCTACGGTTACCAGGCGGTCAATGTCGAGAACCAAGCGAGCTACTCCAATTCGCTGTTGAATTGGGTGCGTCGACTGATTCAGGTCCGCAAGCGCTATGAGGCTTTTGGCCTCGGTGATTTCCGCGAGCTGAATAGCGATACCGCCTCTGTTCTGACCTATCTGCGCACATACGGCGACGAAGTGCTGCTGTGCGTCAACAACCTGTCCTCTTACCCCGCGGCCGTCTCGCTGGATCTGTCCGAGTTCGCCGGCGCCACCCCGGTAGAGCTCACGGGTTCGGTTCCCTTCCCCACAATTGGCACTGATCCCTACCAGATCACGCTTCCTGGTCACGGTTTCTACTGGTTCGAAATCCAGTTGCCGCCAGAGACAAACCTCGAATCGAGCGCCTCCATGTCGGCGCCGACAATCCCGGTTGCGCAGGCGATATCGGACGCGCCGGTGACGTCATCACGCGAGCACTCAGGCACCGCCGCCGATGCCGCAGCCGATGCCGTCACAAACGCCGATAATAAAGAGTGATCTTTTAAGTCCCGAAAGGCGAACGAACTGAAATGACTATTCCCACCGCCGATTTCATTGCCGAAGAGCTGGCAGACACACTGGTCAAGATGCGCTTTTTCGCTGACAAGGTCTCTGACATCGACCACGTCGAGATCCTCGCGCTTGACCCCGTACTGCGCGACAATCCCGACAGTCCCGATGTCGATATCGCATTGGTGAGGGTGCACACCGCGCATTCCGCACCGACCTATCAGCTGCCCATCGCTTGGGCGGAGGACGTCCCCGATGGCCACGAGCAGTCCCTGCTGGTTCGCGCGGAGGGCATCGTCGGCTACGACGCTCTGATTGATTCGGATGCCATCACAGCACTCGGCCAGAAGCTTTCCGACGAAGGCAAGCTCGGCCGCATGGAACTGCGACGTGTGCCGGGCTCTGAGCAGCTCCGACCGAAATCCGGCCGCCCCATGGGAGTCGAGCAGTCGAACACCTCGGTCATTTTCGACGACCGCGTGATGTGCAAGTTCTTCCGTCGCCTCTACCCCGGTACTAATGCCGATGTGGAGCTGCTGGCCGCACTGGCCCAGGCGGATTGCAAGTTCGTCCCTGAGCTCTACTCCTGGGTGGAGACCACCATTGGCGAAGACACCTACACCACCGCCATGCTGCAGGAATTCGCACCGAACTCGGTGGATGGCTGGGAGCTGGCTCTTGGCGCAGTCCGCGATGCCATCCGCGACAGTCAGACCCCGCTGGAAGATTTGGGCACCGACTTTACATCCGAAGCGCGTGCGCTCGGCGAAGCAGTGGCCTCGGTACACAGCAGCCTCGCTGCCGCTGTCGCGGTAAAGAAGCGTCTGACCGGTGCGGAGCTGGTAGCCCCACTGCGAGCTCGCCTGGACTTCGTCGCTGGTGTGGTGCCACAAATTGCTGAGGTCAAAGATAAAGCGCAGGCTATCTTCGATCGCGCGGAGGCTGCGGTTCCGGAAGGTGGTGCCGTCGTCCAGCGAATCCACGGTGATCTGCACTTGGGGCAGGTATTGCGCACGCCGAGCTCTTGGCGCTTGATTGACTTCGAAGGCGAGCCGTCGCGCCCGTGGGAGGAGCGCCGTCTGCCGGATCACCGCCTACGCGATATCGCCGGCATGATTCGCTCCTTCGATTACGCCGCTCATTACCCGCTGCTGACCGGACGTGAAGACACCGAGGCAGCTACCGAGCGTGTTGAGCAGTGGGCTCGCCGCAATATCGATGCGTTCTTGGAGGGCTATGGCGATGCCAGTGACCCGGCGCTACTGGAGGCCTTTGTACTGGATAAGGCCATCTACGAGTGCCTTTACGAAGCGCAGAACCGCCCCAACTGGCTGCCGCTGCCGCTTGGTGCTGTGCGCTCGCTGTTAGGATAGGGCTTTTGTCGCAGTAATTTCATCGCGGGAGTGATCCTCCCGCAAGATAGAGGTCTTTCGTGCGTCTGCTCAGCAGAATCCTGTCCACTACACGAGTGCTCTGGCCTTTCTATATCGGGGTCATCATCTGTTCGCTGGCCACCGCCGCCGCGTCGTTGATTAGCCCCTTCCTCATCCGCGATGCCACCGACGCCATCGTCGGCGCGGTGTCCAGCGATGAAGGCTTGAGCCAGGCGGCGATGTCCGATACCACTCGCACGGTAATCTGGCTGGTCATCGGGCTGCTAATCGCAGATCTGACGCAAACCATCGTGCATAACATCGGTGGTTACCTGGGCGATGTGATGACTGCGCGCATGCGCGAGATTCTGTCGACCCGCTACTATGCAAAGCTGCTGTCGCTGCCGCAACGCTATTTCGACAGTCAGGTCACCGGCACAATTATCGCCCGCCTGGAACGCTCGATTAGCAATATCACGCAGTTCCTCCAGGCGTTTTCCAACAACTTCTTCCCGATGCTGTTGACCGTCGGCGCGGTACTGGGCATCACTGCCTGGCACTACTGGCCCCTGGCGGTGCTATTGATTATCGTTTTCCCGGTCTACACCCTGCTGACCGCGCTGACCTCGAAGCGCTGGCAGAAGATTGAAGCGAAAAAGAACGAACAAATCGATATCGCCGGTGGCCGTTTTGCCGAGGTCATCGGCCAAGTCAAGGTTGTCCGCTCCTACACTGCGGAGCTGCGCGAAATCGCTTTCTTTGGTTCCCGCTTCCGCCGCACCATCTCCCTGACCCGCGATCAGTCAACGTGGTGGCACCGCATGGATGCCCTTCGCGGGGGTATTTTGAACATCATCTTCGCAGGCATTTACCTGCTGCTTTTCCTGCGTACGCTGTCGGGAGAATTCTCCATCGGCACCATGGTCATGCTCATTCAGCTGATTAACATGGCGCGCCAACCAGTGACCATGATGAGCTTCCTGGTCGACGCTGCCCAGCGCGCAGTCGCCGGTTCGCGCGATTACTTCAAGGTCATGGAGCTTACTCCAGAGACCCGCACGCAGCCGGAGCTGCTCAGTGCAGCGACCGCGAATAACGGCGACTTCGACTCCGCGTCCGTTGGTTCCACCGCAGACGCAGAGTCCGTCGACAGCGCCCACCGTTCCTCCCTGGAACGCGCAGCCGAACAGGAGGCAATTGGCGCTCCCATTGTCGACTTCGACGCAGTGGATTTTGCCTACGAAGAGGACAAGACGGTGCTCTCCAATGTCAGCTTCCAGGCGTACTCGGGCCAGAAAATCGCCCTGGTCGGCGAGTCGGGTGGCGGCAAGTCCACCATCGTCAACTTGCTGCTCGGCTTCTACGCCCCGACCGCAGGCCGCTTGAGCGTGCTGGGGTCGGATGTCTCCGAGGTTTCCGGTTCCACTCTGCGTGCTGGCTCTGCCGTCGTGTTCCAGGACTCGTCACTATTCTCCGGCACGATTCGGGAAAACATCGCCTACGGCAAACCCAACGCCACCGACGAAGAAATCATTGCCGCCGCGAAGAAGGCCAACGCCGACGACTTCATCCGCAGCTTCGCCGAAGGCTACGACACCACTATCGGCGAGCGAGGTCTGAAGCTCTCGGGTGGCCAGAAGCAGCGCATCGCCATCGCGCGCGCTATTTTGAAGGATGCTCCCCTGCTCATCCTGGACGAAGCCACTTCGGCGCTGGACACCAAGGCCGAACGCGAAGTTCAGCGAGGCTTGGACAAGCTGATGGAGGGACGCACAACGGTTATCATCGCCCACCGCCTGTCCACAATTTCCGATGTGGACACCATCGTGACGCTGCGTGACGGTCACGTCGACGAGGTGGGCGCACCCGCAGAATTGGCGCAGACTGACGGTATCTACGCCGAGTTGCTACGCCTGACGGCTTCGGCCTCGGCGGCGGATCGTCTGCGCCTGAAGAAGTACGGCATCAAGGGGTAACGCGCCGTCGTCAAGCATGCAGGAAACGCTTGACGACGGGCACCCCTGCGCCCTTTTACGGACGGGGAACGATGTAGCGGCCAGCGCCCGGAACAATTTCGACGGTGACCGGCATCGGGAACATGAGGTCGCCGTCAGCGTAGGCGTTCATCTGGCGTGGCGGGCCGATGTATTCCACGTAAGCCTTCTTGGCGCGGTAGGTGCTGACCTCCCCGATTTTTTCAACGGTGCCGTCGAACACGGACTTGAAGGCCAGGGCGGCCTTGATGCGCCCGGCTTTGCCGATGACAGTGATGTCCATCAGTCCGTCGGAGTGGTCTGCGGACGGGCAAATCTTCATCCCACCGCCGTAAGAACGGGTGTTGCCGAAGGCGGCCAGCGTGATTGGATCTTCGAGAACCCGATCGTCATCGAGCGTGATGCGGAATGGTAGCGAGTGAAAAGCCAAGAACTCGCGGACGATAGCCAGGTTGTAGCGGTTGCGGCCATGCGGCCAGGTCATCTGATTGACGCGGTCGGAGACAATCGAGTCGAAGCCGGCACACATGATAGTGCCGAACCAGCGCTGCTCCCCTGCCTCATTGATGATGCGGCCGAGGTCAGTGGTCGTCCAGAAGCCATC
This sequence comes from Corynebacterium sp. HMSC075F02, assembly GCF_001838335.1. Lineage (NCBI taxonomy): Bacteria > Bacillati > Actinomycetota > Actinomycetes > Mycobacteriales > Corynebacteriaceae > Corynebacterium > Corynebacterium sp. HMSC075F02. Next base: position 116,217 of record NZ_KV836307.1, on the reverse strand, counting down.
GGCGATAACGTGAGCGGCATCGCGAGCATTGCCACGCGGCAGATTGTATTCGCGACCGTGGTCGTTTCCGGTGCCGGCCGGGATAATACCGAGGGGGATGCCGGTCTGTGCCTGCTCCTGCAGTGCGAGGTTAATCATGCCGTCGCCACCACAGACTGCCAGGGCATCAATTCGGCCGTCGGCGATGACCTCACGAATGAGCTTGCGGGCGTCGTCGGGGTTAGCACCTTGGAGAGCGATGACATCGATGCCGCGATCCGCGAACACCCGGCTCGCCCGGGCGGACGCAATCTGCGAGGCGCCATGACCCGCGTGGGGGTTAGTGACCAGAGCAAGGGTACGAATCTCAGTTGTTCCCAGCGGGTAGTTGAGATCCTTGTCGTTAGCGTTCATCGAAGAAATACCTACTTTTACGTGGGCTTTTGACCGGTCAATACTGGCCTTTATGGGAGTGCGTTAATGCATCTAACTAAAGCTTACCAAGATTGATTGACATTTTTTGAGAAAACGTAACGTAATGTCGCTATGATAAAAGAGGTCGCAGCACCGATGCCCCAAGGAGAAGCTCAGAATGTCTAACAAGCTCACGATTCCATACCGCATGCGCTGGTGGGGCTGGGGCGTTGACGGTAACGACAAGCCAATCACCACGGCCAGCGAGAAACTCCTGCAACGCGAAATCGGTATGTCGCTGGACGCACACAACCCGCCGCCCAACATCGCCGACGTCACCATCCCCAGTAGCCGTCTCAGCACCGAAGATATCGAGGCTCTGGAAGCTATTGTCGGCGCGGATGCCGTCGCCACCGACCACGACACCCGCGTCAAACACGCGGTCGGCCGGTCCTACCCCGACCTGGCCCGCCTCCGTGCAGCCAAACTCGATGTCGCCCCGGATGCTGTCGTGCTGCCGAAGACTGAAAAGCATATCGAGGACCTATTCAAGGTATGCGCTGAACGCAAGATCGCAATCGTCCCCTTCGGTGGCGGCACCTCGGTCGTCGGCGGCGTAGAGGCTGTTGATGGAGGTATGGGCAAGGCCATCGCAGTAGCCATGACCGCCTTCGACAAAATCATCGAGATTGACAAGGTCGCTGGCACCGTCACCGCCCAGACCGGCGTATTCGGCCCCGACCTGGAAAAGGAGCTGTCCAAAGCCGGCTTCACCGCCGGCCACTTCCCGCAGTCCTTCGAGTACTCCACTGTCGGCGGTTGGGTTTCCTGCCGCTCGGCAGGCCAAGAATCCTCTGGCTACGGTCGTATCGACCGCAACGTAATTGGCATGCGCGTCGTCACGCCAGCTGGCACCATGGAGTTCCGCGACATGCCGTCGTCGGCATCCGGCCCAAACCCGCGTGAGCTTTTCCTGGGTTCGGAGGGCACGCTGGGCATCATCACACATGTGACGATTGCCCTGAATCAGCGTCCACAAAAGGAGATGCTCTTCGACACCTACTTCTTCAACTCCTTCGAAGAAGCCGCCGAGGAGCTGCGCAAGCTGGAGCAGAGTGGAAATATCCCCCACCTGGCACGTATCTCCGACGAAAAGGAGACCCTGTTCGGCCTCACTCAGCTCGGCTCCGCCAGCATGTCCGAAAAGGTTACGAAGTACCTGAAGCTGCGTGGCATCGACACCCCGTGCATGGTCATCTTCGGCTTCGCACAGACCGACCCGGTCGGCGCCCGCGTCACCCGTGAGCGCCTCGCCGCTCGCCTGCTGACCAAGAAGTGCGTCCGCATGGGTTCCATCCCGGGCATGGCCTGGGTCAACCATCGCTTCTCCTCGCCGTACCTACGCGATGTCATGATGACCCGCCGAGTGGGTGTCGACACCCTGGAGACCGCTACTACCTGGGACAACGCCGACACACTGCGCCGGGAAATCGCCTCCTCGATGGAAGCCGCTGGCAAGAAGCATGGCACCCCGGTGTACGTCTTCTGCCATATCTCGCACATGTATGAATCCGGCTGCTCACTGTACTTCACGTACTTCTTCCGCGAGACCGAAGGCGAGATTCTCCAGCAGTGGATGGACATCAAGACCGCGGCGTCAGAGGCCATGATGAACTTCGGCGGCACCATCACGCACCACCATGGCATTGGCCAGGATCACAGCCCGCAGTACTACGAGGAGAACACCGAGTTGTTCGCCAAGGTTATGCGTGCCATTAAGGCCGAACTCGACCCGGCTGGCATCCTCAACCCGGGCAAGCTGGCTACCGGTCCGCGCTCCCTGGAAGAGCGTTACGACGGCAACATGATCTAACCCTGTTGCCGCCATCTGCAGCCCAACAGCCATTTTCTACCAAACATGGAAAGTCCGGCATGCCTAGCCACTAGCAGCGACTAGTGCGCCAGACTGACCAGTTCACTAGCGTAGATTTCCGGCGACGTTGGGCCGTCATAAATAAATAGTGAAACGTAATCGTCAAGGGTAAAAGATTCAAGTGCTGCGGTCATTGTCGCTGTCGCTTCTTCCTGAGTTTCCAAGCAAGGATGCTTTGGATGGTGGGGATGGTCGGATTAATCGGTGCGATTTCGTCCGTGCGACCGCAAACAGTGTGGCGTTTTAAATGCCTAAGCGTGCTTTTCTAATTACGACCTGTCTGAGGTGGCACGGACTGGAGACAGCAGCAACACATCTGCAGCGATGGTGCAATAGCAGCGAAAGCTCGGTTCATGGACTCAGAGCGGTTGGACGCTGGGTGCATAGCCATCGAGGTGTCTCCTTCCTTGTAATCCTTGGAACTGATTCGCAGCTAAGAAAGTTTTCTTGAATCAATATCCGTGCCGGTCGTTGATAATGAACAACTTAGTCTATTTCTAAGCGCCCTGCAATGGGTTACGTCCGAAATAGTTCGAAATCGCTACACCCCTCCATAACTTCATCACTTACGCCAGATAGTTTCACCATCATCATCGTCTTCGGGAAAGTCGAGGAAGAAAGACTATGACTGCCACGCACGCTCCTCAGCGCGATCGCTCCGCTGCGGTTTTGAACAAGGTTCGTCGGCAAGCGGACTTGGATCGTCTACGCGAAGATACCGCTAAGGGCGCGATCCCTGATCTGCTGGTCATCGGCGCGGGTATCACAGGTGTCGGCATCGCTTTGGATGCGGCTTCGCGGGGTCTCAATACCGTGCTCGTCGAAACGAAGGACCTAGCTTTCGGCACTTCTCGTTGGTCATCGAAGCTAGCCCACGGCGGCCTGCGCTACCTTGCGAGCGGCAATGTCGGTATCGCTCGCCGCTCAGCTATCGAGCGTGGCGCACTGCTCGATGTCACCGCACCGCACCTGGCACATAACCTGCCGCAGGTCGTGCCGGTGATGGACAGTTTCGCGCCACTGACCCGAATTCTGCCGCGTTTAGGCTTTTTGGCCGGTGACTTCCTGCGCATTATCGCTGGTACCTCTGCCACTACCCTGCCGTTATCCCGCACTGTCGGTCCTCGCCGAGTCAGTCAACTATCACCGACCGTCCGTGAACGCGACGTAAAGTTCGGCTACGTCAACTACGACGGTCAACTGCGTGACGACGCCCGCCTGGTCACCGCTATCGCTCGAACGGCCGCTAGCTACGGGGCAACTATTTTGACCCGCGTACGCTGCGAGAACGCCTCTGGCACGAGCGCCACACTAGTCGACGAGCTCACTGGCGATTCCTTCGAAATGCCGGCTCGCGCTGTCGTCAATGCCACTGGTGTGTGGGCCGCAGAACTGGCGACGAACATCAAGATTCGCCCGTCCCGCGGCACCCATCTGGTTCTCGACGCCGCGAAACTGGGCAACCCTACCGGTTCGCTCACGGTACCGGTACCCGGTCACACCAACCGTTTCTGCTTTGTCCTGCCCGCAGAACACAACCGCGTCTATATCGGGCTGACCGATGAGGATGCACCCGGCCCAATCCCCGACGAGCCGGAAGTACCGGAGGATGACATCGATTTTCTGCTCGATGTCATCAACCAAGCACTCGCGGTTCCGCTCACCCGCAACGACGTCATCGGCGCTTTCGCCGGCCTGCGCCCGCTCATCGACGCCAGCGAGGCCCATACCGCTGACCTTTCCCGCGAACACGCCCTGCTGGAGGGCCCGACCGGCCTAATTTCCATTACTGGTGGCAAACTCACCGAGTACCGCCTGATGGCTGAGCAGACCGTGGACAAGGTCGCGGGGAAGCTCGGAGTTTCCCTCGCTCCGTGTTCCACCCGCACCATCCCTGTGCTGGGCTCCGAGCCGAAGGAACTCGACCGCGCCCGCACCGCTGCCGCTGCAGGCCGCATCCCAATGCCGCTGTTTAATCGCTACGGCGCTGAGTCCTTCGAGGTCATCGAGTCCTGCCCGCTCGACCGACCACTCGACCCGGTGGCGGAGGGCCTCGATGTGACCCGTGCCGAGTTCGCCTGGCATGTGACCCACGAGGGTGCTCTCAGCGTCGACGATATTCTCGATCGCCGCACACGCCTCGGGCTGGTCAAGGCTGATCGCGACGCTGCCCTGCCAGCTGCTGAGGAGGCACTGCAGCTGGCCTAGTTCTGGTCGTTGCTGTGGCCGCTCCGGTCGTGGTCGTAGCTACTAAATAAAGCGGGGAGTCTTCGGACTGCCCGTTTTTCTGTATACACGGAAACTATGAGTGTAAATAACGCTGTCACTTTCCCTTCCCTCGATGAACTCCGCAACCGTGGAACAGTCAAGTGGACCGCGTACTCCCCGGACGTGCTGCCACTGTGGGTCGCCGAATCCGATGCCACCACCTGCCCTGCGGTCAGTGCCGCTATCCACGAGGCCTGTGAGCGCGAACAGTTCGGATACCTCTCACAGGACATCTCCGCGCTTACCACCGCAACTGCGGACTTCTCTGCAGCACGCTACGGCTGGCGCCCGAACCCTGACAACATCTTTGCCGTCGCGGACGTCGTCCGCGGTGTCACGCTCGCAGTGGAACGCTTCACCCGCCCCGATTCCGCGATTGTCGTCCCCACGCCCGCCTACATGCCGTTCTTTCAGGTGGGTCCCGCGCTCGGACGAGAGACCGTGTGCATTCCCACGCTTGCCGACGGCCCGGATCTCGGCGCCCTCGAACGTGCCTTTGCCGACGGTGCAGGTTGCCTGATCTTGTGTAACCCGAACAACCCGCTCGGTTTTACCTACTCCGCTGACAAACTGCGTGAGATTACCGATTTGGCCGCTCGCTTTGGCGCGCGTGTTATCTCAGACGAGATTCATGGCCCAGTTGTTCTAGATGGCACTCATACTCCGACCGCGTCGGTGTCGGATACTGCGGCAGCCGTGACTATCGCGGTGACTGCTACCTCGAAGGGCTGGAATACCGCTGGCCTAAAGTGTGCACAGATCATCTTTAACGACGAAGATGCCAAAACCTGGCGGAAGCTGCCCTTCATTGTGCGCGAAGGCGCCTCAATTCTCGGAGTCGCCGCTGCCACTGCTGCCTACCGCGACGGTGTGCCCTGGCTGGATAACTTTGTCGACGTCCTGCGCACCAACCGTGAGACTCTGCGAACGCGTTTGTCCACTATTGCGCCGCAGGCTCGCTTTAACCCACCGCAGGCCTCATTCTTGGCGTGGTTGGACTTGGGTGACGTGCCCGGCATTGACAAGGGTGACCCAGCTGCGTGGCTGATGGAAAACGCCAAAATAGCACTCAACCCCGGCTTCGCATTCGGCGAAGGCGGGGCTGGTCATGTGCGGCTTAACTTTGCGACCTCCCCGGAGATTCTCGGTGAGGCCCTGGACCGGTTTGACGCGGCCCTGCGCTTTTAGCTGACGTTTTAGTTGGTGACAGTGACGCTGCCGTCGGCGTTGACAACGACGTCGGCGGCCAGAGCACGAGCCAGGTTCATGCGAACGTGCTGGCCCTCACCGTCGGTGCGGTCGAGCGGGTAACCGGACGGGATTGCAGTCTGAGCGAGGATGGAGTTGCGCTGTTCCTCAGTCAGCTTCGGGAAGCGGGTCTCCAGCAAACCTGCGTAACGCTTCGGGACAACAACTGGCTCATTAGCTGGGCCAACCTGCTTGAAGTCGTAGGTCATACGCTCGGTGTACTGCTCAACGGCAGCTGCGGTGCTCATGTACGGGGTGTCCTTGGCAACGCAGTTGGCGATGGTGTCGCCACAGCGGTATTCAAGTTCAGTGCGCAGCTCATCCATTGCTTCTTCGATGAGTGGGCGGAACTCTGGGTCTGCCCAACGGTCAGCTGCGGCCTGGTTGCCCATCATGCGGCCACCCATGACATCCAGCGGGTAGTGCACACCCATGACAATGCGCGAATGACCGGCTTCGGAAGCACGCGCCTGAATCTGCGGTGCGACCTCCGGCAGCATCATAGCCAGCATGGTCGAGGTCCATGCAGCCTTGTTGGTGTGGCCCGACGGGTAGGACGGCGTGGTCGAGTACGGGTCGTCCTGACCTTCGCGGTAGTAGCGCTCGATGCGTTCCGGTGCCACCACAAACGGGCGATCATAGCCGTATGCGTACTTCTCGAAGAAGGTCGAGCTGACCAGGCCACCACCGCGGGCAAGGTTGCCGGACAGCAGTGCCTTCACCTTCGGCAGGCGTCCCTCATCGAAGGCATCACGGAAATGCTGACCCAGATTTGCACCGAAAGCAGTGGAGATATTGACCAGTGGATCCAGGTAGTCGTCATCGAGAGCGAGTTCCTGTGCCTGTGGGTCGTTCTTGGCAGCATTGTTGATGCGAACAACGGTTTCGAGGTTCTGATCCATAACCTCTGGGTGCGTGTCTCGAACCTCGACGAACGGGTGGACCACGTAGAAGTAGAACCAGTTATCGGTAGCGGCATCCGACGGGTACGCGCGCACAATCTGGTCCGGACGGTACGGAGTCGGGGTCGGCGCATTCGGGTCGGTGTTTTCACCGGAAGACGACGGCAACGAGATGGATTCGGGTACCTCGAGGCCACCGCCAGGCAGCTTGATCCCTTCCGGAGCGGTTACATTCGCTGGGAGCGTAGAAACTGAGTCCAGGCGGTTACCCAGCTCGGCCAGCGGGTTAACCGGAGCCGCCCAAGCCGTTGCCGGCGTGAGCCCCATTACAACTGCCATCGCTGCGGTAGCAGCGCCGACGCGAGTACGAGTTGCTGTGCGCTTGTGCGGCTTCGAAGAAGACACTGAGACGTTCCTTTCCAGATTGCTGCCTGGGGCACCAGTTGTGAAGTGCCCTATAAGTCAAGGTCTGACAAAATCTTCACTCATGCTAAGGCCACGGTGAGGTTTCGGCGCGTTGAAAAGAAACAAGTTTCCAAAATGTTAGTGCCGATGACTGACAGTTTCCCCGTCGAGCACCGGGTTTTCACTGATAAATGCATAAAGAAACCGGTTGGCGGGATAAACTCCCGCCAACCGGTAAGAATTCACTACTCGCCCCAAAACGGGGTTAAAAGCGTGAACTACTTGGAGTAGTCGTAGAAGCCGCGTCCAGACTTGCGGCCGAAGTAGCCAGCCTCAACCATGCGCTTGAGCAGCGGCGGTGCGGAGTAAGTCGGCTCCTTGTACTCGTCGAACATGGCATCGGCGATGAACTTGATGGTGTCCAGGCCAACCATGTCGGCCAGAGTCAGCGGACCCATCGGGTGTGCACAGCCATTGACCATGCCAGCGTCGATGTCCTCTGCGGTTGCAATGCCGTCCTGCAGCATGCGGATAGCGCCTAGGATGTACGGAACGAGTAGGGCGTTGACGATGAAGCCCGAGCGGTCCTTCGCACGAATGACAGTCTTGCCCAGCGCCTCGGAAGCGTACTCGTACGCGCGCTCCGATTGAACATCACCCGTAGTCAGGGTAACGACATGCTCTACCAGCGGCAGAACCGGAACCGGGTTGAAGAAGTGCAGACCCATGACGCGCTCCGGGCGCTTAGTGGCTGCAGCAATGGACTGAATCGGCAGCGAGGAGGTGTTGGAAGCCAAGATGGCATCGTCCGACTCAACAATCTCATCGAGCTGCGAGAAGACGCTGGCCTTTACTTCCGGGTTTTCCACGATGGCCTCGATGACCAGCTCACGGTCAGCGAAGTCTTCCAGCTTGGTGGTGAAGCTGATACGGCCCATAATCTCATCACGTGCGGACTGCTCCAGCTTGCCACGGGAAACGGCCTTATCCAGCGACTTTTCAATACGGGCGCGGCCGGACTCGAGAAACTCCTCTTTGGCCTCCCAAACCTTGACATCACTGCCGGCCTTCGCACAGACCTCAATGATGCCGGAGCCCATCTGACCGGCGCCGACGATGCCTACTCGCGAGATGCTATTTGCCATTGGCGAATCTTCCTACCTTCTAGTCAGCATTGTGTTTCATCCGAGCGCGCGTTCGCTTAACGACGATTACAGCGCACTGGCTTTATTTACACGCTACTCACTTCCCCAGTTTCCCGGGTGCGCTTTGCAGGACTTTTATCTGAATTTCCTCCACTTGGCCTGAACAGTGGCTAGTACTGCATACGTTTTGCCAGTGCCTGCTGAATATCTTCCAGCTGCTGCCGAGACGAACGTGCCAGCTCTTGCAGGTCATTTCCGCCGTGCTTTTCCAGTTCCTCCCACTGGCCGAGCATCTTGTCCAGGCTGCCTTCCATCAACGTCAGGTAAGCCATATCTGCGTGTGGCCCCTCCTCGTTTTCAAGACGGGTCATGGTAGCGGTGTCGAGCTTCGTCTCAGCCGGATCAACATCGACACCGAGAGTCTTAACTAGCTGCGCTTCCTCTTCAGCAAAGACGGGCTCCGCCTGCTGCGCAATCTTTCGGGTCTCTTCCGAGACGGTTTCCTTTGCAATCAGTGTCTGCGATGCATTCTTCAGCGCCGCTGTATCTGCCGCCAGCTGAGCCAAGTTATCCCGAATTGCAGCACTGGAGCTAACAGCACCCGGTGCCTGGCTTGACTGACTTTGATTGCCCTCCAAGGCCGCCTTATCACTATCGCCACAAGCACTGAGGCCGACGACGAGAGCAGAAGCGAGCACAGCGGAACCAATACGCAAGCCACGCCCAATCAGGGAATAGACACCGCTACTGGGAGCCGCTGCACTATCGCGGATGGTGTCTGCGGACATTAGTCGACCTGCAGCTCGCCCATGCGATCCCAGTCCTGCTTATCCGGGAGTACCTGCGAAACAATCTTCGGGGTCTCTGTGAGCAGTGGCTTCATCGCCTCCAGCCCCTTGGCAAAGTGCTCGGAATTGACGTGGGCTTCGCCAGCGTCGTCATCGAATGCCTCAACGAGGGTGTACTGATTGGGGTCTTCTACGCTGCGGGACCATTCAAACCATTTGTTGCCAGCCTCTGCCCGGGTAGCAGCGGTGAACTCAGCGACGTGATCCATCCATTCGTCGGCAAACTCCGGCTTAACTTGGTAATTCACAACGATAAAAATCATGTCGCCCACTGTAGGCGTGTCCAGGCAGAATTGCACCCTTCAACTAATAGAGTTTCGCTGAGAATTTTTCTTACGCTGACCTCAGGTGACAGTTATATTGGTTTGTATGATGAACACTCCGCTCATTCTCACCTACCAAGATAAGACCCCACGCATTCATTCCAGCGCCTGGATTGCGCCCGGCGCGGTCATTATCGGAGATGTCGAAATCGGTGCGGATAGCTCCGTGTTCTACGGTTCTGTTCTCCGAGGTGACGTCGCACCGATCCGTATTGGCCAGCGCACCAACATTCAGGACAATTCCACCGTCCATGTCGACCGAGGCGTGCCCACCATTCTGGGCGATGATGTCACGGTTGGACACATGGCATTGGTTCATGGCACCACAGTTGAAGATGGTTGCCTCATCGGCATGAAGTCCACTTTGTTGTCGCGTTCGCGTATCGGCGCTGGCAGCCTCATTGCCGCAGGTGCCGTGGTGCTGGAAGATCAGGTAATCGACCCCCGTTCGCTGACTGCAGGCGTTCCCGCTAAGGTACGTCGCCAACTCTCAGCCGAGGAGGCAGAGGGCTTCATTGCCCATGCAGAGCGTTATGTGGAAACAGCGTCTAACCACCGCCATCTCCGCGAGGTCGACCTGGATATGGTGACTTTTAACTAGACCACTGTCGCACCGGCAGCAGCCATTTCCGCTAGTGCGGCTTTACCGCGCTCCGGGTCGACCGCCGCGACCTGGTTGCTCAAAACGCGGACGGAAAAGCCTTCCTTAAGGCCATCGAGCACGGTTGCGCGTACGCAGTGGTCAGTCGCAACACCCACCACATCGATCTCTTCGATGTCAGAGGCGCGAAGGGCGTCGGCAAGCGAAACGCCAGCCTCCGTTGCTCCCTCGAAACCGGAGTAGGCGGCGGCGTACTCCCCCTTCGTGACATCTATACGCACGGCAGCGGGATTGAGTTGCTCGAAAAACGCGATGGCGCGCTGCATCCCGGGATGGATTTCCGCGCCCGGGGTTCCCGCGACACAGTGATTCGGCCAAGTATTGGCGAAATCCGGGGTCTCGGAGAAATGCGTGCCCGGATCGATGTGATTGTCGCGAGTGGTCGCGAGAACCGAATACTTATTCGCCGTGCCCGCGACATGCAGATACGTGGCGGTGTACGCTGCCTCCGCGCCGTCTACGGCAAGTGCGCCACCCGCGGAAAAGTCATTCTGAGCGTCGACGACTACCAGTGCCATGCGTGGGCGCGCCGGGCGCTGTTGTTCCTCGGAGCCGGCATCGTTGCTGGTATCTGACTCGTTGTCCGCGTTATCGGCGTTGTCCGCGTTGACCTGTCGGTAGATTTCGGAGAAGGAAGCGTTCATGGTCTATATCTTGCCACGCGTGCACATTTAAAGGAGCATGCTAACTATCAGCAAGACTTCAACAAGCTATCGACAACTAAGAGTCAATCCGGTGTAGCGGTTAGAATCGTTTCGATAATCCTTTGATACGACGTCGGCTCTTAGTCGCGTCCTCCAATGCGGGAGGTTTTTATGGCAGGCGGACTTGTCGCGCTGCTTGACGACGTTGCCACGATTGCACGCGCTGCAGCGGCAACAACAGACGATATTGCGGCTGCGGCCAGTAAAGCTAGCGCTAAAGCTGCAGGCGTTGTGGTAGATGACGCTGCGGTGACCCCTAAATTCGTCGAAGGTGTCTCGCCGAAGCGTGAGCTGCCGATTATTTGGCGTATCACCAAAGGTTCTCTGGTCAACAAAATCGTCATTATTCTGCCGATTGCGCTACTGCTCAGTCAGTTTCTGCCCTGGGCGCTGACGCCGATTTTGATGCTAGGTGGCACATACCTGTGCTTTGAAGGCATGGAAAAGGTCTGGGAGAAGATTAAGCACCAAATCTCTCCCGATCAGACTGAGCAGGAGCGGATGGAAGCAGCGACCAACCGCACGCCACAGAATGAGGATTCGCTGGTGAAGTCTGCAATTTTCACCGACTTAATTCTCTCCGCGGAGATTATGGTGATTTCTCTCAACGAGGTCGCCGATCAACCACTGCTCAATCGTGCGCTGATTCTGATTGTGGTTGCGCTTATCATCACGCTTGCGGTTTACGGCGTGGTGGGTTTCTTGGTGAAGATTGATGACATTGGCCTGCACCTGCAGTCCAAGGAATCAGCTGGCGTCAGCAAGTTTGGTGCGGCACTGGTCAAGGCCATGCCAATCGTCCTGACCACAATCGGCATAATCGGCACGTTTGCCATGTTGTGGGTCGGTGGCCACATCATGGTCGTCGGCCTCGACGAACTGGGCTGGCATCTCCCCTACCAACTAGTCCACAACCTTGAGCAGCTGTTTACCGGTGGCTTCCTCAGCTGGTTGGCCAACACCACCGGCTCACTGATTTTCGGCGCCATCTGGGGCGCGATCATTGTGGCGATTGTTGCCGTGCTGCCCTTCGGCCACGACAAACACGATGAGAATGACAAGAAGGGCGCAGCCGAGGCGTCTGCTTAAGAAGTCTGACGCTTAGGAGTACGTGACCTCACCGTCGACGTAGACCCAGCGTCGCGCGCGACGCACGAAGCGGGAGCGCTCGTGCATCGTGCCGATGCCCTCATGGTCATGGAAAGCCGCTTCAAATTCCACGATGCCTTCGCGGTCTTCCTCGCCACCATCGACAGTGTTAATAATGGTGAGCCCCTCCCACTTCACACCGTCATCCACATTGATAATTTCTGGGCGGTAGCGCGGATGCCACGTCCGCCAGATGTAATCCGCCTCGTGTGCGACGTAAGCGCTGTACCGCGCTGCCATCAGCTCAGCTGCGGTCAACGCCTCCCGCTCACCGCGGTGCAGCGGACCGCAGCACTTCCCGTAGAGTCCCCCACCGCACGGGCATGGATTGGAATCGGCCACGCGAGCGCGCGCGAAAAACGCGCTCCCGCTTCCTGCTCCCAATCCAGCCTCCGCCGCAGCACTGTTTTCTCGTAACTGCCGAACCATTGTTGCCAGCCCCTCCCCAATCTCACATGCGGTATTAAACACGTCCAAACAACGTCTTTACATACCTACCAATTGACCTGCAGCACCGCTAGTCGGTTCAACCCCCGACAGGCTTGCCGACGGCTACCGCGTCGCCCTCGGCATTCCTTCCGCAAACCCCGCAGCGGATTGAATTCCCACCACTGCCCGCTCAGCGAACTGCTCGATGGTGGCCGAACCCGCGTACGTGAACGAAGAACGCACGCCCGAGATAATGCGATCAATCTGGTCTTCTACGCCTTCGCGGCCCGGCTCCAGGTAAATCTTCGCGGTCGAGATACCCTCTTCGAACATCTCACGCCGAGCCTTCTCAAAGGCTTCCACCTGCGCATTTCGATTCTCTACCGCGCGGTGCGAGGCCATGCCGAAAGACTCCTTGAACATGCGTCCGTCGACGTCCTTCTGGACATCTCCCGGGGATTCGAAGGTACCGGCAAACCACGAACCAATCATCACGTTGGAGGCACCCGCAGCCAACGCAAGAGCCACATCGCGGGGATCCTTCACACCGCCGTCAGCCCAGACATGCACGCCACATTCACGAGCCGCTGCAGCGCACTCGAGTACTGCGGAGAACTGTGGACGCCCCACACCCGTCTGCATTCGAGTTGTGCACATCGCACCCGGGCCAACACCGACCTTAATAATGTCAGCTCCTGCCTCCGCGAGGTCGCGAACCCCATCGGCGGTCACGACATTGCCGGCTGCAATTGGCACTGGTGGGTTGAGCGCACGGACTCGTCGTAAAGCATGGAGCATCGATTCCTGATGTCCGTGTGCGGTATCGACGACGAGTACATCGGCGCCTGCGTCGAGCAGCGTCTTTGCACGCCCCTCAACATCACCGTTGATGCCAAGCGCAGCACCGACGCGCAGCTTGCCGTCAGCGTCGACAGCCGGCTTATAGAGCGTCGCACGCAGCGCCCCCTTGCGGTTGAGAATTCCCACCAGCACACCATCTGCATCAACCACCGGCGCGAGCTTGCGCCCGGATGCGGTGAGCTGGTCGAAGGCATCACGCGGCTCAATGTCGGCAGGAAGCGTAAAAAGCGAGGTGGACATTAGCGTCCCCACCTGCGCAAAGTTGTCCACTCCCGCCAGATCGCGCCCCGTAATCAGCCCGACCGGCTTGTTGTCTTCCACCACCACTGCTGCACCGTGCGCGCGCTTTGGCAGGAGGTGGCGCGCATAACCAGCGGTGTGGTGAGGCTTGACGACAATCGGGGTGTCGAAAACCAGCCCAGCGGACTTGACCTTGCGAATGGTTTCAGCGGCAATGTCAGCTGGGACGTCCTGCGGCAGGATGGCAATTCCACCTCGGCGAGCGGTGGTTTCGGCCATACGGCGCCCGGAGATGGCCGTCATATTGGAGACCACAATCGGAATGGTTGTGCCGGTGCCATCATTAGTGGACAAATCGACATCCATGCGAGAGCCCACGGATGACTTCGACGGCACCATGAAGACATCGCTGTAGGTCAACTCGTAGGGCGCGGACTGATTGTTAAGGAATTTCACATACACCAGGATAAGTCGATTCTTCCGGTGTGCACGGCGGGGAGTAGCCAGAGGTGGGCACCCATAGCCGACTTCACCTGGTGTAGGTTCGTACGAGACTCCGTTGACTCAACCGGGATTCCTTTCCCAGGAAAGATGCTTAGCAAAATCTAATGAAGACGCCGATCAAAGATTACCTGTCCGAAATCGTCGAATCTGTCCGTCCCGATGAGTCTGGCGAGGTAGCGGACTATATTCCCACCCTCGCCGAAGCTAACCCCGACCGCCTGGCGCTGGCTATGACCACCGTGTCGGGGCGCACCTACACTGCGGGCGATACTGACGCTGAATTCACCATTCAGTCGATGTCCAAGCCCTTCGCTTACGCCGCAGCCATAACCGAACAAGGCAAAGACAAAATCGACAGCATTGTGGGCACCGAACCTTCCGGGGAAGCCTTTAACGAGCTGTCGCTGGAGCAGGGCACACATCGCCCGAAGAACCCGATGATTAATGTCGGCGCACTCGCCGTCAACCAGTTCGTGTGTCAGCCAGGTGCCGACTGGAAGAGCCGCACCAACCATATGGTGGACCTTCTCTCAACTTTGGCTGGTCGCAAGCTCCGCGTTGACTACGACGCCTACGAAAGCGAAATCGACACCGCACATCGAAACATGTCCATCGCGCACATGTTGGCTGCTTACGGCTTTATCGAAACCACGCCCCTCGATGCTGTCCGCGGCTACACCGCGCAGTGCTCCATACTGGTCAACACCCGCGATGTCGCTATGATGACCGCAGTGTTGGCCAACGGTGGCGTTAACCCGGTAACTAATCAGACTGTGCTCGACCGCGCGGTTGTTCGCAAAGTATTGTCCGTGATGGCGATTGCTGGCATGTACGACGAGGCCGGTGAATGGTTTACCGAAGTCGGGATTCCCGCCAAGAGTGGTGTCGCCGGCGGCTTATTGGGTGCCCTGCCAGGCCAGGCGGGGCTAGCAGCTTTTTCGCCACGATTGAACGACCACGGCAATAGTGTCCGCAGTATTGCCATCTTCCGGAAGCTCTCCGAAGACCTAGGCCTTCATCTCATGGATGCCGAAGCCATTGGCTCGCGTGCACTGCGCAGCACACGGGTCAGCAATGGCCGCTCCATTATCGAGATTCAGGGCCCGGTGAATTTCACTGCGGCCGAAATCGTTCTCAACAGGTTGGCAACTTCCACCCCGTCGGAAAGCGAAGTTGTCTTCGACATCAGTCGCGTTGGCTTTGTCAACCCGGTCGGACGCGCGTTGATTCTGGAAGCGATGCGACGCCTGAGCCACGAGGGCAAGGAGATTTTGTTCTACGACCCGGAGGGCGTGCTGCCCAACCCGGATATGGGCGAGGGGTTGCTGCCGGTCATCCTCCAGGACGCACCGTGAATTACGCTAACCGAAATCTAAAATGAGTGGCGTTCAGGTAGTCTTGAACGAGCGTAACGCCCGATAGGCAATAGCGTGACGACAACCGGAGGGATATAAATGCAGGTCAGCGATGTAGCGTTAGTCTTCGAAGGTGGCGGAACACGCAATAGCTACACGGCGCCTTTCGTCGAACGACTACTTCGCGAGGACATCGATGTCGGTTGGGTCGGCGGGGTAAGCGCCGGTGCCTCTCACGTAGTCAATTACCTTTCCCGGGATATCCAGCGCTCTATAAATAGTTTCACTGACTTCATTGCACAGCCCGCCAGCAGTGGCTGGCGCCCGATGCTGCGCGGACGCGGCTATTTCGATGCCGAGTACATCTATGAAGACGCGGGGCTTCCCGACGGCGCCATGCCACTGGATTACGAGACTTTTAAGAACAATCCAACTCCCTACCGGATTTCTGCTGTCCGGGCAGATACGGGCGAGACCATCAACTGGGGGCCGGACGATATCCCAGATTTGCCTACGTTGATGAAGTACACCCGCGCCAGCTCAACAATTCCCGGTGTCATGCGCATGCCCTATATTGACGGCATCCCATTCGTCGATGGCGCGCTGGGATCATCGGGCGGCATTCCGATTAATGCCGCAGAGGCAGACGGCTTTAAGAAGTTCCTCATCGTGCTAACTCGCCCGAAGGGGTTCCGCCGCACAGCGCCTTCACGCCCACAGCTCCTGCGCCAGATTTTCCGTAGCAACCCGATGGTGGCAGAGCTTCTTATTACTAGGCATGAGCGCTACAATGCATCTCTCGATTGGGCTGCTGAGCTTGAGCGAAAAGGCCAAGCATATGTTTTCTACGCCAATAACATGAGCATCACGAAGGCGGAGCGGAGGCGTCCGAAGTTGCTGCACAATTACGAGCTTGGCCAGGCACAAACTGATGCCGAATGGCCGGCGATTCAGGAGTTCATGGGCATATAGCTTTCGATACCTTTAGGAAGCTTTTCGTTCATTCCTCTTTACTGTGTACGTAACCTTGTGTTAACCTTTGCGTAGCGAACAACCTCGTTAGGTGAGGCTCCTATATCCACATAGGCCACTGCCCTGCACTTTATCGAGAGTTTCGGCAGACTCTCGAAGCAAGGTCCCATCTCAAGTGGCCACCTTTAGTTGCGGCATCACATTGCCAACGCTCTTAGGCGAGGGAGCCATAATTTATCAATCAACAGAAATTCCCTCCTAGCAAAGGAGCTGGGATACCTGGAAAAGGATCCAAAAATGACACAGACACAGAACACCATCGCCAACTTCTTCAAGCCGAAATCTTCAATCAGCCCCTACAACCTCCTCCCCGACACCGTCGGGATGCATATGACCGAGTCGTACATTGCACTTCCGGAGGACATCACTGTCGGTGAGGCACTGAATACTTACGCAGCTGAATTCGCTGGTCTCGATGACGATACCTGTGTCTTCCTCGTCGATGATGAAGGCTACCTGACCAGCGACATTACGCTGAAGGAACTACGTGAATACGCCGACCGCGATGCCTACATGAACACCGTCGGCGCCCCGGTGAAGGTCTTTGTCAAGCCCGAGGATCCAGCTGCAATCAGGGCTCGCCAGCTTATTGACGGGCCGCTCAGCGAGCTGCCCGTCGTCCGCAGCGGCAAGCTGGTAGGTGTCCTCACCGACCGCATCTCTGAGCGCATTCTTGGCAGGACAAAGGCAGCTAAGAAGTCAAAGAAGTCCAAGGGATTCTTCTCGCCGATTACCGCGTTTTTCGGCGCCGCCAATAACTAGGGCGACTAACTTGGGTAGACGACCCGAGTAACTCAATAGGCCAGCTAGCGTTTGCTAGCTGGCCTATTGTTGTTACCACACTGTTCTATCCCCACAGATGAGAGCCCTCAGGAGGCAACCGTGATACGAGACTGGATTCGGGTAGCCCTGGGCATGTTCGCGGTTGCGTTTGGAGCCAACCTCTTCGCACCACTCCTGCCCGCGTATCGAATAACCGATGCTCTCAACCAGTCCCAGGTCACCTTTCTCTTCGCCATCTACGTCGCAGGACTCATCCCCGCGCTACTCATCTGCGGCCCACTTTCCGACCGGCTCGGCCGTCGCGCCATCATCCGGCCTGCACTCATAACCTCTGCCGTTGGCTCAGCCGTCCTACTCACCGGCATCTGGTTCCACTTCCCATCACTTCTGGTAGGACGTCTTATCATCGGCATTTCGATGGGCATGGTAATGGCCGCCGGTGCCTCGTGGATCAAAGAAATTGCGCCCGTCGCACCTCAAATTTCTGCCCGGCGCGCAACCGTTGCACTCTCCGCCGGATTCTCCCTCGGCCCCCTGGCTTCCGGGTTGGTCGCAGAATTCACCCCGCGCCCTGATGTCATCCCCTATCTTGTTCATCTCGCACTGCTGCTTTTTATCGCACCACCGACATGGAACGCCTCCGGCGGATTACCGGCGGCAGGGCACAGCGACTCTCCGCAACGGTTCTTCTCCTCCGCCACTCTAAGCCCGAGGTTCCTGTGGGCAGTCGCCGCTTGGGCACCGTGGGTCTTCGGTGCTGCATGCACATCCTTCGTCGTCCTGCCGACAATCGCCGAATCCCGCTACCCCATCGCCTTCGCAGGACTCATCGCCTGCCTTACGATGGGCACCGGTGTTCTGGTGCAACCACTGGTCACTCGCATCAGTTCCAGCAGCTTTATCCCGCCAGCTATTTTCGGTCTTGGCTTAACGACGGTCGGAATGCTGCTCAGCCTCATCGTCGCACTCACCCAGAATGTGTGGAGCGTTTTCCCCGCTGCCCTGGCTCTCGGTGCCGCGTACGGCGTGATGATGGTCTCCGGCCTCCGCGAAGTGCAAATTATCGCACCGCCAGCCGAGTTGGGTGCTGCCACCGCTATTTACTATTCGCTGACCTATGTTGGTTTCTTCGCCCCTTTTGTTATTTCTTTCGCAGCACCGAAATTCGGATTCGTGCCCGTTTTCATCTTCGGTGCGATTGTTGCGTTGGTATCCACGTATCCCGTGGCAAAGGTTGCACAGTCTGCGGTGAGGTCCGACGGAGCGTCGTAAAGCAGACGCGACTGAAATTCTTGTTTTTGGGAAGCGTGCCGAGGCGAGCTCTTGTATTCTTTCTTTCACAAAATATTGGCTCCGGCTCAGGACATCTGAGCAGGTTGCATAGGTTGTTGAAATTCAGCTCGATGGAATGAGGAATCATGAAGCAGCGCAGCTCTGGAATGTGGAAGAAAATTGCGACAACCGTCGTCGCAGGTTGTACAAGCGCCGCCCTGCTCACCGCATGCGGCTCGGGGGAAGAAAGCAGCAATGCCGGTGGCGAGGCAGGCAAAGAGTCGACCAGCAAGATGACGAAGGCAGACGGGTCAGCTCCAGCTGCAGCCGAAGATCAGCTCCTGCTCACTAATGAAGTTCAAGGTGTGGACTTCTCCGGAAACAAAATCACCGGGTTCAAAGATGCCATGGAGATGTTTTCGGAAGACTCAATGAAATTTGAACCGGCCGAATGCGCCACTTTCACCAACTCAACTGAGGAATTGGAGAATGCTGCCGGTGCTTACACGGACATTAAGGAAGAGAACGTCGCTGTCAGCGTCTCAGTATTGAAGAACACTGATGCGTACCAGAAGTACGAAGACAGCCTCGAAAAGTGCTCCGACGTGACAGCTACGATGGATGCTTCCGACATTCTGAAAGACTCCATGGAAGGTCAGGAGATTTCTCCTGAGATGCAGGACATGTTTAATGACATGGACATGACGACCACAATGAAACTGCACCGAGAAAAGTGGGAGCCAAATCTTTCCGTCAAGCCAGCTGAATTCACTGCACACGAGACCAGTGCGAACATCAACGCCGGTGGCACGGATACTACGGCCACCAGCTACGACATTGTCGGCATCGTCAACGGCGTAATGGTAATGGTGTCCGCCGCCCCGACTCCGGATGCATCAGCTGGCAACATGGAAAACACGACGGATCCCATGCAGATTCCAGAGGCGACCCCAGAGTCCAAGGAAGCGGCAAAGAAGCGCGCCTTGGAGGTCTTCGATGCCCAGGCAAAGAAGATTATGGATGCCGCTTAGTTTTTCTTCTTAGGCTACTGTTTTCTGAAACCACAGTTTTTGTGAAGTAGCGGGGACGTAATCGCTGAGGCACAGCAGCACACAAGTACTGGAGTCTCCCTAGAACTCCGTTAATTCCTGCACTTTGGGACTCCAGAACGCAGCGCGTGGTGCACTAAGAGTTTTGAAGTGCGGGCTTGTTAGTTCATCAAGAGCCCGGACGTAACCGGGAACCATATCCCGCGGGATTCGCAGCCCCATAGTCAGGTGCGGAATCCAGCGGGAGCCGCGACCTTCAGGGTTAAGACGACTGATCTCGCGAGCAGCTTCTTCCAGCTCATCGCTTGTTTCTAATAACCATGCGACAGTCTGTTTACTCTTTGTCCCGAACACCACCGTTCCTACCCTGCGAAATTCCGCAGGCATCAGCGGTGGGAGAATTTCGGCTGCTCGTTGGATTACCTCCGGGCTCATGGTCGGTGCGAAAGTAACGGTGATGTGGGGCTTTTGATTCTGCTGCGGGAATCCACGCTCTGCCAGTTGCACAAAGATCTCTTTAATCTGCGCCTCTTGCTCAGGCAGAAGGTACATCAGGATGTTGTCGGGTGACACCATGTGACGTTTACTCCTCCCCTATTGCTGTCGGTCGACACGTTTGAAGCACTTTCCAAGGGCGCCGTTACTAAAGCTCCTCACCTAAGGCACTTAGGACCTTGCACCCCAGAGCATAGCGTAGGGATTTTCCACAATTTATAACCTACCTATAGACATTTCTAGCCTCTTATTATTTCTCCTGGTAATAACTACTTTTATTGGGATAATGGAGATGGATAAGCTTCCTGAAAGCTTTCTAGACCATCTTCAAAGACAGTGTGGAGTGACGGCCAATTCTCCGCACTGCACAAATACCGACACGGCTGGAAAGGTAAGTAAAGACATGGCACCGAAACCTAAAAAGATTACGCCCCCGAAGAATCAAAAGCTGGTGAAGAGCAAGGCAAGCTTCAACCGCGATGAGCTCGCGGATCTACTGGAGACGCTGGCAGCTCGCATCCGCGCCGGGGAAATGACTCTCGGCACTGGCGAGTCCGCGGTGACGATGACCATGCCGACATCGTTTAATACCACGATGGAAGTCGTCGATTCTCGAAAGCGTGCTGGCATCGAGCGCGAGCTGGAGCTGGAAATTGACTGGATGGTCGACGAGGCTGGCGAGCCCGTTGAAAAACCTGGACCAGCATCTGGCTTCGCAATCTCCTAGCGGGCTTGTTGCTGTCCGGTTTGTTCCGCGCAGCACAGTAACCTGCATCGAAGGCGGCGTTCCACTGTTTGTACTGGTCGCCGAAACAACTCACTACCGCTCGCCATTTCCGCAGGTCACAGTAAACAGACCTGAGTCGTTTTGGTCGGTTTTGCGTCCTTTGGCTGTCATTTACCGCTGCGGCACTGGCCGACAAGCAAGCCGTCGTCAAGCAACACCCAATTACACCCGTCAGGCACCCACGCCTCCCCACATCGCATGAGGTGACGCTAACCTAATTCAGGAAAATTCGCGACGAAGGGAACGCGCATGGCCAAGGGCAAGAAAGGCGACAAGGGCAAGAAGAAGGACGCCGCCAAAGCCAAGAAGAAGGCTGCGGCAACGACCTCGCTACGCCTGCCCGAATACTCGAAGGCCGAGGCCAAAGCCGCGAAAAAGCTCGCCGGCAAGGACCCCTTTAAACTGGCTGCGATGACGCCGAAGAAGAAGTGCTGCAAATCCGGCATCCGCTGCCTGCGCTGCCCCGTGGTGCTACACAAGCTCAATCGCGAGATCAAAAACGGCGAAGTCGACCATGCCGCCCTGCTGCTCGTCGCCGCGAAAGCCCGAATCCGGTAGCCGGTCCTCGCCCCCCCCCAGCCCGCCGTCGGGCCCGTCCTATGAGCAGTGGTGTCGCGCACTGTATGGCACTGGTACCGATTCTCCCGGGCTGTCTGCTCTTCGGACACCGGCTCACACGCGTCACTCCAAGCACCGCGACAACGCTCCAGCGAACTCCCGCCAGGTCAGGAAGTTTTATTCCGTCGACATGAGGCCTCGGCCAGAACCGGGAATGCGGCCGTCGGAGGATGATACCTTGTGTATCCTTTGAGTGTCATTGAGCCCTGAAGGAGCAAGAAAGTAGCATGACCCGCCCCTCCTCCGCCGCCTCTACGGTGGGCTTCCAATCTCGTGCCCTGCGTTTCGCACCGCGCCGCTCGGACTGGTCCCGCGCGACGATTGGGCGCGACCTCTCGGCAGGCCTCATGGTGGCCCTCGTCGCACTCCCTCTCGCGCTCGGCTTCGGCGTTGCGTCCGGTGTCGGCGCGGCGGCCGGAATTACGACGGCCATCGTTGCGGGTATCCTGGCCGCGATCTTCGGCGGTAGTAACGTCCAAGTAAGCGGCCCGACCGGCGCAATGACCGTCGTGTTAATCCCCATCGTGGCCAACCATGGTGCCGATGGGGTTCTCGTCGTCGGCGTGCTGGCAGGGCTCATGCTGCTCGTACTGGCGTTCACCGGCGCTGGCCGCGCGATGAAGTACATGCCACTACCTGTCGTCGAAGGTTTCACCGCCGGTATTGCGTTAATCATCGGCTTACAACAGCTGCCTGCAGCACTTGGTGTTGACGTGGAGGGCGAGAAAGTCCTCGGGTTGGCGTGGGGCTCAATCAATGCTTGGTTAGATACTCCGGCATGGCAGGCGCCCGTGATGACCCTTGCAGTAGCGGCTGGAATCGTGCTTGCTGCGCGCGTCCGTAGTGGCTTCCCCGCGGCGCTAGTGTTGGTAGCTGCAGCAACGGCCATCAACATGCTGGCAGACAGCGGCCTGAAGACAATCGGCTACATCCCGTCGACATTGCCTGCTCCGCGCTGGCCAGAGATTCCGTGGGAGCACCTGGATTCCTTGCTGTTTGCAGCGGTCGCCGTCGCAGCTCTCGGTGCGCTGGAATCGTTGCTGTCTGCGACGGTTGCCGACGCAATGACTGTCGGCGACCGGCACGATCCCGACCGCGAACTCTTCGGGCAGGGCGTGGCCAACGTCGTCGCGCCCCTGTTCGGCGGGATTCCCGCAACCGCCGCGATTGCCCGAACTGCCGTCAACGTGCGTGCAGGCGCAGGCACACGCCTGGCAGCGGTGTTCCATTCGCTGCTCCTGCTCGTGGCCGTGCTCGTCGCGGCCCGGTGGGTGGGCGAGATTCCTCTCGCCGCGCTCGCCGGCGTGCTCATCGCCACTGCGATTCAGATGATCCACCCGCGGAACCTCCGCTCGGTGATACGCGCCACCAAGGGCGACGGGGCGACCCTGCTCATCACAGCTGCCGCCACCGTCGTGTTCGACCTTGTCGTCGCCGTACTCATCGGCCTTGTAATGGCGGGCTTCTTCGCACTGCGCGAGACCGCCCGCACTGCGGTGTTGGAAGCCGCCCCACTAGACGAGGGAGACCACCGCGACAAGGAACGCGAGCTCCTCGACGAGCACATCGCCGCCTTCCGTATGGAAGGCCCTCTCTTCTTTGGCGCAGCGCACGATTTCCTCCTCGAGCTCGCTGATGCCTCGTCGGTCAAGGTTGTCGTACTCCGCATGCGCTACGTCACGACGATCGATGCCACCGGCGCCCAGATGCTCGCCGACACAATCGGGCGCCTCGAACGCCGCGGTACCAGAGTCCTGCTCGCAGCCACGAAGCCCGAACATTTTCCGGTGTTGCGCGAACTCGGCGTATTCGACCAGCTTGCACACGAGAATCACGTCTTCGACAACACCCCTGACGCCATCGCCCACGCCCGACTGCATGCCTCACGCATTCAGCACGAAGAGTCTGATGGCGCACCCGCAGCATCGCAGAGTCAATAGCTTGGCTGAGCCAGACAATGGTCACTCCGTCGCAGTCGACCCTGCAATCGTGGGTCCACGTCCCCATCGCGCGATGCTTGAAAAACCTTTACACGTTGCACTTAAACTCCACGACGTGTCGTTGCAAAGTCACCTTCTCATTCGTGAAGCCGATGTGGGTGTAACCGCTTGGCGCGTAGCATTGGCGACATGCGCATTTTCACCGTGGGCCACTCCAACCTCGAGTTCGAGGACTTCGCTGAAATGATCAAAGCTGCCGGTGTGGCATCCATCGTGGATGTGCGCAAGCTGCCCGGATCCAGGAAGTACCCGTGGTTCAACGGCGACTACCTTGCCGAACACCTTCCTACATGTGGCATCACTTACAGCAGAAGCGAGGGCCTCACCGGGCGGCGCAACGTGTCCCACTCGGTGCCGTTTGAGGTTAACGGCAACTGGCGTAACCGCAGCTTCCACAATTACGCCGACCATGCGCTGGGCGAGGAGTTCTCCGACGCAATCTCGCAGCTACGGGCGAACGCCGCGGAAACCCCCACCGCAATCATGTGCGCCGAGGCGGTGTGGTGGCGCTGCCACCGGCGTATCATCGCCGACCACCTCATCGCCCACGGTGACGAGGTTGGCCACATTATGGGTCTGGGTGCAGCCGGGGCGAAGGTGAGCGAGGCAACGCTCAACGACGGCGCAGTCATCGGCAACGATCTCCTCGTGCGCTACCCCGAGCGGGGCTAGCGCGTACACCAGAGGCCAGTGGGTGCGGAAACTCGGACTACGACCCAGTGAGCCACGGCATCCTCCTCGGCCTGACCTAAGGCGCGACTTACGCCTTGTATTCATGGAGCGCCCACCACCTTATGAGCAGCAGCATCGGAGGCACACCAGCGGATAGCACGCTCAAACGAGCTTTAGGTTAGGAAATCTGAACCGCGCAATCTAAGAAGAGCACCGGCAACCCCGGTAGTGTGCCCCAAAGCGTCGAATCGAAAAACGTACTACCGACTTGCCACGGCCCTAGACGTCGAGCTTGAACTCCACGGCATCTCGTTGCAAAGTTACCCCCTCTCGTTAACACCATCAAAAGGAGTGTTATCCAATGAAAGCGTTCGGCTTCTTAAGCTTCGGGCATTACGCCTTCGGCAGCTAGCGCGGGCCATCTGCAGAAAAGATCGCCAAGACTCATCTGGAGATCACCCAGGCTGCGGACGAAATCGGCGTGAACAACGCGTCCTTTCGTGTCCACCACTTCGCGCCGCAGGCCTCCGCCCCGATGCCGCTGCTGGGTGCTGTCGCGGCCACTACCAAACACATCGAGGTGGGCACCGGTGTCATCGACATGCGCTATGAAAACCCGCTCTACCTCGCCGAAGAGGCCGCGTCGCTGTACCAAATTTCCGGTGGCCGCGTGGCCCTGGGCATCTCGCGCGGCGCCCCCGAGGTGGCTGACCGCGGCTGGGAGGCCTTCGGCTACTGGGGTAAAGCGCCCAACGGCGCGGACGTGGCGCGAGCCCACCTCGAGGCGTTCATGGCTGCAGTGGACGGCAACGGATTCGCCACCGCCGCACCGCTGGACCGGCAGTACCCCAACATATTCCAACCCGGCTCCGCCCTGCCGGTCTTCCCCATGGCGCCCGAGCTGCGTAAGCATATTTTCTACGGCTCCGGCACCCACGCTTCTGCCGAGCAAACCGCCAAGGACGGGCTCAACCTGATGTCCTCCACCCTGGTCTCCGAGACCACCGCCGAGACTCTGGGCGAAATCCAGGCGGATCAGATCAGCCGCTATCGCGCCGCGTGGAAGAAGGCGGGCCACGATTGGACGCCGCGCGTGTCGGTGTCCCGCTCTATCTTCCCCATCGTCGACGGCGCGGACATGCAGTTGTTCGGCATGCAGGCCTCCGGCTCCGATCAGGTGGGCATGCTTCCCGACGTCGGCGCCTCCACCTTCGGCCGCACCTATGCCGCCGAGCCGGACAAACTCATTGAGCAGCTCAAAGCCGACGCCGCCGTCATGTCCGCCGACACCCTGCTCATCACCATCCCCACCGGGATGGCGTCGACGTCAACGTGAAGATCTTGGACAACTTCGCCACGCATGTCGCCCCCGCGTTGGGTTGGCAGCCGAATCACGAAGGCCCAGTTACCGGCTATCTCATCGACTAATTCCTGCAGTTCGCAAGCTCTTCGCTTCAATGTCAGTTCAGTGCGTGTTGAATAGTTCAGTAATTGCTGTATAGTTCAGTATATGCTGACTATTGCTTCACGCCTCGACGTCATGAACCGGCTCGGCCGGGCCATGGCGGATCCGACGCGCTCCAGAATCCTGATCACCCTACTCGACGGCCCGAGCTACCCGGCCGTGCTTTCGCGCGACCTGGACCTGACCCGCTCGAACGTCTCGAACCACCTGACCTGCTTGCGTGACTGCGGCATCGTCGTCGCCGAGCCGGAGGGCCGCAAGACACGCTACGAAATCGCCGATCCGCACCTCGCGACAGCGCTCAACGCACTAGTGAACGCGACGTTGGCTGTCGACGAAAACGCCCCGTGCATCGACCCTGAGTGCTCGGTGCCCGGCTGCGACGGAAAAGGAGCGGACGCATGAGTTCAGCATGTGGATGCGAACACGAACCAGCCACGGAGATCGAAGATCTCGATCGGCCATGGTGGAAGGACCCCGAGTTGCTACTGCCGATCTTCTCCGGCGTAGCCCTCTGCATAGGTCTGGCGCTGGACTGGTCCGGACTAGAGACACCCGCGACAGTTCTGTTCTGGATCGGCCTGCTGCTAGGGGCGTATACGTTCACGCCCGGCGCTATCCGGAACCTTGCCACGAAGCGCAAGCTCGGCATTGGTTTGCTGATGACGATCAGCGCGGTCGGCGCGGTAATCCTCGGTTACGTCGGAGAGGCGGCGGCGCTAGCGTTCCTGTACTCGATCGCCGAGGCACTGGAAGACAAGGCGATGGACCGGGCCCAGGGCGGACTGCGGGCACTGTTGAAATTGGTACCGCAGACCGCGACGGTGCTGCGCGACGGTACGACGGTCGAGGTCGCAGCGAAGGATCTCGTGGCTGGCGAGCTGATGCTCGTGCGCCCCGGAGAGCGGATCGCCACGGACGGCATCATTCGGTCTGGGCGCTCCAGCCTTGACACCTCAGCGATCACCGGAGAATCCATTCCGGAGGAGGTTGCGCCCGGCGACGAGGTGCCCGCGGGAGCAATCAACTCCGCCGGCGTGCTGGAGGTCGAGACGACCGCAGCTGGAACGGACAACTCGCTGACCACACTCGTGGACCTGGTCGAGCAGGCGCAGGCGGAAAAGGGCGACCGCGCCCGGATCGCCGACCGGATTGCCCAACCCCTAGTGCCCGGGGTGATGATCCTGGCGGTGCTGGTCGGCGTGATTGGCTCGCTGCTGGGCGACCCCGAGACGTGGATCACCCGCGCGTTGGTGGTCCTGGTCGCAGCATCGCCGTGTGCGCTGGCAATCTCGGTGCCGCTGACGGTCGTGGCCGCGATCGGCGCGGCCAGCCAGTTCGGCGTGGTCATCAAATCCGGCGCGGCGTTCGAGCGACTCGGCGGCATCCGCCACCTGGCGGTGGACAAGACCGGAACCCTTACCCGCAACCAGCCCGAGGTTACCGACGTGGTCCCGGCAGACGGATTCGATCGGGCTCAGGTGCTTGCTTTCGCGGCGGCAGTTGAGCAGCAATCGACGCACCCCCTCGCCGCTGCGATCGCGGCAGCGGGGCCCGAAGCGCCCGCTGCCTTGGACATCAGCGAGGAAGCCGGGCATGGCATCGGCGGCACCGTCGAAGGTCGACGGGTACTTGTGGGCAGTCCCCGGTGGATCGACGCCGGGCCACTGAAGGCAGACGTTGAGCGCATGGAGTCCGAGGGCCAGACCTGCGTCCTTGTCACCGTCGATGACGCTCTCGCCGGGGCGATCGGGGTCCGCGACGAGCTGCGGCCCGAGGTACCCGAAGCTGTGCAGACCCTGCACGCCAACGGCGTGGAAGTGAGCATGCTCACCGGCGATAACGCTCGCACCGCCCGGGCTCTGGCTGAAATCGCCCGAATCGACGATGTGCGCGCTGAGCTGCGCCCGGAGGACAAGGCAAGCATCGTCGCCGAGCTCTCCTCCAAGACGCCGACGGCGATGATTGGCGACGGCATCAACGACGCTCCTGCGCTGGCGGGCGCGACGGTGGGCATAGCAATGGGAGCGACCGGCTCTGATGCCGCAATCGAGTCCGCTGACGTCGCCTTCACCGGCCACGACCTCCGGTTGATCCCGCAGGCGCTGCAGCACGCCCGTCGAGGCAGCAGGATTATTAACCAGAACATCGTGCTGTCTCTGGCCATCATCATCGTGTTGATGCCGCTGGCGATCAGCGGCGTGCTGGGTCTGGCCGCCGTCGTATTGGTTCACGAGGTCGCTGAAGTTATCGTGATCTTGAACGGCCTGCGGGCTGCGCGAGCGAAGCGCTGAGGCGCACCTTCGCCCAGCGCGCTGGCTCTCCAGCGCGGATCTTTGAAGGATCGAGCTGCTCAGGGACCAAGCGTCGTCTCAAAACTTTTGATGCCGCGCTTCATCGACACGACCCGCGACTACCTAGGCAGCGTATTTAGCAAAAGGACCCGACACCTATCAGGGTTGCCGAACCGTCGCCGGTCCAGTTGCCGTAACCAACTAGATGGAGATTCTTCACCGCGGTTTCGCGGTCGCGCATGAGGTGGCGGAATGGGCCGAGGGCCGGACGGAAACCAGTGCACCAGATCAGATGGTCGTGGTCGAGCTCGCTCAAACTATCGAAGATGGGGGCAGCGGTGAGCTGGCCGGAATCGCGGAGCTCACGTAGATGAGGAAGCGCGAGAATGTCCCCGAGGTTCGGGCCGGAATCGCCACCGAGAATCCGGCGGCGGCTGCCCGCGTTAAACGTTGAATTTGAACTCGACCGAGTTTCAGTCGAAAGCTACCTGCCTTTTCGCACCATCAAGCGTGGTAAAATCCTCACCATGGAGCGCACGTATAAGTGGGAGCATGTCAAGACTCCCCTCATCCGGAACGAGGCCGCAGTTCATTTTTTAGGAGCCGGTTTGACCGCTTCCGGAGTGCAATACGGCGATGGATACAAGGCCACGTGGGAGCTGCGCGCCGCGGAGAACTGGGTGACCGAACGTGTGTCGGTGAACGTTGAAGGCGACGGATGGGGGCGAAGCCTCGAGCTGTTTAGGTCCGAGCAAGGCGTGTGGTCGGCGGAAACCAATGAAGAGGGCGCCCAGCCTGAAGATCTGCCCTCCCCCGGTATCGTCCAGTCAGCCGACCTGAAAGCCGCACTCGATTGCGATCTCGGTCTGTGCCCTCTCACCAACACAATGCCTATTCGTCGCTTGACGCTGCTTGAGACTCAGGTCCCGAAAACGCAGCTGATCATGGCTTGGATTGATATACCGTCCCTCCAGGTGATCGCATCAGACCAGTACTACAGCTCCGTCGATGCTGAAACTGTCCGATACAAAAGCGGAACACGGGGAGTCGACGTCGAGTTGGAGGTCGACGGTGACGGCGTGGTCGTACACTACCCTGATCTCGCACGGCGGGTCTGATCCGGAAACAACTCTAACTAAGCTGGGCGGTATGAACGACCTGACCATCGCGCCTGGCCCAGGGATCCCCGGGGGTCTGGTCATCGTCGCCGCCGACCTGACGGAGCGGTTCGCGAAGTCGTCGGGACCAGGCGGCCAAGGCGTCAATACTACGGACAGCAAAGTGCAGCTTTCCGTCGATATCGCTACGTGCTCATCGCTTTCCGACGCCCAGCGTCGCCGCGTCCTCCACAACCACGAGCACCGCCTAGACGGCACCGTCCTTACCGTTACCGCATCGACCCAGCGATTGCAGGTACGCAACCGCGCCGAGGCACGCGAACGCATGGCCGCCCTCTTGCGCGAGGCGCTCGCTCCGCCTCCTCCCCCGCGGCGCAGGACCAAGCCGACGCGGAGCTCGGTGCGACGCCGTCTCGAAGCGAAAAAGCGGCGCTCGGAACTCAAGTCCACGCGACGGCGGCCCCAAATTCCCTAGTTCGAACCATCCGCATGCATATCCTCACGCTGACGGACCTGGTTCGGGTAACCGCTACGCTGAGACAGCTTGGACCGGTTGAATCCGCTCGATTTCCGAGAGGATCTTGTCTTCCGCAACGTCCAAGTCATATTGAGTCTGTAACCCGAGCCAGAACTGGGGGCTCATTCCGAAGAACTTAGCCAAGCGAAGAGCAGTGTCCGCGGTTACAGCCCGCTTACCGTGAACAATTTCGTTGATCCGGCGGGGCGGAACGCCGATGGAGACTGCGAGCTTGTGCTGGGTGATCCCCATTTCCTTGAGAAAGTCCTCCATGAGGATCTCACCGGGGTGAACCGGAGGGAGCTTGTCAGTGGTAGTCAACGATCTCAACCTCCTCTGGCCCCGCGGCGGACCAACGAAAACAGATCCGCCACTGGTCGTTGATTCGAATGCTGAACTGACCCCGCCGATCACCTTTCAACGCCTCGAGCCGGTTTCCCGGGGGAATCCGTAACTCATCAAGAGTCTGCGTGTACCCAAGCTGGCGAAGCTTGCGCAGCGCTACTGAGTGAATGCGGGAATCGATCGAGCGAACTCGCTCTCGATTCCACAAACGCTCAGTGTCCTTGTCAGCGAACGACTGGATCATGCTTCACCCTATCCCCCATAACGCGAAGCGTCAATAACGCTACACGTTAAATTTGAACTCCACGGAGTGTCGGCGATAAATAACCATTTTATTCGCAAGTGCGGAAGTAGCAACGAAATACCGCTAGAAACAGACAACATATGGGGGTGCACAGAAACACATATAGGTTCTGCGGAAAACCTATAGGGTGCGTCGCTAAAAACCGCTGTGCGCGAAAAACATAAAGGGTTTACGGACCCGGTCCCAGACCCCTCAATACTCTGAGCCGGAAGAATGGAAAGTGGAAGGTTGATGTATCCCCACTATTTATTTTTTCCGTTTTTCGGAGTACATCGGGAGCTACAACTGCGGACCAGCTCTGTGTGAACTAGATGAGAAGGCGCAGCAGCGAATCATCGACGCTGGACAGTTGGTGCTGCGGGCACGCGAGCGGCACCCCCAGCGGTCACTCGCGGAGCACTACAACCCGTTATCGATGGACCCAATTCTGCTCAAGGCCCACAACAACTTGGACCGGGAAGTCGATAAGGCTTTCGATGTGGCACGCAAACTCACCAACGAGCGCCAGCGCCAGGAGCTACTGTTCGCCAGCTACGGGGAGTTGGCGAGGGGCTATGTCTCCTCGCTTTCATCAAAATCGAAACCACCAGCAGGGTCGTTCCCCGTGCGGGTGATTTTGATCGGTCCCGCTGCTGGGTGTAGAACCCTGTCGCTGGCAACGCCGGGAACTATGACTGTGCCCGACGAGAACACGTCACTGCCATAACGCGGCTCACGGTAGACGAACATGGGTCGTTCACTACTACTGGTGGATTTCGGTTTTGGTGGTGGGGGGATTACCGCCGCCGGCCTCGATTTTTCCGTTGAGGAGGGCGTTGACTACTTCCCGATTGTGAAATGGGCCGATGGCGCGGTGAAGAGGAACCAGTCACCTGGAAGAGATCGATCCAGTCGCTGGTGTGCAATCTGGGAGGTAGGGTTGCGGGGTCGATTCCTCGCGAGCGCAACCATGATTGTGTCTCTGAACGTGATGAAAACAACCCTGCCCTTCGGAGAATTTCCCCTATCCCGCGTCCCCGGGCGGTGAAAACGGTGTGCACCATCGCCTGAAAGGCTTTGCGTTGCTCTATCGGGATCTTCGGGTCACCCACCCGGCGGATCACTAAGATCCCCCCGTCAACGTTTGGCTGTGGCCGGAAAGCAGACCTTGGTACTCGGGAACCAAGGTGAAACGTGAACCATGGGGACCACTGAGCTGTCATCATCGTGCTTGCACCTACCCCGGCCCGGCGGCGAGCGACTTCCCACTGCATGAGGAGTACAGCGTCAGTCCATGCCGGCGCATGCAGCAACTTTCGAAGAATGGCAGTGGTGAGGTGAAAGGGAATGTTTCCCACAATGACGCAGGGAGTGGCGGGTAACCGGAAGTTAAGGAAATCATCATGGACCACTTCGACCGCCGCCGAGGCGGTCTTTTTTGTGAGTTTGGCAGCTAGTTTTGCGTCTACCTCAACTGCCGTTATCGCCCTCCCCAAGTGGGCCATCGGGTGAGTGAGGGCACCGCTTCCTGGCCCGATCTCAATGATGGGGCCGGAGGTTTGTTTCACAAGGTCGATGATGGAGTTGATGATCTTGTGGTTGGTGAGAAAATTTTGGCCATGCTCGTGACGGCCGTGTCCGTATGCAGACATCAGGTGTGCTCCTTGGATTTGAAAGGGAGCCGGGCATGACAAATAGCCGCCCGGCTAAAGGACCGGAGCGGTTTCTAACCTGCGGGAGGGAGAAAACCGCCTTAGCGGCTGGTGGGCGGCCGCATGAAAACGGAACCTGAAATCAACATGGGCCTATCGTATCCAATTAATTTCGCAGGGTCCAATACGGTGAGAAAGAAGACAACCGCACCGCAACAGTGCAAGACCTCTCTGGATTGGAATTTGTCCTACCTTCGGGGCGTCATACAGACGCCACTGGCGTATTTTGTCTCTGGGCAACGAGGGGGAGTTACCCCCACCTCCGAATGTTTTTAAGGTGCACCCCTGATTACGCTGGGGTGCGGGAGTAATTCTGTCCGACCGATCGGACTGTCCAGCGAGGTCCCAGCAAATGATCGCGTCGATCTCGCCGCGCTCAAAGGACGCCACCATCGCGTCGTAGTCGGGGCGGTCCACGTCCTTCTTCGACGCGGAGATCGACTGATCGACGTAGGTATGCACGACGTCCCAGCCGCGTTGCTCGGCAAGGGCTTCGCAGTCCTGGCGCTGCCGGTCGATGGCGAGGCCGTCCATGGCAGCATCGAGCGAGATACGGAGGTAAATAGCAGCACGTGTTGTCATGCCGCTAACACTAGCGCGCCTCAGGTTACATTGAAACGAAACTCCACCACGTCGCCGTCGTGCATGATGTAGTCCTTGCCCTCCTGGCGGACCTTCCCCTTAGCCTTTGCCTCGGCAATCGAACCGGCCTCGACCAGATCACTGAAGGACACAATTTCAGCCTTAATGAAGCCACGCTCAAAGTCAGTGTGAATCACGCCGGCAGCCTGCGGGGCCGTAGCACCCTTCGGAATGGTCCAGGCGCGAGACTCCTTCGGGCCAGCGGTCAGGTAAGTCTGCAGACCAAGAGTGCGGAAACCAGCGCGAGCAAGCGAATGCAGACCCGGCTCGGTCTGGCCAATTTCAGCCAGGAGCTCATTGCGGGATTCCTCATCCAGCTCCAGAAGGTCCGACTCAGCCTTGGCGTCGAGGAACACACAGTCCGCCGGTTCCACAGCAGCGGCCAGATCCGCGCGGCGGTCCTCGTCGGCAAGCACTTCCTCGTCAGCGTTGAAGACGTAGAGGAACGGCTTTGCGGTGAGCAAGTGCAGCTCGCGCAGAGCGGAGAGCTTCACATCATCGGAAGCAGCGAAGAGAGTGCGCCCTTCTTCCAGTACGGCAAGAGCCTGCTTGACGGCTTCAACCTCACCGACCTTTTCCTTATCCTTCTTGGCTTCCTTTTCCAGACGCGGCAGCGCCTTCTCAATAGTCTGGATATCAGCCAGGATGAGCTCGGTTTCAATCACACCGATGTCAGAGGCCGGGTCAACCTTGCCGTCGACATGCACAACGTCATCATCATTGAAGACACGGACGACCTGACAGATAGCGTCAGCCTCGCGGATGTTGGCGAGGAACTTGTTACCTAGACCTTCGCCCTCCGATGCACCCTTGACGATGCCGGCGATGTCCACAAACGACACCGTAGCCGGAAGAATACGCTCGGAGCCGTAAATTTCGGCGAGCTTATTCAAACGGGGATCGGGAAGCTCCACAACGCCGACGTTCGGCTCGATGGTGGCGAACGGATAATTCGCAGCCAGCACATCGTTGCGTGTCAAGGCGTTAAACAGGGTTGACTTTCCGACATTGGGCAGACCGACGATTCCAAGTGTAAGACTCACATTGCCCATCTTACGGGCTTGGGGAGACAGATTTGAACTCGCCCTAACTTCGTGAAGTTGCCCGCTATCCCCTCCGAACCCCCATAATGAATATGTGAGCAATAAACCCAATGAAGGCGAAGAGTGGACTGCGCAGTCCGAAAAAGACGCTATCGATCACGTAATGGGATCGGAGCCTCTGCGTGTAGAACAGTCTCTGTCTATCCCCTCCGACGCCCATAAGTCAGCGGTAACGCAACCGGATTTGCCGGAAGATGCTGAGAATCTCGATGAGCTTATGAGCGAAAATGACTCCGAGTCCATCGACCGCGCCGATGTCATTGGCGAGGGCGCCCGGTGGTTCGCAGGTTGGTGCCTGCGTTTCCTCATCACCGCAGCGGCGCTGTACGTCAGCGCTATGATTCTGGGAAAGATTTGGGCTGGCGTTCTGCCGATTCTGTTGGCCCTGATTGTCTCCACGGTGCTGGCTCCGCCCGCAGTGTTCCTGATGAAGCACCGCTGGCCCCGCGCACTCGCCGCACTGACGGTCATCCTAGGCGCGGTGGCAGTGCTTGGCGGCGTTGTCGCGTTCCTCGCCCCGACTGTGCAGTCGCAGTTCCCAGAATTGCGTCGTCAGTTCACCGACGGCATTCAAGAAGTCCAGAACATCATTCAGGCCCCGCCATTTAACGTCAAGGATGAGCAGATTCTCGATGCTCTGGACCAGGGGTCCACATGGCTTCAGGAGCGCTCCGGCGATATCGCCAACACAGTCTTCCAAGGCATCTCGGTGGTCTCCTCGGCCGCCGTAACCTTGATGGCAATGTTGGTTCTGACGTTCTTCTTCATCAAGGACGGCCAGGACTTCCTGCCATGGCTCCGCCGCCTGACCGGACGTCGTCTCGGCTGGCACCTCACGGAGGTGCTCACCCGCTCTTGGAACACGCTGTCGGGCTACATCCGCACGCAGGCTATCGTTTCGCTTATCGACGCGGTCTTCATCGGTGCCGGTCTTGCAATTTTGAATGTGCCGCTGGCAATGGTTCTGGCCGTGGTGACTTTCTTCGCTGGCTTCATTCCTATTGTCGGTGCGTTCACCGCCGGCTTCATTGCAGTGGTAGTCGCACTCGTCGCCAACGGCCTGACTACAGCAATCCTCGTATTGCTCATCATCATTGCTGTCCAGCAAATCGAGGGCAACATCCTCTCCCCAATCCTGCAAGCCAAGGCTATGGACTTGCACGCCGCAATCGTCCTGCTGGTCGTTCTGCTCGGTGGCGGTATCTTCGGCATCATCGGCGCCTTCCTGGCGGTGCCAGTCACCGCAGTCGTCGCAGTCTGGTTCCGCTACCTCGGCGACCTCACAGATTTGCGTACGGGCGACAAGACCGCA
This sequence comes from Corynebacterium sp. HMSC075F02, assembly GCF_001838335.1. Taxonomy (NCBI): domain Bacteria; kingdom Bacillati; phylum Actinomycetota; class Actinomycetes; order Mycobacteriales; family Corynebacteriaceae; genus Corynebacterium; species Corynebacterium sp. HMSC075F02. The sequence goes on along the minus strand of NZ_KV836307.1, from coordinate 81,350 downwards.
AAGGACATCGAGTTCGCCACGGACGCCGGATCGATTTCGGGTATTCAAATTGAAGCTGCCGGCCGTGCGATGCGCGACCGACTGGCTTCGTTCCGCCTGGGCGGTGATGACTCCGACAGCTCTGCAGAGAGCGCTGTGAAGGCAGATGCTCGCACCGCCGGTCAGGTTTCCTCCGATGCTGGCCCGACCAAGCAGGAAGAGGGAACGATGACCAAGGCCTTCCACAAGATCAGTGAAGTAGTCTCCGGGTCTTTCTCTAAGAAAAACAAGTAAGGCCAGATTCCAAGACACGGGCGAGCCTATATACAGGGCTTGCCCGTTTTTACCACTAATAACCGGTAGGATACGCATTCGTGTCGAACAGATCAGCAATAACCCGTAAAGGCAGTGGGAACAAACCCCTGCTTCCACGCGTGCCGATGTTTGTGCCGCCGTTGCTGATGCTTCTGGCCGGCGTTATTGGTTTGCTCTTTTCTGTTCCCAACGGCTCAATTGGCAAGCCCTACTTCATTGCTTTTGCCGTGGCTGCTGTGGCCGGAACACTGTTGGTGGTTCCTCGCGGTCTGGTAGTTACCGTCGCTCAAATCCCCATTTTGTTCGCGCTTGTCACCTTTTTCACAGCGTGGTTTACCGGTTCTCTCGCCGATCCTGAAAATGGTGGCGCGACCGCGACAACCTCTAAACGCGCTCGCCTGGTGACCTCGGCATATCCCATCATCCAGCAGTTCCCGTGGCTGCTGGTCTTGATGATTATCTGTGTCATCATCGCAGTGTGGCGTTACCTCGAAATCACCCGCACCCAGGAGAAATCCCTCAACACCCAGCGCAAGGTCGCTAAACAACGCCAGCACCGTGACGAAGCCGCTGTCGAATCCAGCTCTCAGGTTCGCCGTCGTCTCGCCGAATCTGATCGCCGGGTCGCCTCTCGCACCCAGGAACGTCCTGCTTCACGACGTCCCGCTGCGGACATTATCCGAGATGCCGAAGCTCGCCGCCAGGCGCGCCAGCAAGCTGCACGCTCTCGGCAGGAGACTTCTCGTTCTGGTGCCCGACCTGCAGCGAACGCCAACTCGGCATCGCGCAACGCCGAGCAACTGCATAAGCGACCAGTTGACCGTTCTGGGGAGCGTGCCCAGCAGCGCTCGAATTTCGCACAGCGGGCTCAGCAGCCAACCTCCCGTTGGCAGTCTCGCCCGCATCCGGGGCAGGCGCAGTTCACTCAGGATTCCACTTCGCCGAACTCGACTAGACAGCAGCCTCGTCGTCCGATTGAAAGGCCAAACGCACCGCAGCGGCCAACGCCAGAGTTTCCCCGTCGTCAAACTGAAGGAACGGCACGGATGTGGGGAGAACAGTCTTCACCGGAGTCTCCGTCCGAAAAGTCTCAACAGAGCCCCGCACGCCAAGTGGGCAACCACCGCCGCACCGAGGAGTGGCCACCGCGACAGCAGCGCCCTCGCCAGGAGCGGATAACCGGCCGCGATAGCAGGTCTCGTTACCGCAAGTAGCTCGGGCTTGCACTTTTACCGTCACAGTTGCCCACAGGCAAATTTAGCCTGTGGGCAACCTGCGTTTATTAGCAGGGTAATCCGCCCCCATCGTGTAAGTGTTGATGTATGTCGAAATTGGAAACGTCGGCCGAGAAACCGGTTCAGGTTCGGCGCCTGAACCAGTTAGTCAAGGACTATATTGAGCGCCTTGGACAGATTTGGGTCGAGGGGGAAATCGCCCAGGTCAACTCCAAGCCGAGTTGGAAGCTCTCCTACATCACTCTGCGTGACACCTCCGCGGAGTTTTCGGTGTCGGTGACTTGTTCTACTGCGGCACTGCGTAATAATCCGTTGCGCAACGGCGACCGCGTAGTGGTTTTGGGTAAGCCTGCGTTTTATGCCGGGCGGGGGCAGTTTTCCCTGTGGGCTACGGAGTGGAGGCCCGTAGGTTTGGGGCAACTATTGGCACGGCTGGAACAGCTGCGCCAGGCGCTAGCGGCGGAAGGCCTTTTTGATTCACGGCTGAAACGCCCTCTGCCCTACCTCCCCAACAAGATCGGGTTGATTACCGGTCGCGGTTCGGCAGCTGAACGCGATGTGCTTTCGGTTGCGGGTGCCCGCTGGCCTGAGGTGGATTTCCGGGTAATCAACACAATTGTGCAGGGAGCCAAGGCTGTTCCGGAGATTATTGAGGCTCTGGCACAGCTCGACGCCGACCCGGAGGTCGATGTCATCATCGTCGCCCGTGGCGGTGGCAGCGTCGAAGATTTGCTGCCCTTTTCAGATGAGGCGCTGATTCGTGCGGTGAGTAAGGCGACAACACCGGTGGTTTCTGCGATTGGACACGAGCCGGATACTCCGCTGTTGGATTACGTCGCTGATTTACGTGCTGCCACACCTACGGATGCAGCGAAGAAAACAGTGCCCGATGCTGCTGAGGAACGCCGCCTAATTGCACAGCTGCGTGAGCGCTCCTCAGCATCTCTGCGGCGATGGGTTGACCGTGAAGTAGCGACCCTGCGGGATTTGACGTCGCGGCCGGTACTGCGCGATCCGCTCACTCCCATCCACGTGCGTGAAGAGTTTGTCACGGCGCAGGTGGATCGGCTGCGTTTTCTCATTCACCGCAGTCTGGAACGCGAGGAAGCAGCGGTATCGGGATTGCGCGGCAAGGTCTCAGCACTTGGCCCCTCTGCCACACTCGCTCGCGGCTATGCCATCGTGCAGGCACAATCGGCTACTCAGCCAGAACCACAGATTGTGACCTCTATTGCAGATGCTCCGATGGGTTCCCAACTGCGAATTCGCGTCAGTGACGGCTCCATCTCTGCAGCGACGCTAGCTACGAAGCCGGCGAATTAATAAGCACTGACTTTTCCAACCTTGAAGCTTTAACTACTAAATGTGAAGGACGTATTCGCTAATGAATGACAATGTTTTCGGCGCGGGTCAGGCTCCCTCTTCGGAGGAACAGGTACCGGTTGGGAACCTGAGCTACGAGCAGGCGCGAGATGCACTCGTCGAGACCGTCAAGCTCCTAGAACTCGGACAGATGAGCCTGGATGAATCCCTGGCGCTGTGGGAGCGAGGCGAGGCGCTGGCCCGCCGCTGCGAGGAGCATTTGGCTGGCGCCCGGGCAAAGGTTGAAGCCGCCTTGGCCAGCAAGAATCAGGATGTCTCGGCTTCTGCCGAGAATGTGGGCGATGAGGACTAAAAAGAGACGAGAAACGATCGTCGGTTCATATCGTTTCTCGTCTCTTCGCTGATAGCTGAGTTCAGCTATTTTATGGCTCTAGTCGGGATTACCACTCCAGGTGAGTGCTCGACTCGGCCTACTTTGCTGGTGCCGACGGCATCTCGGACGCAGTCGGCTGCGGCTGTGACGAATCCGGCATTGTCGCGTCCGGATCGATTGGCTCGGCCTTCTGCATAGCCGCTGCCAACTGTGTGAACTCCTCGTCGTTGGCAGTGCCCTCGATAATTGCGCGGGAGTCACCGAGGTCCCCAACCCATACGCGACGCACGTTGTCCTCAGCCGGCTCATACTTAGTCCAGGTTGTACCTTCCACGTCAGTAGTACCGTCCCGGAGACGGTTCTTACCATCATCCGGCAGCTGACCTGCTTCCGCATCTGTTTGCGTGACCTGAATGAATGCTCCGCTAGCGGTGACATAGCCAATAATGGTCGTCTGCTTCCCCGCCGCCATACCCGCGCGGGTCGAGTTTGAAGTCCAGCCCTCAGGCACCTTCGGCAGGCGAACTGGATAGTCCACGCGCCGAGCCTCCACGTTCACGAATGGGGCAGCATCGACTTCGTGCACCGGACCGTTTTCCGGCTTCCCGGGGTTAAAACTGCACAGGCCGGTAAAGCCAATGGTGACAGCCACCGCAAGAAACATCACCACGAGGGTGAGAATCATGTCTCGACTGTCCTGCAAAATCCTAGGTTTCTCATTCGCCACGCGCTCAAGTATGCCAAAGGCCCCGCAACGAACCTAGTCATCATTCGCACCCGCACAGCTGCAGCTAGCAATACTTGATGACGGACGCTGTCGACGTCGTCAAGCGAACTGACGCCGGAACAAACTTTTGATAACCGCGTGATGTGGGGGTTTAGCCCTGAAACTCCCCCCACTTTGGCGCTGCGTCCACCCCCGAACACCAAAAAGGTGGAACACTAGTAACAGATGCAAAGGCGCTAAAACTGATGCGCCAAACATCAATCAATAGAAATTGTTGCAACGCTAAACCCCAGTTTCCTGGCGTGGCGTCTCCCAGCACATTCTCAAACCTCAAAAGAGTTCTCAAAAACCACGGAAGGGCCAGAAGTCAATGAACGCCTCGAATCCTGAAGCACCAGATCGCAACCTTGCGATGGAGCTCGTCCGAGTTACTGAGTCCGCTGCACTGGCAGCTGGTCAGTGGGTCGGTCGTGGTCAGAAGGAAAAGGGCGACGGCGCTGCCGTCGATGCCATGCGTCAGCTCATCAACACCGTGGCTATGAACGGTGTCGTTGTTATTGGCGAGGGCGAAAAGGACGAAGCCCCGATGCTGTTCAACGGCGAAAAGGTCGGCAACGGCCAAGGCCCGGCCGTTGACATCGCGGTTGACCCGATTGACGGCACGACTCTGATGGCAGAGGGCCGCCCGAACTCTATCGCTGTTCTTGCTGCTGCAGACCGCGGCTCCATGTACGACCCGTCGGCTGTGTTCTACATGGATAAGATTGCTGTTGGCCCGGAGGCTGCCGGCAAGATTGACATCGAGGCTCCAGTTGAGCACAACATCAAGGTCGTTGCTAAGGCCAAGGGGCTGCGTCCGGAAGATGTCACTGTTGTCGTGCTGGATCGCCCGCGCCACGCTGACATGATTCGTGACATCCGCGAAGCTGGCGCCAAGGTTCGACTGATTGGCGATGGTGACGTTGCTGGCGCTGTTGCCGCAGCTCAGAACACGAACTCGGTCGATATCATGATGGGCGTCGGCGGCACCCCAGAAGGTGTCATCACCGCATGCGCCATGAAGTGTATGGGCGGCGAAATCCAGGGCAAACTGCACCCGCGCGATGAGGCCGAAATTAAGAAGGCTCTCGACGCTGGGCACGATCTTTCTCGTGTTCTGACCACCGATGACCTGGTCGCATCCGACAACTGCTACTTCGTTGCCACTGGTGTCACCAACGGTGACATGCTGCGCGGTGTCGCTTACCGCGGTAACGGCGCGTGGACCCGCTCGCTGGTTATGCGCTCCAAGTCCGGCACCATTCGTCGCATCGAGGCTTTCCACTCCCTGGAGAAGCTGCGCAAGTACGCCAGCATCGACTACGGCAAGGGCGAGATGCCTGACATCGATCTGTAAGTAACTACCCCTTTAGTGGTGCCCTCAGGGCACCACTTTTTTAACAAACTGATTCATACTTGAAGACGAATGCGCTAACGGTTCTGCATCGCATGAAAATTGCATGCGCAATGAGGGGTCGTTCTGCGCGCACTCAAGTTCCCCTAACTGAAAGAGGCAACGAATGACAGAGCAGCAGTTCCGCATCGAGCACGACACCATGGGCGAGGTTAAGGTTCCGGTTAACGCCCTGTGGCGCGCACAGACTCAGCGTGCAGTTGAGAACTTCCCGATTTCCGGCCGTCCGCTGGAGTCTGCACAGATTCGCGCTATGGGTCTGCTGAAGGCAGCTTGCGCCATCGTCAACAAGGAGCGCGGCCTGCTGTCTGCTGAGCAGGCAGATGCCATCGTCGCCGCTGCCAAGGAAATTGCCGAAGGCAAGCACGATGCTGAGTTCCCGATTGACGTCTTCCAGACCGGTTCGGGCACTTCTTCCAACATGAACACCAACGAAGTCATTGCGTCCATCGCAAAGGCCAACGGCGTTGAGGTTCACCCGAATGACCACGTCAACATGGGTCAGTCTTCCAACGACACCTTCCCGACTGCCACTCACGTCGCAGCAACCGAGGCAGCTGTCAAGGACCTCGTCCCGGGACTGAAGGTTCTGCAGGAGTCCCTGGCTAAGAAGGCCAAGGAATGGGAGACCGTTGTTAAGTCCGGCCGCACTCACCTGATGGACGCTGTCCCGGTGACCCTGGGTCAGGAGTTCTCGGGTTACGCTCGCCAGATTGAGGCTGGCATTGAGCGCATCGAGGCCACCCTGCCGCGTCTGGGCGAGCTGCCAATCGGTGGTACCGCTGTTGGCACCGGCCTGAACACCCCGGCGGACTTCGGTGCCAAGGTCACCGCTGAGCTCGTCGAACTGACCGGCATCAAGGAGCTGCGCGAGGCTCAGAACCACTTCGAGGCTCAGGCTAACCGCGATGCCCTGGTCGAATTCTCCGGCGCTATGCGCACCGTCGCAGTCTCCCTGAACAAGATCGCTAACGACATTCGCTGGATGGGCTCCGGCCCGCTGACCGGCCTTGCTGAGATTCACCTGCCGGATCTGCAGCCGGGTTCCTCCATCATGCCGGGTAAGGTCAACCCGGTTCTGTGCGAGACTGCCACCCAGGTCGCAGCGCAGGTTCTGGGCAACGACACCGCTGTTGAGTTTGCTGGCGCTAACGGCGCATTCGAGCTGAACGTCTTCATCCCGGTCATGGCACGTAACGTGCTGGAGTCCGCTAAGCTGCTGGCGAACACCGCACGCGTCTTCGCCGAGAAGCTGGTGGACGGCATCGAGCCGAACGTTGAGCGTATGAAGACTCTGGCTGAGTCCTCCCCGTCGATTGTGACCCCGCTGAACTCCGCCATCGGCTACGAGAACGCAGCTAAGGTCGCTAAGACTGCTCTGAAGGAAGGTAAGACCATCCGTCAGACTGTTATCGACATGGGCTTCGTCGACGGCGAGAAGCTGACCGAGGAAGAGCTGGACAAGCGCCTCGACGTGCTGGCAATGGCCAACACTGATCGTGACTAGTTCTTTCTGAACTCGAAGGTGTGAGAGCACCTTACGCATAAGACCCCGTAGTCTCACTTCGCTGAAAGACTTCGGGGTCTACTATTTTTCCTTAACGTCGGACAAGTTTCAGAGAGTGACTAACTATTCCCACCTATCGCCACACCATCGCATTTCCTCGCCGTTGCGTCGCCGAGTGGTTCTCCCGCCCAGGCGCTGTCACCCGCCTAACACCGGGGCTTCTCCCGATGTCACCGAAATCCGAATCCGCCAACCTCGCCGACGGCACGACCGTATTCTCCATGCCGGCTGGCCTCAAATGGATTGCACGTCACGACCCGGCCGGTTTCCTCCCCGGCCAGAGATTCATTGACGAAGTCACCAGCGAGCCCTTTCGCCGCATCACGGGGTGGAAGCACACCCACGTTCTCTCCGATACTCCGCTTGGCGACGGCAGCGCTGGCACGGTTTTAGAGGACACCGTTGACACCAAGGTTCCGGTACCCGGGTTGGATTCGATGTTCGCCTACCGTGCTACGAAGGTTGCTGGCGACCTTGCGGCCGTCGATAGGCTTTTGGAGTATTTGGGGCATGTGCCGGAGCCGCTGACAGTGGCGATCAGTGGAGCTACGGGGACCGTCGGAACGCAGCTGCGCGCGCTACTGACCACGGCCGGACATGAGGTGATTTTGCTGGTGCGCTCACGTGAACAGACGGGTGTGGACAAGCGATATTGGGATACTGCGGCACCCGCAGCTGACTTGCTGGAGGGAGTCGACGCGGTCATCCATCTGGCCGGCGCACCGATTGCGGGGCGCTTCACGGAGGCGCATCTTCGAAAGGTTCGCCATTCCCGTGTCGAACCAACGCGAGCTCTGGCAAAGCTCGTTGCATCTACTGACAGCGTGAAGGTCGCGGTTGGAGCGTCGGCGGTGGGGTTCTACGGTGCGGATCGTGGCCCAGAGGTGCTCACCGAGGACGCTGGCCCTGGCGCGGAAGCGCAGCGTTACGACGGCAGCGCCGCCGCGGACAGTCTCTCGGCTATTGTGCGCGATTGGGAAAATGCATGGGATCCCGCTCGCGATGCAGGCAAGCGGGTCGTAAACGTCCGCACTGGTCTCGTGCTTGCTGGTGGCGGCGGTCTCTTGCCGCTACTAGCGGGCGTGGTGTTCACCGGGCTTGGAGGCAGATTGGGGTCGGGCGAGCAGTGGTTCCCGTGGATTGCTTTGGACGACCTGTTGGACATCTATCACCGGTCGTTGGCAGATTCCGGCCTTGCCGGACCTGTCAATGCGGTGGTGCCACTGGCTTTCGGAGTGAATAATGCGGAGTTCACGAGGGTATTGGGAGAGGTCTTGCACCGCCCGACGGCGGTTCCGATTCCTTCACTGGGGCCTGCAGTACTGCTGGGCAAACGCGGTGCTGCGGAGTTGGCTCTCGCGAATCAGAGAGTAGAGGCAGCAGCGCTGCAAAAGGCGGGGCACAGGTTCCGCTTCACTTCGCTTAACGACGCCCTGCGCCACGAGCTATTGAAGGAGACGTAGCCTTCCACCGTGCCTACACAAAACACGAAGGTTGTGTAATTGAATGGCGCGTTGCGACTATCAACAACCCGACCCCTGCGCCTGAGTCCACGGCATCCTGAACAACCCAAAGATGCTCTCTGCATAGGTACTCAAACACCTGTTGACTCATCAACTTGCCATCACATTGCACTCGGTGTAACTTTGCACCTCGTGCAAATTGATGAGAATACCTATCACAGATTGGACCCGGGCCAACACCCCGAGTGCGGTCTCCGGGAGCTCAAAAGGTTTCAAACACACTGCGCTTTGGCCGATGCCGCGACCGCCCTTGTATTGGATCGCGGATACGACCAAGTCAACATCGAAGACATCTGTCAGCGGGTCAATATCAGTCGACGCACATTCTTCAATTACTTCGACTCCAAGGATCAAGCCATCTTCGGCAACGGCATCATGTCATTCGATGCTGACGATGAAGAGGTATTCCTCGCCCAAATTCACCAAGACCCCATCGCGGACATGCTCGATTTCATCGAGAAAAAGCAGCAATCCCAGCTACTCCGATATAAAGAGCTGGGGGCAACCGAAGAGTTTCACCGTCTGCTCAAGGAGCGTATCCGCGAGATTTTGCGCAATGAGCCAAAGCTATCGACGGTTGTCATTTCGAATTTTGGCAACTCAATGCGCCGCGTCCGTTCTGCCTTTGAGCGCTATTTCGAGATGAATCCACAGTCGCGCACGCACCCCGAGCTGCCCGTCGGGCACGAGGTAGCACTGTCGGTCGGTTTCGTCCGCGAATGCGTGCTGTACTCATCGGCTCATCGGGACGAATTCACAACAGATACACCGCTTCACGACGCCGCCGACGTCGTTAAAAATTTCTGGAGGAGGAATAGTGACAGCTAGCAACACCACTGCTCAAGATCAAACCGACACCACGGTTTCTGACAACAAGTCCCACTTGGGAATCATTTTCTTCGCGCTCATTCTCACTATGCTGATGAGCTCGCTGGGGCAGATGATTTTCGCCACTGCCCTGCCGACCATCGTCGGCGAGCTCGGCGGAGTTGACCACATGTCGTGGGTTATTTCTGCATTCCTGTTGGCACAGACTGTGGCAATGCCGATTGTCGGCAAGCTCGGTGACATGATTGGGCGCAAGGGCCTGTTCATGATGGGCATCGCGCTGTTCATGGTCGGTTCCGTCATGGGTGCAATCACCAACTCCATGAGCCTGCTCATCGCCGCCCGCGCTTTTCAGGGATTTGCTGGCGGTACATTGATGGTTTCCTCGCAGGCCATCCTGGCCGAGGTTATTCCCGCACGCCAGCGCGGTAAGTACATGGGCATCATGGGTGCTGTGTTCGGTCTGAGTTCCGTGCTGGGACCAGTGCTGGGAGGCTGGTTCACCGACGGCCCGGGCTGGCGCTGGGGCCTGTGGATCAACGTCCCGATGGGCGTGGTTGCACTATCGGCAGCTGCGGCCTTCCTGAAGCTGCCCCGACGCCAGAGTGAAGGAAACTTCGACTACATCGGCACGATGTTCTTGACTGCCGCTGCCTCGACGCTAATTCTCACCACCACGTGGGGCGGTACACAGTACGACTGGAACTCCGGGGTCATCATCTCGCTTATCGTTGCCTCTGTCGTTTCCTGGGTGCTGTTCTTCCTCACCGAGACTCGCGTTTCCAACCCACTGATTCCGACGCACTTGTTTAATAACCGGAACTTCGTGCTCACGACTGTGTCGGGTCTCATTCTGGGTATCGCGATGTTCGGCACTATGGCCTATATTCCGACCTACCTGCAGATGGTGCACTCAATGTCACCGACCGCTGCAGGCTTGATGATGACGCCGATGATGGTCGGCATGCTGCTCACCTCAATTGGCGTTGGCCAGATTATTTCGCGGACTGGTAAGTATCGCTTCTACCCCTTCGTCGGCCTGATGATTATGGCTGTCTCCCTCTACTTGCTGTCCACGCTGGAGACCACCACCCCGCTGTGGCAGGTTGGTGTGTACCTGTTCATCATGGGCTTCGGCCTGGGCACCGGCATGCAGGTTCTGGTTCTCATCGTGCAGAACTCCTTCCCGGTCGCCATGGTCGGTACCGCTACCGCTGCGAATAACTTCTTCCGCCAGATTGGTGGTGCGGTCGGTTCCTCCATTGTGGGTTCGATTTTCATCCACCGCATGAAGGACCTGGCAGGCGAACGCGTTCCGGCTGCTGTCGAACAAATCAAGGCCGCATCACCGGAGGCTGCAGCAGAGTTCGCAAAGCAGATGGGCCCGGAGGGCTTTTCCTCTAAGTCGATCGGTTCACTGACGCCTCATGTGCTGGATAGCATGCCGGCGCCAATCCATGAAGCGCTGATCTCCAGCTACAACGATGGTTTGACGCCGATCTTCTTGGTACTAATGCCAGTGATTATTCTGGCAGCAATCATTGTGTTCTTTGTTCGCGAGGATCCGTTGAAGGAAACCGTCGAGTAATTAATTCAAAGGGAGCCTCAGCTCCCGGCAGCTATGCCCCCACCTGGCCGTCGGCGCGGTCGAGCTTGTCCAGAATCGGACGGTTCGGCTCACCGGCGGCTTCTGCTTCTTCCTGGACGCGCTTCAGCGCGCGCTCTTCTGGTTTTTCCAGCAGCTTTTCCAAAATAATGACATCGCGCCACTGCCCCGCCATTGGGCCGTAGGTCATCTTTGCCATGTGGTGGTAAATCCCCACTTCACGGAAGCCGAGCTTTCGATGCAGCTTTAACGATCCCACATTCTCCGGGAAGACCCACGAGTGAATCGACCAGCAGTCGAGCTCCGTGGCATCGTCGATAAGCTTCTGCAGCAGCGTCGCCGCCAGCCCCATGCCCTGCCCGTCAGGATGGACGTAGATGGAGTCTTCGATGACGCCATTGAAAATCGGGCGCTTGGATACCGGCGCTGCCGATGCCCAAGCCAGAATCTTGTCCGGGTTTTCTGCGTCGACGGCGACGTAACACAAATCCACTCGTTTGAGTGCGATGAATTCGTCCCACTCGGGAGCGGAGTGCTCCCAGGACGCGTGCCCCGTATCCAGGCCAATCTCGTAGATCTCTTGGATCTGTGGATAGTCCTCTTCACGCATCATTCGAATCGTGAAATCGCGCTTCTTTTCAGCCATAACTACAAGTGTGGCTAATTTTTCCGCGCACGTCGAACGAAACGGCAAAAATATTGTAAAAAGATTACTTTCGCCTGCGCGGTCGCCCGTTTCCGCCGCTGCTTCGACGTCCACCACGACCACTGCGCGCATGCTTTACGACGGCCCCAGCGCGCTGCCGGCGGGCTTGCTTAGCAAGCGTCTTTTCTCTGGCCGACAACTTCTTCGGCTGCTCGTCAGCCTTCTTGCGCCCCAACTGCGTGCGTGTCGAGCCCTCCCTGCGCCCCTGGACAATGCCGACGAACTCCTGCCGGAGCTCGTCGTCCTCTACTTTCGGCCACACCAACCAAATAGCTGTCCGAGACAGCGGTTCCGTGGCGCCTTCCTCGGCCACCAAGTTCGATGAGGCCACCGCCTTCTTCGACAGCGCCTTCAAAATCGTGCGAGGTCCCACCACGACACCTGCACCAGTGGCCGCAACGGGCAGCATCTGTCGCAGCTCATCCGCATCCACGGAGGTCAGCAGCACAGTTTCGTCCGCCAACAGCTCCTCCGGCACGGACTCTGTGAGGGAGAACACGTGCTCTTTCTCGAAGGCCACGCCCCAGGCTTCGTCGTAAAGCCGGATGCGATGGAGCGACTCGGGCAGCGAGCTTTCGGACTCTAACCGAACCAGCGCCATGTCAGCGGCGCCGCCGACCAGGTCGGACATCGGATCGTCGGCGGCGTGGGTGTGCAGTGTTGCCGGAATCCGATCCCTAAAGCGGCGAAACCACTTCTCGGGACTGGTGCCGGTGGCGAACACGATGCGCAGGACGGCGGGTTCAGGAGTCGACATACTCCGCAAGGTTACTCGAATGGGTGCTAGCGTTGAACCCATGAAACCCCTAACCGCAGCCAAGAAACTTGGCATTTTCCTCCCGGCCACACCCGAGGAATTTCGCACTGGTGAGATTTCGCACGCGCAGTTTGCCGAACTGCAGTCCAATCCGCCGGAGTGGCTCGCTGAGCTACGCCGCAACGGACCGCACCCGCGCCCGGAAGTTGCCCGCAAGCTGGGCATCACTATCACGGCGTTGAAGAAGAACGACATGGACAAGCCGCTGACAACGGCGGAGATTAAGGATTTGCTCGAGCAGATGCCGGAGTGGCTGGAGGCTGCTCGTGAGTCCATGGCGAAGCAGCGTGTTGAAACCGCTGAGGCAGAGGCCAAGAAGGACGACGGCCCTGGTCGGGCTGCCGCTGAAGCTGCTCGCAACGCCGAGAAATAGCCGACACAGCTGACACACCGACACAGCTGACACCTTCAAGGAGGATTCTCCCGTGGCCATCGACTACACCGCACATGCAATCAACCACAAGGACAACGGTACGGTTGTCCTGATTGGCTCGCTGGGCACCACACAGGAGATGTGGGAGCCCCAGGTAGCTGCTTTGAGCGAAAAGTACCAGGTCATCACGCCAGATGTCCGCGGCCATGGCGATTCCCCTATCCCCGAGGGTGAGTGGGACATGAGCCACTTGGCCGCCGACATCATCGAGGTCCTCGATGAGGAGGATATTGACCGCGCACATTTTGTGGGACTATCTCTCGGCGGCGCTATCGCCCAAACCATCGCATTAGAACACGCCGATCGCGTGGTCAGCCTGACACTGTCGTCGACGGCGCCGAAATTCGGCACACCCGAGGCCTGGCAGGAAAAGGCCCAGCTCGTGCGCGACAAGGGCACGGTCGCACTCGCCGACACTGTCGTCCGCAACTGGTTTACCGACGAGTGCTTCGACACTACCCCTGAGCTCGCCGCCCGCTTCCGCGACATGATCGCAGATTGCCCCGATGACGGCTACATCGGCGCCTGCGGAGCACTCTCTCGCTTCGACACCCGCGAGCGCCTCGCCGAGATCACCGCTCCGACGCTGGTCATCGCCGGCAAGCAGGACACCTCTACGTCTCTCGACGTCGTCACTTCGCTTCACGACGGCATCGCGGGCTCGACCATGGTCGTCATTTCGCCGGCCAAGCACCTGCTCAACCAGGAAACCCCGGAGTACTACAACTCGGCCCTGCTGGCGCACATTGATGGGATTGCCGACTAGCGCCTAATCGCAGCAATAAAAAATAAAAATAACGCGACCTGCTCGCTGTCCATTCCACAGGGACGGCGCACAGGTCGCGTCATTTTTTCGAGTGCAATTGGAGGTTGCTATGACTGCAGTGGAAGAAGCTCGGATAATCAAGGGAACCGGTCTCCACCTGATGCTCATACTAACTACCACCAGCACTAATGGGAATAAGAAAACGAGATTGTTTCGTTAATCACCCCCATGATGACCATCCAAAACGCCTACCCTATCGACCCCAAAGCCCCAGGGTCCCGCCTGTCAGATATGACAAAAATAGCCATTCACCTGGCTTTGTAGGTTAGCATTACCTAACATTGCCGACTGTCGGGGATAGTCTGGATTCAATAGCAACCTCCAACCGCAACGGGGGTAGTTTTCCGGGAAGGTTGGGCACAATATCCGTCGTCAAGCGATTTCACGTCATCAATCGGGAAAAAACTTTTAAAAAAACAAGTGTCTCTCATCACACTCATGCATAATGGGGTACAACAGTCATAGTCACTATGACGATGAACCGAGGCCATCGCGTTTATCTGCAGCGTTTATCTGCGACGTACGAAAAGGCCTTAAGACAAAAATTCCACGACAATATTTCTAGGAGCATGTCATGAAGGACTTTCTGCCCCGTACTCACTTCGAAGAAGAGCACAACATGTTCCGCGACATGGTTCGCGGCTTCGTCGAGAAGGAAATCACCCCGAACGTAGAGCGCTGGCACAAGGAAGGTCAGCCGGACCGCGAGATTTTCAAGAAGGCCGGTGAGCTGGGCCTGATTGGTATGTCCACCCCGGAGGCATACGGCGGCGGCGGAGAGATGGACTTCCGCTACAACCAGGTCCTGAACGAGGAGCTCTCCAACGCCGACTGTGGCTCCATCGTCGTTTCCTTCGGCGTTCTCAACGACCTGGTCGCTCCGTACCTGGCCAAGTTCGGTAACGAAGAGCAGAAGCAGAAGTACCTGGCTTCCATGAACGCCGGCGACACCATCGGCTGCCTCGCTATGACCGAGCCGGGCGCCGGTTCTGACCTGGCAGGTATGCGCACCTTCGCCAAGAAGGACGGCGACCACTACGTCCTCAACGGCACCAAGATCTTCATCTCCAACGGCATGATGGCCGACTTCGCTCTCGTCGCAGCTATCACCGACCCATCCAAGGGCCGCGCTGGCGTCTCCATGTTCATCGTCGACGCTGATCTCGAGGGCTTCACCAAGGCTGGCCCGCTGCAGAAGGTCGGCCTGAAGGCTCAGGACACCGCTGAGCTCAACTTCGACAACGTCCGCGTTCCGGCCGAGAACTTGCTCGGCGAAGAGGGCGCTGCCTTCGGCTACCTGCGCACCAACCTCGCTCACGAGCGCCTGACCCTGGCTTGCGGCTCTGTCGCAACTTCCCGCCGCGCCTGGACCCTGGCTTACAAGTACGCTCAGGAGCGCGAGGCATTCGGTCGCCCGATTATCCAGCACCAGGTCCACGGCCACTACCTGGCTGACATTGCCACCCGCGTCACCGCCCTGCAGGCTTTCGTTGACCAGGCTGTTATGGCCCACAACGCTGGCCAGCTGGACGAGACCGGTGCTTCCATGGCCAAGTACTGGACCACCGAGGAGCAGCAGGACATCGTTACCCGCTGCCTGCAGATGTTCGGTGGCTACGGCTTCATGCTCGAGTACCCAATCTCCACTCACTACCTCGACTCCAAGGTCCAGACCATTTACGGTGGCACCAACGAGATCATGAAGGAGATCATCTTCCGTCGTATCGCCAAGGGCGGCGCAGAGTAAACAGCGCACGTCGGCCTAGCCGATTCGCCCCCAAACCCCGTCAGGTCTTCCTGGCGGGGTTTTTGCATACCTCAAAGTGGGTGGCTGGCGATTATTTACGAGGCTTAATTAGAGCTCCCTTCCCCCGTGCCACACCCCCACTAAAAACATTACCCCCTACAAAACCGAAACTATACAATGAGATACCCATCTCATATACTAAGATTCTGTTAGGTAATGGTGATGCACTTCACCAAATTCCCTCCTAGGCCGCGCGAGCGCGTGACCGGAGATGAAGGATTGGAGTTCCAGAGGTATGAGCACAACCAACTCGACCGCTACCCCTCAGCGAAGGGAGGTGTTTTCCACCCGAGCAGCCTTCATTTTCGCCGCTATCGGCTCGGCAGTCGGGCTTGGAAACATCTGGCGTTTCCCCTATGTCGCATATGACTCCGGCGGTGGCGCTTTCCTTATCCCCTACCTGGTCGCACTTCTGACCGCAGGTATCCCACTGCTCTTCCTCGACTTCGCCATCGGACACCGCTTCCGCGGGTCCGCACCGAAGTCGATGCGTCGGATCAAGCCCTGGGCTGAGCCAATCGGCTGGATCCAGGTCGGTATCGCCTTCTTCATTACCGTCTACTACGCCGTTATTATCGCGTGGTCCTTCATCTACGCCTGGAAGTCCATCCGCAAGAGCTGGGGCCCAGATGCCGAGACCCACTTCATGAAGGACTTCCTCCAAGTAGACACCGAGAGCGTCTTCTCTCTGGACTTCGTCCCCTCGATTTCCATCGTCCTGCTCATTGTCTGGGTACTCGTCATCGGCATTCTGGCCGCTGGTGTGGACAAGGGCATCGGCAAGGTCTCGATTATCTTCATCCCACTGTTGACCATCCTCTTCGTCGCAGTGGTCATCTACTCCCTGACGCTCGACGGCGCTGCAAAGGGCCTGGATGCATTCTTCACCCCAGACTGGTCCGCACTGACTGACTCCAGCGTATGGATTGCCGCCTACGGCCAGATCTTCTTCTCCCTGTCCGTGGCCTTCGGCATTATGCTGACCTACGCCTCCTACCTGAAGCCACGCACGAACCTCACCGGCTCCGGCCTGGTCACCGCGTTCGCAAACTCCTCCTTCGAGGTTCTCGCCGGTATCGGTGTCTTCGCCACCCTGGGCTTCATGGCAGCGCAGTCGGGTGAGGCCGTTGACGAGGTCGCAACCTCCGGTATTGGTCTTGCCTTCATCGCATTCCCGACGGTCATCTCTGAGATGCCCAAGGTCATCGGTTCGGTCTTCGGGCTGCTGTTCTTCCTCTCCCTGGCAATCGCCGGTGTGACCTCCCTGATGTCGCTGCTCGAGGTCGTTGTCTCCGCAGTAAAGGACAAGCTGAACCTCGGCCGCGTCCAGGCCACCCTCACCGTCGGTGGCGCCATGGCCGTCATCTCGCTGCTGGCCTTCCCGACCACCTCAGGTC
The DNA here is from genome assembly GCF_001838335.1 of Corynebacterium sp. HMSC075F02. Lineage (NCBI taxonomy): Bacteria > Bacillati > Actinomycetota > Actinomycetes > Mycobacteriales > Corynebacteriaceae > Corynebacterium > Corynebacterium sp. HMSC075F02. The sequence continues at coordinate 64,435 of NZ_KV836307.1, read as the reverse complement.
TGGTAACCCTCGACATTGTCGATAAGTTCACCAACAACGTCGGTATCGTCCTGGTTGCACTGCTGACCATCATCGCAATCGACTGGATCCTGCGCCGCACCAACGAGTTCGCCATGCACCTCAACGCCGTCTCCTCGTTCAAGGTCGGCACCATGTGGCAGATCTTCGTCGGAAACATCACGCCGGTCATTCTCGCCGTCATCCTGTTCCAGGAGCTCATTGGACTTTTCCAGGAAAACTACGAAGGCTACTCCGACACCCAAATCGACATCTTTGGCTGGGGTGTCATCGGCGTGATTCTCATCGGCGCTCTGATTATGGCCATCCTGCCTTGGCGCGGCCAACACCGTCTCGATGGCCCTCCGGGCTCGGACTTCGGTGTGACGCCAGATTTCAAGCGGTCCTCACACCTGCCACGCAAGCACACTCCGGAAACCGAGGAGGTTTAAGCCAAATGTCCGGTATCGCAATTGTCATGATGGCACTGTTCATCATCGTCATCTGGGGCGGTCTGGCAGTCTCGCTGGTCAGCCTATCCAAGCACCCTGACGAGGTTTCCGGTGAGCTGGGAGATCACCCAGAGCTCACCAGTGAAGTACTAGGAGCACAGGAAGAGCAGTAGTTCTTCACTACTATCTCTCCCCTGCCACTCCAGGTATCTGTCTTACTCACCTACGAAATGCGGTGGTCGCTTCTCCAAGAACGCGGCCACCGCTTCCTTATGGTCGGCCGAGACCGCCAAACGAGCCTGCGCGTCCGCCTCCGCCGCAGCAGCAGCCAAGGTATCCCGGCGCAGCAGAGCCTTAATCTCCTTCAGCGCGGCCGTCGGCCCCGCCGCAAACTGGGCAGCCAACTCGCGTGCCCGAGTCGCTGGATTATCCACCACTTCGGTGACCAGGCCGAGGCTCAGGGCTTCGTCGGCAAGCACCTTCTTATCGAAGAGCAACAGCTCACGCGCCTTCGCGTCACTGACCATGCGCGGCAGCAGCGCCGACATGCCACAGTCCGTGGCCAGGCCAATCGACGGGAACGCCGCCTTGAACGACGCCTTCGGGCCGGCGATACGGAAATCACAGTGTAGCGCCAGCGACCAGCCGGCACCCGCCGCAGCACCTTCGATAGCGGCAATAACCGGAACGTTAATCGCGGTCAGCTCCGCGACCATCGGGTTGTACTCCTCGACAACCTTGCCCATGCCGGCGCCGGACTGCAGGTCAGAAATGTGCTCCTTCAAGTCCTGGCCCGTACAAAACGCCTTCGGCCCGCCGAGCAGGATAACAGCGCGCACATCCGGCTCCTGCGCACGCTCAAAAGCGGCTTTCAGCTCCAAGCGGAGATTCTTATCCAGGGAGTTATAGGCATCCGGGCGGTCGATGGTGATGGCTAGAATGCCGTCGGAAAAGTCTTGAGTAACGTTGCTCATAACCTCGCAGGTTATCGCAATCTCCCCCGCCTCGGACGCACTTTTGCACCAAATCACTCGCCGCGAGTAACAAGGGACACATGACACTTCCACGCCCCGCCACGCCTGACGACGTCCACGAGATCGTCGACCTCATCAAAGACCTGGCGGCCTACGAAAAAGAACCCGATGCCGTCCGACTGACCCCCGAGCGCCTGCGCGAACAGCTCTTCGGGGACAACCCTGCGATTTTCTGCCACGTCGTCGACTCCACATCCGGAAATTTGGACGACGGCGCCGGTGGCGGTGATGGCGGTGTTGGAGGCAGCCCGCGCCTCGACGGCATTGCACTGTGGTTCCTCAACTACTCCACCTGGGAAGGCACCCACGGCATCTACCTCGAAGACCTCTACGTCCGCCCCGAGGCACGCGGCACCGGCAAGGGCAAAGCACTGCTGCAGAACCTCGCGCGAATTGCCGTGGAGCGAGGCTACTCACGTGTCGAGTGGTGCGTCCTGAAGTGGAATCAACCCTCCATCGATTTCTACCGCTCCCTCGGCGCCTTCCCCATGGACGAATGGGACACCTTCCGCCTCACCGGCAGCGCCCTGCGTGACTTCGGGGCGTAACAGACGGCAGCGCGTGGTGCGGCGGTACGGCGGTGCAGCTGCGGTGCGTTTGCGCGGTGAAAAGTCCGGATGTGGATAACTGCTAAACCGGCTGACTTATCCACAGCCTGCCCCCATAGGCGTTGTCCCCCTACATCCGGACTTTTACCTTCAAAGGCATGACAGTTCTTGGGACGCTCGCCGCACTGGCCTCGCGCGGAATGGACACGCTAGCGGAACTCCACGCCGCGCGTCCCGACGGCCACGACGCCACCTCCCACCTGGCGGCAACCCTCGGCCTTGACCCGGCGCGCCTCCGGCTTTTGCTACGCGTCGCCGCCCACTATCTCCAACCCGCTGACACCGAGGAAAACACCAAAGCCCGCGAAGACGCCACCGCCCTTGCGCGCCAGCTCGGCCTCAGCCTGGACACCTGCGTGCTTATCGACAAGCGCAGCCGCCAAGCCAACAACGCCGAACTCCACGACAACCTCCGCCTCACATTCGTCGCTGCCGCCGAACGCCTCGGCTTCGAAGAACTCGATCTCTACATGCGGGAAACTCTCACCGAGCTCAACACCGAAGACGAGCCACCCCAGCACCTACGCGCCCGATTTTCCCGGAAGGTAGACATCCGGGGAATGAAGCACTTCCATATCTCCGGCCCCTCGGATATGCTCGACAATCTCCTGTCGCCGCTTACCATCCGTGCCGCAGAAATCCGGAAGTCCCATCCGGAGTTTTCCCACGACCGCTGCGTCGGCCAAGCGCTTGCCGAGCGCCTCGAGCATGCCGATGCCGCAACGCCCGTCGACAAGCTCGATGAAATGCGCTACCAACCCGCCATCATCATCACCGCACAAGACCTCATCGACTACAGCCCGCGATTCGCCGCCACCACCAACGGCTCTGCGCTCGCCCCCGACGTCTTCCTCAACGCCCTACTCGCCGACACCGGGTGGGCCGTGCTTTACGACGAACACAGCGCCATTACGGACTTATTTCCCATCGGCAACCCCCGCCTGGCGACTGAAGAGCAGCGCATCGCGATGCTCATCGACAACCCCATCTGCGCCTGGCCCGGCTGTGAACGCCCCGCCTATAGCGGACAAGCGCACCACCTAGTCGCCCACAAACACGGCGGCACAACCACGCTGGACAACCTCACCATGGTCTGCCGCGAACACAACGGGCTTAACGACGACGACCGGGAAGGACGCAACGGCCACCTCGAACGCATCCCCACATCCGGACATATTCGATGGCGCCCACCTGACAAGACTCGGCCGCCGCTGTTTAGCAACTCATTCGTGACATCAATGTCCGGGAGGTCCTACGCCGGATACCGGGCAGGCACGACGAAACAGCTCGGGCCGGAGCCACCACCTCCGGACCAAAACCCGGATGTACGGGAAAACCCGTCCTAGCGCACTGCTAGAACGGGTACTTGCGCTGCAAAAACGCAGATTTAGATGAGGTTCCAGTCCTCGATGCCGTCGTAAAGCGGGAATTCCTGAGCAATCTTCGAAACACGAGCACGCAGGGAGTCAACATCCGCATTCTTGCCGGCGGCGAGAGCAGTACCGATGACATCGGCGACCTCGGTGAAGGCCTTCTCGTCGAGACCACGGGTGGCCAGCGCCGGAGTACCGATACGAAGTCCGGATGTAACCATCGGAGGACGCGGGTCAAACGGAACGGCATTACGGTTAACGGTGATGCCAACAGCGTGGAGCAGATCCTCGGCCTCCTGGCCGTTCATCTCAGAATTGCGCAGATCCGCCAGAACCAGGTGGACATCGGTGCCGCCAGTGAGAACATCGACGCCAGCCTCGGCGCAGTCGGAAGCGGTGAGACGCTCAGCCAGAATGCGGGCACCAGCGAGAGTGCGCTCCTGGCGCTCCTTGAACTCCTCGGTACCAGCAATCTTCAGCGCCACGGCCTTGCCGGCGATGGCGTGCATCAGCGGACCACCCTGCTGCCCCGGGAAAACAGCGGAGTTCAGCTTCTTGGCGTACTCCTGCTTAGCCAAAATCATGCCCGAACGTGGACCACCGAGGGTTTTGTGAACGGTGGTCGACACAACGTCAGAATGCGGAACCGGCGACGGGTGCAGACCGGCGGCAACCAGGCCTGCGAAGTGCGCCATGTCCGTCCACAGCTTCGCACCGACCTCATCGGCGATGGAACGGAAAGCTTCGAAGTCGAGGTGGCGCGGGTACGCCGACCAACCTGCGATGAGAACATCCGGCTTTTCTGCGAGCGCCTGCTCACGCACCTTGTCCATATCGATCCGCATGGTGTCCTTGTCCACACCGTATGCGGCGACGTGGTAGAGCTTGCCGGAGAAGTTAAGCTTCATGCCGTGGGTCAGGTGACCGCCGTGTGCCAGGTCGAGGCCCATAATCTTGTCACCGGCGTTGATCAGCGCATGCAGAACGGCAGCGTTTGCCTGCGCACCTGCGTGTGGCTGAACGTTGGCGAACTCAGCGCCGAAGAGCTCCTTGGCGCGGTTGCGTGCCATGTCCTCGACGACGTCGACGTATTCGCAGCCGCCGTAGTAACGACGGCCCGGGTAGCCTTCGGCGTACTTGTTGGTCAGAACCGAGCCCTGAGCTTGCAGCACTGCACGTGGAACAAAGTTCTCACTGGCAATCATTTCGAGCATGTCACGCTGACGAGAGAGCTCCCCTGCCATTGCCTCTGCGAGGTCGGGATCGAGTTCACGCAGCGATTGGTAGCGGACATCGTTATTGTTAGACCCGGTCATGAGTAGGTTTTCGACCTTTCAATGAAACTTCAATGCCACAGGCCATGCTAGCCCTTTATGGGGCAAACCACGAAAGCAGCACCATTCAGGTATGCCCCCTTTATTGACTCGTTTTCCGGTTTTCGGCACCCCCTTGGCACAATTGGAAGTATGACGCGCGCAACATCCCCCAGCCCGTACGTCGAGTTCAAACGCGAGCAGTGGCGCGAAATGCGCAAGAATATGCCTCTGGTGCTGACGGAAGAGGAAGCTGAACGACTTTCCGGTATCGGTGAAAACATCGACCTGGACGAAGTCGCCGAGGTCTATCTTCCGCTTTCTCGTCTGATTCACATGCGTGTGGCGGCGCATCGGGAGCTGAACGCCGTAACGTCAAACTTCCTTGGGGAAAATCCTTCGAAGGGGGCGTCGGTGCCGTTTATTATCGGCGTCGCGGGTTCGGTGGCGGTCGGCAAGTCAACGACGGCGCGTTTGCTGCAGGTCCTGCTCGAGCGCTGGGAGACTAATCCGCGGGTGGACTTGGTTACTACTGATGGCTTCCTCTATCCTTCTGAGGAATTGAATCGCCGTGGGATTATGCAGCGCAAGGGGTATCCGGAGTCGTATGATCAGCGTGCGTTGATGCGGTTTGTCACGGCGGTGAAGTCGGGGGCGCGGCATGTGAAGGCGCCGGTGTATTCGCACACGCTCTATGACCGGGTGCCGGATGAGTTCGTCGATGTCGATCGTCCGGACATTCTCATTCTCGAGGGGCTCAACGTTTTGCAGACGGGCCCGACGCTGATGATTTCCGATCTTTTCGATTTCAGTGTCTACGTCGATGCCCCGCGCGCGGACATCGAACGCTGGTACATTAATCGTTTCCTCAGTCTCCGCCAGACGGCGTTTCGCGCTCCGGGCGCGCACTTCGCGGATTACGCCACGCTTGACGACGAAGCTGCGGCCGAGGTGGCCCGACGCATTTGGCAGCAGGTGAACTTGCCGAACCTGACGGAAAATATTTTGCCCACTCGAGTGCGGGCGTCATTAGTTCTTACGAAGTCTCGGGACCACAAGGTTTCGAGGGTCCGGATGCGCAAACTCTAACATCCGGAAATTTTTCCGGATGTAGGGAGGTTATTTGCCGAAGCGGCGTGAGCGCTGCGAAAAGTCTCGAAGTGCGCGGAGGAAGTCGATGCGGCGGAATTCGGGCCAGTAGGTATCGGTGAACCAAATCTCGGAGTAGGCGGTTTGCCAGAGGAGGAAGCCGCTGAGCCGCTGTTCTCCGGAAGTGCGGATGACTAGATCGGGGTCCGGTTGTCCGGATGTGTAGAGGCGGCGAGAAATGGCATCGGTGGTGATGCGCTCCTCAAGCTCGGAAGCATCGATTCCCTCGGCGACTGATTCCCGGATGATTCTGCGTACTGCGTCGACGATTTCCTGCCGGCCGCCGTAGCCAACGGCGATGTTGACCTGGATGCCGGTGTTGTTCGCGGTGACTTCTTCGTCGTGACGCAGCCGGGCGGTCATTCTTTCCGGAAGGAGCTCGAGGTGGCCGACCATGCGCAGGCGCACGTCGTTAGGCGATTGCGCCAATTCGTCGACGACGTCGGCGATGATGTCGAACAGTAATTCCAGCTCTTCGGGGTCTCGCCCGAGGTTTTCGGTGGAGAGCAGGTAGATGGTGACCAGCTCGATTTCCTGCTCGGCGCACCAGCCGACGAATTCTGCGATTTTGCGGGAGCCGACGCGGTGGCCGTGGCTGACGTCGGTGAATCCAGCCTCCCTCGCCCAGCGGCGGTTGCCATCGGCCATGATGGCAACGTGCTTGGGGCGAGGTTTTCCTTCTAGCTCTTGGGCTAGTTTGCGCTCGTAGAGCGGATAGGCGATCCGCCGGAGTGAGGACGGCTGGTTTTCTTTCACATATGTAACCCTACCCAATGGGCACGGCCACTTTGTGCTTAGTCGCGTGCCTGCCGACGCTTCCGAACTTCTGCCGCAAGCGTACGCAGCAGCCGGTCGGTGGTTTCCCAATCCATGCACGCATCGGTGACGGACTTGCCGTATACGAGGCCCTTACGACCATCGGTAATTTTTTGCGCGCCGGCTTCGAGGAAGGACTCCATCATGATGCCGGTGATGCGCTCGTCGCCGCCCCCGATGAGCTTGCCGAGCTCCTCAACGACCTCGGCCTGGCGCACCTCGGATTTTCCGGAATTGGCGTGGGAGGCGTCCACCATAATGCTGACGGTTTGCTCGGCCTTGTTCAGGCGCGCTTCGGCGTCGTTAAGCGATTCTTCGTCCCAGTTCGGGCCGGAGGTGCCACCGCGGAGGATGATGTGGCAGTTGTGGTTGCCGGCGGTTTCGACGACGGCGGCGCGGCCTTGGTCGTTCATGCCGAAGAAGAAGTGCGGGTTTGCTGCGGAGACCAGCGAGTCCACGGCGACCTGGACGTTGCCGTCGGTGCCGTTCTTGAAGCCGATGGGCACGGAAAGTCCGGAAGCGAGCTGACGGTGGACCTGCGACTCCGTGGTACGCGCACCGATCGCGCCCCAGGAGACGGCGTCGGAAATGTACTGCGGGCTGTTGGGTTCGAGGAATTCGGCGCCGGCGGGCAGGCCGGTGCGCAGGACCTCGATGAGTACCTCGCGGGCCATGTGCAAGCCCTTGTTGATCTTGAAGGAGCTATCCAGGTCGGGGTCGTTGATGAGTCCCTTCCAGCCGACGGTGGTGCGTGGCTTTTCGAAGTAGACGCGCATGACGACCAGTAGGTCCTCGTCGAGCTCATCGGCGGTGGCCTTCAGGCGGCGGGCGTAGTCGATGGCGGCCTCGGGGTCGTGGATGGAGCACGGGCCGACAACGACCAGCAGACGATCGTCTTCACGGGCGATGATGCGAGCGATGTCGAGTCGCGACTGCTCTACCTCGTTAACCAGGTTTGGGGTCAGTGGCTGTTTGGCCATGACCTCTTCTGGGGAGGGCAGGTCGTGGAAGGCTACGACGCGGCGGTTCGCGGTCGAGGCGGGGGCTTCGAGGGAAGTTGGAGGGGTCATCTGAGGTCTCTTTTCTCTGGGTGATTAGTTGCGCATTTTGGCTGTAGATACGACAAAAGGCAGCGCCCCGATTGGTTGGGGCTGCTGCCTTTGGCTCCGGTTGGTGGCGACGTGACGATTAGCCGCCGGCTGTGACTAGGTCGTCACTGCCTCCGGAGCCTTCGAAAAATAAAATCGCCACATACGCATGTGCTTGACTGTAGCGCACTGCCTAGAATCCCGCAATTCGAACTCCAAATCCCGCCACATGGGAAACAATCAGGGGTGCACACATTGCCCGTCGTCAAGCGGCGCGCACATGCCTTGACGCTAACTACTCCGCTTCACGACGCTGCTCTGCTGCAGCCATCGCTTTATCCACGGCCTCGGAATCAAAGGGATCCATACCGTGCGCCTCGGCAAACTTCCGGCGGGCGGCCATGCGCTTCGCGCGCCGCGAGAGATCCCAGCCGAGAGCCAGGATGACGATGAGCAAAACGACAATGATGAGCAGGCCAATAGGAGAGGCCTTACCGAAGTCAGCACCCCGCGGACCAGTGGGGTTCTGCGCCAGGAAAATTGTCGTGCGAGCCGCCAAGGCGTCGAAGCTTTCAATCATGAGTTCCAGCTTAGCGTTAATTCCGGACTATTCCGCGTCGGGGTCGATACCGGCGAAGAGATCGGTCTCTGGCAGCTCAGTCTGCACGCGAGTGCGGGCGAGCTCAAACTCTTCGGTCGGCCAAACGCGCTGCTGAATGTCTACCGGCACGGCGAAGAATGGCCCGTTCGGATCGATCTGCGTGGCGTGCGCCAGCAGCGCCTGATCCCGCTGCTGGAAGTAATCGCCGCACTCGACCTGCGTGGTCACGCGGGTCATGATGTCGCCGGGAGTCTTAGTCCAATGACGGAAGGACTCGGCCAGCGGGCTTTCCAAGCCGTTGTCGCGGTAGTAGTTATCCAGCGCGATGAGGCGCGCCTTGATGAAACCGTGGGTGTAGTAGAGCTTGGAAATCTCCCATGGTTCACCGAGCTCGGGGTACTTATCCGTTCCGGACTCCAGCCAAGCGCGCATGGACACGATATGGGTCATGATGTGGTCCGGGTGCGGGTAGCCACCGTTTTCGTCGTAAGTAATGACGACGTGCGGACGGAATTCCCGGATGGCCCGGATGAGAGGCTTCGTCGCATCCTCGACCGATTGGCGAGCAAACACACCGTGCGACAGCACCGGCACCGGGTTGCCCGCAGGCAGACCGGAGTCGGTAAAGCCGAGCCACTCATGTTCAACACCGAGAATCTCAGCGGCTGCAGCCATTTCGTTAACGCGCACCGAGGCGATATTCTCCCGCACCTCCGGCCGATCCATCGCCGGGTTGAGAATGCTACCGGCCTCACCGCCGGTGCAGGTCACCACTTTGACGCGATGCCCTTCCGCCACATATCGGGCCATTGTTGCGGCGCCCTTGCTCGATTCGTCATCAGGATGAGCGTGAATCGCCATCAGACGAAGTGCCAATTGAAGTCACTCCCGCTACTATCTCAGTCCATGTTTTCTGGCCGAGGCCGGGGCCCTTCGACCGCAACGATGCTACTACAGCACCGTTTCAATACCGCCCCACTATAGCGCTGCACCATCATATGACCACGCAGCATCGCTACTCGGTGGAACAACATAGCAGCAGGACACTGCGCCACACCAGAAAGATTGTTTAACTGTCAACATTTTACCACGTCGACCAAGAACTCCGATAGGCTAAAAAGCATGGCTGAAAGTTCGGAGCGAAACACCCGAAATACCGCAGCGCCTAACGGGCAGCGCGAGCGCTATGGGGATAACAGTCGCACTCTCCCCGCAAAATTGGTTGTTATCGCTATTGTTGGCATGCTCGTCATCGCCGGCGCATACATCTTCGTTCAGATGAACCGCGTCTCCGCCCCGGATGTCTCTGCAACGCAAGCGGGCTGGAGCCGCACTCCAGGTAAGGAAGATGAGCAGTTCATCTTCACGCTGGACGTCACCCGCGAAAAGCCGGAGCTGGATAGCTACTGCATTATCTACGCGCTGAACTATGACGTGGCAGAGGTCGGCCGTCGCGACGTATTCATTCCGGGCGGCGGCCCCGCTACGGTGCGTATGGACGTCCCCATTGCCACCCGCGAGTTGGCCGTCGCCGGCGATGTCTACGGCTGCTCCACCGACATTCCGGAGTTCCTCGCACCTGCTAAGTAACTGCCTTTCGCAACTGAGGATTATGCGCTTTCACGGCACGTCGTAAAGCGTGCGCAACAACACTCCGACGCGCCTGTTATTGCCATGTGGCGTGACAGTGCTATCCTGTGACGCAGCCGACGGCCCCACGCGGGGCCGCTTTTGTATTAAATAGCCAAAAACACAGGAGGAACCATGACTGAGGCAAAGAACAATAGCCCATGGCTCACCCAGGAGTCCTACGACAAGCTCAAGGCCGAGCTTGAGGCGCTATACGAAAACCGCCCGGTCATCGCCGCCGAGATTAACGAGCGCCGCGAAGAGGGCGACTTGAAGGAAAACGCCGGCTACGATGCCGCTCGTGAGCAGCAGGGACAGGAAGAGGCGCGCATCCGCTACCTCGAAGACCTGCTGCAGCGCGCCACCGTCGGCGAGATCCCGCAGGAGTCCGGTGTGGCTCTGGTCGGCACCGTGGTCCACGTCTACTACGACGGCGACGAAGACGACACCGAGACCTTCCTCATCGGTACCCGTGGCGCTGACTCCTCCAACCCGAACCTGGAGACCTACTCCACCGATTCCCCGCTGGGCAAGGCTCTGGTCGGCGCTAAGGAGGGCGAGACCCGCACTTACGCTTCCCCAAGCGGCGACGAAGTGTCTGTCACTGTGGTCAAGGCTGAGCCGTACGACCCGGAGATGGACGCCTAAGCGCTCCCGGCGTTAGACCGCCTCAACCCAGGCGGCAACTTCGGGCCACAGTGCCCGATTCTTGGACCGATAGAAGCCCATATGGCCTATCGGTCCATTTTTTGTGCCCTCTCCCGCTTCAATAACGCGCTTTACGACGTCACACTGAACAGCCTGATCGGTCAATATGTCGACTGCCAACAACAAAGCGCCGGCCACCCGTAATAACGGGCTAACCGGCGCTTGTGCGTTAGTTAGTTTTCTAGCGTTTAGTCCCTGAAGTAGGACAGCAGACGCAGAATCTCGGTGTAGAGCCAGACCAGGGTCACAGCCAGGCCGAGGGCGACACCCCAGGCGTACTGAGCCGGAGCGCCAGCGCGGACCAGGCGGTCAGCCTGATCGAAGTCAATCAGGAAGCTGAAGGCTGCCAGGCCGATGCAGACCAGCGAGAAGATGATCGACAGCATGCCGCCGTCACGCAGCGGGAAGCCCAGGCCGAACAGGGAGAGCACCAGGTTGCCCAGCATGAGGACCAGCACACCGATCAGAGCCGCACTCATAAAACGGGTGAACTTCGGGGTCACGCGGATAGCGCCCGACTTGTAGACGAAGAGCATACCGATGAAGACACCCAGGGTGGCCAGCACTGCCTGCATAATCAGCGCACCTGCGGCAACGCCCTGAATTGGAGCGGTGAACATGAAGCTGATGCCACCGACGAAGAGGCCCTCGAAGGCCGCGTAGGTGAGGGTAACCGGCGCGGAGCCGTACTTCTTGCCGAAGGTGGAAACCAAAACAGTAATCAGACCACCGATGGCGCCGACAATGGTCAGAATCATGGCCAGGCTGGTGGAGACACTGACGGCAATGAAGAAATTGACCGCAGCCAAAACGATGATGGTTGCCAGCGTGATGCCGGTCTTGGAAACGACATCGTCGACCGTCATCGGACGGTAGTCGGCGGCAACCTGCGACTGGTACGGGTTATCCCCGTAGCCAGCGCCCATCTGACCTTGGCCGTAGTGATGTGCGCCCGCCTGTCCGCGGGCGACGGTCTTAGTAAGTGAACTGAATGCAGGATTGCTGCTTTCGCGCACGTCGTCCTTCTTTCTTTTCTCAGTTTTTCTTACGTTTTGTATTCAGGCACACGCGCTTACGTTTGCCTACACTTTCTACAACGGGCGATGTAAAGGTATTGTTCCCAACCCTGAAAAACAGTTAGTATCAAGGTAATTCCTCGCCTGCTGGCGGTGATTTTGTAATCGCGGAAAAACTCACAGTCGCCAGGCGTGGGCACCACATGAGTGATTATGAAACAGGAGGTTGGTCAAGATGTCTGATGGCCTTGACTACGATCCGGATACCACTGGTGATTTCGACGAGACCACGCTCGATGGCTCAGAGGGACTCGATGGCGACTTCCTCACCGGTGATGGCGAGAATTATGTAATGGATCCGCCGGACCGCTGGCGGGGTGCTTCTCCGCATGACACCCTCGGCAAGCGGTTGGCCGAGGAAAAGCCGGACATCGACGTCGACGACGATCTGGATGATGACCCGGAGATGCGCTACGGCGATGTCGACGGCCACGAACCGTTCGAGTTCGGCAACGATGGCCCGCGCGAACCGGACCGCAACCGTCGGATGGGCTGGACTACTTACTAAAGTTTTCTAAGTTTTTGTAGTTTTGCCAAATTTACTATCTCGGGGCGCCGCGCAACAGTAGTATCTGTGCCATGACAGCATCTACTGCTACGACAAACCGAACTACCATCCGCAATCCGCTTAACGACGAGCTCGTTGCCCGCCTTCTTCAGCGCGTCACGGTAGCTGATAAGTCGAAGACCGCCACTATCTCGGCACCATTTACCGGCCAGGAGCTGGCGCAGATTCCTGTCGGTACCCAGGCCGATGTCGACGAGGCCTTCAAGCGTGCCCGTGCCGCGCAGAAGAAGTGGGCCCGCATGGCGCCGGAAAAGCGCGGCGAAGTGCTGCACCACTTCCACGACCTGCTCTTTACCCACTGCGACCAGGTGCTGGACCTGCTGCAGGCCGAGACCGGTAAAAACCGCGCCAGTGCCCACGAGGAGCTCGTACACACAGCTATCACCGCCCGCTACTACGGCAATCAGGGCCCGAAACTGCTTGAGCCGAAGCGAGCACACGGCGCTGTCCCGGTACTTTCCAAGACCACCGTCTACCACCATCCAAAGGGCGTCGTCGGTGTTATTGCTCCGTGGAACTACCCACTGACCCTCGCGGTTTCCGATGCGCTGGCTGCACTGATGGCCGGTAACGCCATCGTGCTCAAGCCGGACAGCACCACTCCGTTTACCGCTCTCTTCGCTGTCGATTTGCTCTACCGCGCTGGCCTTCCGGAGGATCTCTTCCAGGTCATTCCAGGTCCCGGTCGCGTTGTCGGCCAGGGCATTGTCGGCCAGTGTGACTTCCTGATGTTCACCGGCTCCTCCGAGACCGGCCGCTCGCTGGCACAGCAGTGTGGCGAGCGCCTGATCAGTTTCTCCGCGGAGCTCGGCGGCAAGAACCCGCTGATTGTCGCTGAAGATGCCAACATCAACCGCGCGGTCGAGGGCGCACGCATCGGCTGCTTCACCAACTCCGGTCACCTGTGTGTATCCATTGAGCGAATTTATGTCGTGGACTCCGTCTGGGACGAGTTCGTCCCGGCATTCACCGACCGCGTGAAGGCAATGTCCATCGGCGCTGGCTACGAGTGGGAAACCGAGATGGGCTGTCTGCAGTCGCAGGGCCAGTTCGACATCGTCAAGTCCATGGTCGACGAGGCCATCGAGGCCGGCGCCACCGTGCTGGCCGGCGGTCGTCCTCGCCCGGATCTGGGACCGCTGTTCTACGAACCGACTGTGCTTACCGACGTCCCGGAGGGCGTCGCCCTGCTGACCGAAGAGGTATTCGGCCCGGTGGTAGTCCTCCAGCGTGTCTCGGATGTCCATGAGGCTATCGCCAAGTCCAACGATTCCCGTTATGGCCTCAACGCTTCGCTGTGGACCTCCCCGCGTCGCGCAAAGGAGCTGGCTCCACAGCTTGAGGCCGGCACTGTCAATGTCAACGATGGTTTTGCTGCGGCCTTCGCGTCTGTCGATGCCCCGATGGGTGGTTTCAAGGATTCGGGTGTGGGCCGTCGTCAAGCAGCGGGCGGCCTGCTGAAGTACACCGATGAGCAGACAGTGACCGTGCAGCGTCTTTCCCCGGTGTCGATGCCGCAGATGCCGCGTGAGCTGTACTCGAAGGTGTTCAACACGGCACTTGTCCTCGGCAAGAAGTTCAACGTCCTGCCGTAATCCGCATGTAGCGCGCACAAATAGCAAAAGGCCAGGTCAGAAAACTCTCTGACCTGGCCTTTTGGTGCCCCCAGTGGGACTCGAACCCACACTGAAAGGATTTTAAGTCCTCTGCCTCTGCCAATTGGGCTATAGGGGCCCCTAAGAAAGATTAATGGGCGATATGGGTGTCTACCAAACTCGCCACAATTCCGTCGAGGATATCCTTCTCGCTGATGTAGAAAAAGCGCTGCTCTTCCTTCGCTGCCTCGGAAAGCGGCAGCGCCTCAAACATGTCCATCAGACCGTCCACAATGATGGAACCGCCGGCGAAGACATCCGCGCGCTTCGGATGCATCACGGGATTGGCAGCGAGGGACTCCGCGTCGGTCTCAATCACGGACGCGGTCAGCGCACGCAACGCCGCAAAGCGCAGCTGCGACAGGTGGATTGCCTCCGGGTCGTAGGTTTCTAGCCCCTGTGCCAGCGCCGACAGCGTGGTGAAGGTCCCGGCGCAGCCGACGATGGTGCGAGCCTTGTCGACAGGCACCTTCGCAACAATCTCGTCGGCCAGCTCCGCAACATACGAACGCGCCTCCTGGACCTGTTCCGCCGTCGGTGGCGAGGCCTGCAGGAACCGTTCGGTCAAGCGCACACTGCCCATAGCCACGGAATCAGAACCGGCTACCGTACCATCGTGGTCACCGACAATAACCTCGGTGGAGCCACCGCCGACGTCAATGACGCAATACGGACCGAGCTCGGGCTCCAAGTCATCTACCGCCCCGCGGAAGGACAGCGCGGCTTCCTCGTCGCCGGAAATGACCTCGGCCTCTGCACCCCACGGAGCGAGAATCTCGCGGGTCATGGCGAAGAAATCGTCGCGGTTGCTTGCGTCGCGTGTCGCCGATGTCGCCACCATTCGGACTGCTTGCACTTTTTCGACCTGCATAAGCTCCGCATACTTCGTCAGAGCCTCCCGCACGCGCTCCAGCGCCTCTGGAGCCAGCATGCCAGTGGCATCCACGCCCTGGCCAAGGCGGACGATTTCCATCAGTCGGTGCAGTTCTGTGATTTCGAGAACTCCATCGACAACCTCGACCCGGCTGATAAGCAGGCGAAGCGAATTAGTGCCGCAGT
This sequence comes from Corynebacterium sp. HMSC075F02, assembly GCF_001838335.1. Lineage (NCBI taxonomy): Bacteria > Bacillati > Actinomycetota > Actinomycetes > Mycobacteriales > Corynebacteriaceae > Corynebacterium > Corynebacterium sp. HMSC075F02. Next base: position 49,309 of record NZ_KV836307.1, on the reverse strand, counting down.
CGACGGCAGCGAGGGTCGTCATTTATCCCTCCACCCCCGGATACGCAATACCGAGCTCGGCAATCGTGGGCCAATCTGCGGGAATCGCGGTGCCGCGCAGTTTCTCGTTCTCCGCCGCCAGCGCCACCGACTCAGTACCCAGTCGGAAGTGATCCGGCCCCTTGGCCAGCGCGTAGGCAATAAGAACGTGGAGGCACTTCACGCGCGTCGGCATTCCGCCACCGGAGAAGTCCGTGCCTAGGTCTTCCATCTCATTGCGCTCTGCCAGAAACGCCTCGTGCGCGCGCTGGTAATCGGCGGCGAGGTCTTCGTCGCTTTCCAGACGCGCGGTCATTTCTTTCATCACGCCGGTCGTCTCCAACCGGGAGGCCTCCGCTGTCAAACGCGGATCAGTCAGGTAAAAGAGCGTGGGAAACGGAGTGCCATCGTCCAAACGAGGCTTCGTCTTGACCACACCAGGAGTGCCGTCGGGGCTGCGGTAAGAGATGTCCACTACACCCCGTGGTTCACGTCCGAGCTGCTCCGCTATCACTTCCAAATCTGCGGTATCCACAGACATCGGTCACACTCCTTTTGCTTCCGTTTTACTGACACATAATCTCACAGTCGCCTTACAAGCGCGTTGCTTCGCTTTACGACGGCACACTCCGCCGCGCATGCAACCTCACCGAGAGGCCCCAGGTAGCCCTACGGAGGTTTAGGACTCCGGTACCGTCGGCAAGCTCTCTGGCCTCGTTGCCTGATCGCGCCCCGGATTAGGGCGAGTCTCTTCGGGTTCGGGCGGGATGGAAATGGAATCCCACAGCGTCTCGTACCACTTCTTGGCCTGGTGCTGCGGAATTTCCTCCGGCTGCGTCACAGGCTGTTCGCCCACGGCCGGATCGAGGATACGGAATGGGGTCTCCCCCGGCTCTACCAGCCCCAGGCGCAGACGTGCCTGCTCCTTAACATAGGCGGGGTTGGAGTACAGCTCCTTTTCATCCTCTAACTGCTTAATTCGCTGTTCCATGCGAGCAATATTGTCCTGCGTTGCGGCTACATCCGCCTGCTGTTGTGCAAAAGTCCGCAGCGGAATTGCGAGAACAGATACTAAGAAAAGCACCAGCAGACCAATACCGATCTTCTGTGCCGTGCTCAGCGAGCGCATTCCCGATGCGATTGCCGCTGCCGAACGCTGCCCCGCCCCTGCAGGGCGCGACTGTGTTCCGCGGCGAGATCGGTCCGATGCACTCATGCCCCACACTCTACCCGACCGCCAGCCGATGAAATAACAAAAACCCGCCCACAACCACGTGCGTGGTGCGGACGGGCAGTGCTAGACGCAGCTTTCGCAGCGCCTCAGCTCTTTACTTGAAACGCGGGAATGCGCTGCGACCAGCGTAGACTGCGGCGTCACCCAGGTACTCCTCGATGCGCAGCAGCTGGTTGTACTTAGCAACGCGCTCGGAGCGAGCCGGAGCACCGGTCTTGATCTGGCCACAGTTCAGGCCGACAGCCAGGTCAGCGATGGTAGTGTCCTCGGTCTCACCAGAGCGGTGGGACATCATGGACTTGTAGCCGGCGTTGTGAGCCATTGCGACGGCCTCGAAGGTCTCGGACAGGGTACCAATCTGGTTGACCTTGACCAGCAGAGCATTAGCGGCCTTCTTCTCAATGCCCTCTGCCAGACGCTTCGGGTTGGTGACGAAGAAGTCGTCGCCGACAATCTGGACCTTGTCACCAAGCTGAGCGGTCAGGGTGGTGTAGCCCTCCCAGTCATCTTCCTGCAGCGGATCCTCGATGGAGACGATGGCGTAGTTCTCAACCAGGTCAGCGTAGACAGCTGCCATCTCCTCAGCGGTGTGCTCGCCGCCCTCGAAGTGGTACTTGCCGTCCTTGAAGAACTCGGAAGAAGCAACGTCGAGAGCCAGAGCGACATCGTCGCCCAACTTGTAGCCTGCGGCCTCAATTGCCTCAACAATCAGGTCCAGTGCAGCCTTGGTGGAGTCAACCGACGGAGCGAAGCCACCCTCATCGCCGAGGCCAGTGGACAGGCCCTTGTCCTTAATGACCTTCTTGAGTGCGTGGTAGACCTCAGCACCGACGCGCAGTGCTTCCTTGAAGGTCGGGGCGCCAATCGGAGCAATCATGAACTCCTGGACGTCAACGCCGGAGTCAGCGTGTGCGCCACCGTTGAGGATGTTCATCATCGGAACCGGCAGAACGTGACCGTTCGGGCCGCCGACGTAGCGGAACAGATCCAGGCCAGCGGACTCAGCAGCAGCCTTGGCAACAGCCATGGAAACACCCAGGATTGCGTTAGCACCCAGGCGGGACTTGTTGTCGGTGCCGTCCAGCTCAATCATGGTCTTGTCAACCAGACGCTGGTCCTCAGCCTCGAGGCCAATAATTGCGTCCTCAATCTCCTCGAGCACAGCGCGGACAGCCTTCTCGACACCCTTGCCCAGGTAACGGTCTCCGCCATCGCGGAGCTCGTGTGCCTCATGAACGCCGGTGGAGGCACCGGACGGAACCGCAGCGCGGCCCACAGCGCCGTCTTCCAACAGCACCTCAACCTCAACGGTCGGGTTACCACGGGAGTCCAGAATTTCGCGTGCGTTCAACTCGATGATTGCAGCCATAGGTCACCTTTCCGCCGGAACCGTTCCGGCACATGACTCCAATTGTGGCACGGTTTGCCAACCTTCGCCTTAAATCCTTTTCACCCTATGCGGGCTGATTCAGCGCATAGTTCGCCGCAGCGTCCCGAACATCGCGAAGATACTGCTCAGACTGGTTATATGAGCGAATTGCAGATGCCCACCCTTCCGGGGTGGCGAGGTCGCGTTCCCCACTGCAGAGCATCCGTGCGGTGGTCGCAGTTGCGTCGTCGATGTTGTTGGGGTCGGCGACACCATCACCAGACGCATCCATCGCAAAACGATGCCAGGTCTCGGGAATAAACTGCATCGGCCCCACAGCGCGGTCATACTCTGTGTCACCGTCGAGTTCGCCGTTGTCAGTATCGAGAACCTCAGCAAACCCACTCGTGCCGTCCAGCGGCGGACCGATAATCGTCGGACTGACTACCCCATCGGCGCCGATATGAGCCGGCTTGAGCCAATTGCCCGAGTACGTGCCGTGATTAGTCTCCACTTTGCCCAGTCCTGCAAGCGTGTTCCACTCCAGGTGGCAGTTCGGGAACTGTTCTGCCGCAATCACATATGCGTTGCCGTAGGCGCGGAGAGCGTCCTCAGAAATACCCGTCTTCGGGGAAATCTGCTGCGCCCACTGTCGGAGCTGTTCCGAGGTGCGCCCGGGCGCGTTGACATCAATCATCGGCGGTGGCTCAGCCGCAGCAGGCGGCACATTATCCGGAATCGGCTTCTTGGTCAACGACGGGATTACGGGTCCAGTGAACATAGCCAACGCCCCAACCGTGCCAATGATGATCAGCACCGCCAGGGAGGTTAGACCGAGGCAGCCACAGCCTCTCGAGGACTTCTTTTTCCCCTTACTGCGGCCACGCGGCTTCGCCCCGCGGGGTGCGGGGTGCGCGTATTCATCAAAGGGAGAATTAGAAGGCATGGGGAATTACTCTACGGGGTAGACCGTAAAAATCACTCAAACTCGAGGACAGAAATCACTTTTGCTGGAAACTAGCTGTCGCTTTCCGACGGGCCGAGGTCCTCAGCCTCTTCGTTATCTTCGCTGCCCGCTGCCCACTGCTCAACACTGCCGGCCTGCTGATTCTCCATCTGAGCCAGCTCAGCCAGGAATGCGCGTGAAGCCTGTCGGGTCCGCTCTTCAGCACCGGACTCAGTCTCCAGCCCCGGGGTCGGGACCAGAATCTCCACTGGAATGTCTGCATCGGACAGTCCCTGCGCACGTGCGCGGCGGATGGCTTCCTCAGCCAAAGTCAGAGCTGGCAGCTGTGTGGCCGGGTTCGAGCGCGGACGTCCGCGGCCGTAAGCCCACAGTCGCTCCTGTTCTTCCTCCGACACCATCTCTCCCTCGGCCACAGTGCCGTCGAAGAGGTACGGCTGACGAGCGCGCATCTTCAAAATAAAGTCGGTCGCCACATCGTCGAAGTCGAAGCCCTCCGCGATTTCAGCGTGGAAGAGGATCTGCAGCAGCAGATCTGACAGCTCGCTACGAATGTCACCGCCCTCGTTGACTGCGTCGACAAACTCGTAAGTCTCTTCAATGAGATACGGCAGCAGGCTCTTGTGCGTCTGGCGAGCTTCCCACTGCCCCGTGCGCCGTGCTGCCGCCATGATGTCCACGGCCTCGACGACGTGGGGCAGACGAGCTGCGGCAAGCTGTTCCTGCGGAGTCAGCGGTTCTGCAACAGGCTCTGCCCCTGGCTCTGCAACCGGTTCTGGCTCAGGTTCTTGCACCGAGTCCTGCTGGGGAGCCGCCACAACCCGAGCTGCCGGAGCTGCTGGGTCCGGCGCATCATCCAGCTCGACCGAGTAGACCTTCTCGCCCGCATCGAGGCGATCGAGTACCTCGTCGTTTCCCATATCGGTGGTGACCAGAATCTCCGCCTGGGACACCGAGTGCCCACCGGCGTCGGCAATTGCCCAACGCACACGGATCGGGACTTCTTCGGTGTAGCTGACTTCACCGGTCAGCAGGCTAGCGGCTTCCAGCGGAATCGCAGTTGGAAAGCGGCTATCGAGCTTGATGATAGTCATACGGTTTCTAGTCCTTTCCCATGTGCGAGATATCCATACGTGGAATTCCCGCCATCGATGTCAAGAAGTCTGCTACCCACTGCACCAATGCAATATCGCGGACAGGTTTTGCCCGCAACCCTCGCCCTTCCTTCGGCATTCCGACGGAAACCGTGCGCGTTGCCGCACGATAGGTCGCCTGTGGATACAGGCGCTTGAGACGCACCTGCTTGGAGTCAGCAAGCTCCATAGGGGTTATTCTAATGTGCGCACCCATGGCTTGAACTTCATGCACGCCGAATTCCCGGCAAATAATTCGAAGTCGTGAAATAACCGCCAGTCTTTCCACCTCAATGGGTGGGGTTCCGTAACGGTCGATGAGTTCTTCGAGCACTACGTCGATATCGTCCAGCGCACTGGCGGCAGCAAATTTGCGGTACGCCTCTAGACGTAGGCGTTCCGACGACACATATTCGGCCGGAATATTCGCATCCACCGGCAAATCAATCCGAACTTCCTTCGGTTCGTTATCGGAAGCATCCGGCGTTTCACCATCGGCCACTGCCTTCAGTGCAGCCACGGCCTCGCCAACCAGTCGGACGTACATGTCGAAGCCGACGCCGGCAATGTGACCGGACTGCTCCGCACCGAGGATATTTCCGGCTCCGCGCATTTCCAGGTCCTTCATGGCCACGGCCATACCGGCACCCAAGTCATTGTTCTGCGCGATCGTGGACAGACGGTCGTAGGAAGTCTCCGTCAGCGTCTGATTCTCCGGGTAGAGGAAGTAGGCATAGGCGCGCTCACGGGAACGGCCCACGCGACCACGCAGCTGGTGTAGCTGGGAAAGACCCATATGGTGGGCGTTTTCCACAATCAACGTATTGGCGTTGGCAATATCCAGGCCGGTCTCCACGATGGTGGTACACACCAGCACGTCGTACTCGCGCTGCCAGAAGCCATCGACCGTGCGCTCCAGCTGCTCCTCCCCCATCTGACCGTGGGCCACTACCACGCGGGCCTCGGGCACCAAATTGCGGATATTCTGGGCGACTTTGTCAATGGTTTCCACCTTATTATGCAGGTAGAACACCTGTCCGTCGCGAAGCAGCTCTCGCCTGATAGCAGCGGCGACCTGCTTGTCGGACTGCGCGCCGACGTATGTCAGCACCGGGTGACGATCCTGCGGCGGGGTGAGAATCTGGCTCATCTCGCGGATGCCGGCAATCGACATTTCGAGCGTGCGCGGAATTGGCGTTGCGGACATGGTGAGCACGTCGACGTGGTGCCGTAGCGCCTTGATGTGTTCCTTGTGTTCGACGCCGAAACGCTGCTCCTCGTCAACGATGACCAGGCCGAGTTCTTTCCACTGCACGCCGGTCTGCAGGAGACGATGCGTGCCGATAACAATGTCGACCGTCCCGTTCTTCAGCCCTTCGAGGACCTCCTTGGAGTCCTTCGGCGAGGTAAAGCGGGACAGTCCACGGATGGTGACCGGGAAGCCCTCCATACGCTGAGTGAAAGTGGTCAAATGCTGCTGTGCCAACAGCGTAGTTGGCACCAACACTGCTACCTGACGGCCATCTTGAACAGCCTTGAAGGCAGCACGCAGTGCCACCTCGGTCTTGCCGTAGCCGACATCGCCGATGAGCACGCGATCCATCGGCACCGGCTTTTCCATGTCGGACTTGATTTCGTCAATGGCCTGAAGCTGGTCCTCAGTCTCGGTGAAGGGGAAGTTATCCTCCATCTCCTGCTGCCATGGCGTATCCGGCGCGAACGCGTGGCCCGGCGCGGCTTGGCGCTCGGCGTAGAGCTTGACCAGCTCTTCCGCAATCTCGCGGACAGCGCCACGGGCCTTGCGCTTGGTGGACTTCCAGTCCGAGCCGCCCATCTTCGACAGCGCGGGCTTTTCACCGCCGACATAGCGCGACAGCAAATCCAGGCTCTCCATCGGCACGTAGAGCTGGTCCGAGGGGCCTCCGCGCTTGCTCGGTGCGTACTCGAGCACCACGTACTCGCGGCGAGCCTGATCCTCGCCCGTGCCGATGGTGCGCTCAGTGAGCTTCACAAACCGACCAATGCCATGCGTGTCGTGCACGACATAGTCACCGGCCTTCAGCGCCAGCGGATCCACCTGACCACGGCGCTTCGCTGGCTTGCGGCGCCCACCAAGCGCGCCTTCCGCGATGCGGTTACCTGTGATGTCCTGCTCGGTAATCAGAGTCAGCGCGCCACCGGGGATTCGCGGGAACACCAGGCCACCGTGCAAAACACCCTGGTAGACCGTAATTCTTCCGGACTCGGGATACTCCGGGCCCGCCGCCATGCGCGTCGCAATTCCGGCTTCCCTAAACCTTTCCGCTTGCCGACGCGCTCCCGCGGGCGTCGCCGCCACGTACGCCACTCGTTCCCCCGCGACCGTGGCATCGCGCAGCTGCTTCATCAGGTGACCAATTTCCTTTAAGTCACCGCGTGGCGCGGGCCCAGGCTCAAAGGTTAGCGGCAGCACATCATCTTCGGTGACCCCCGCCTCCAACATGCCGGGCGGGGAAATATGCCACGAGGTGGGCATCGGGATAGAGGCCAAGCTGCGGTAAGCGCTGGGCTCCAGACCATCGGTGGCGATTGGCGCCGAGCCACCCATCGCGGCCGTTTCCCACGCTGCGGCCATAAACTCCTCGCCCGCACTAATCAGGTCCTGCGCGCGAGAGCGAATGCGCTCCGGCCCGCACATGAGCACATGCGTTTTCTCCGGCATGACCTCGGTGAGCATCTTCATCGGATGCTGACTAATCAGTGGAATCAGCGACTCCATGCCCTCCACCCACTGGCCATCACCGATGCGGGTGAGCATTTCTTGGACCTGTCCAGAACGCGTGGTGGCGAGTTTCTCCGCGGCGGCCTTCACGTCGTCGTCGATAAGCAGTGCACGACACGGGAAGATATCCAGCTGGTCGATCTCTATCTCAGAGATTGTGCGCTGGTCAGCGACGGAAAAGGCGCGCAGGTCGGTAACCTCGTCACCCCAGAGCTCGATACGAACCGGCAGCTCTTCGGTCGCCGGGAAGACATCGACGATGCCGCCACGCACGGCAAACTGGCCACGCCTGCCGACCATGTCCACATGCGAATAGCCGTGATGCACCAGCCGCTCAACCAGGTTCTCGCAGTCCTGGTCCAGCTGGATGTGGATGGGCGCGCTGGCTTCAGCCTCGAGGTCGTCCACAATCGGCTGCACCAACGAGCGCACCGCCGCAATCAGAACGTCGACTTTGCCCCGGCGAACGTCGTAAAGCGCCTTACGACGCTGCGCCACGGTATCCACGGCCGGCGAAAGCTTCTCATGCGGGAGCGTCTCCCACGAGGGGAACATAGCTACACGGTCGCCGATCATAGACTTGACCTCGGCAGTCAGGTCCTCCGCCTCACGGCCGGTAGCCGTGATGACCAGCACCGGCACCTTCGTAGACATGGCGTAAATAAGGTGCGAACGCACCGGGTCCGCACCCGTGAGCGCCAGCTCGTCTTCGCCGATGCGCCCGAGCACGCCGACAAATTGGGGATCCGTGACAACGAGGCTTTCCAGCCCCGACAGCGGGTTCGGCAGAATGCTGGGTGTGGCTTTCGCCGAGGAAGACGCAGAAGTTGGCATAGCCCCAATATAACCATGCACCCCGGATTCACCCTGCGTGCTGGTTAGCCGTTCTCCGCCACCTGCATCGGGTCTGCTGCAGCACCTGCTCCGAACTTCGCGCCCTCAGCGGCCGCTGGCACATCAGCGGAGCCATGCAGAGTCGGGGCCCCCTCCATGCCGGCCAGCCCGTTCCAGCACAGGTTCACGATGTGCGCCGCCACCGTCTCCTTATCCGGACTGCGCTTCTCCATCCACCAGCGAGCGGTCTGCGAAACCATACCGACCATGCAGTTTCCGTAGAGCACCGACATGGCCGGGTCGAAGCCAGCGCGTTTGAAAGCCTCGGCGAGGATAGGCGTAACCGACTCAGTGGCATTATTCAGCAGCGTCTCATAGCCACCCGCCACACCGGGGTCGCGAGAAATAATGGAGAATCCCTCCGGGTTTTCCTCGACATAAGTCAGCAGTGCCAACACCGCCTGTTCGATGCGGTAACGCGAGCGCCCCAGGGACAACGCTTCCCTAATCGTGGCCTCCAGGGTCTTCATCTCCTGGTCGACGACTGCCTGGTAGAGCCGCTCTTTGGTACCAAAATGCTCGTAGACAACCGGCTTTGATACCCCAGCTGCGGCAGCGATCTCCTCCATTGAGGCGGCATCAAGCCCCTTGGCGGCAAAGATTCCACGGCTGACTTCTGTCAGCTGAGCTTTGCGCTGTGGACCGGTCATACGTCGTCTCGGAGAATTAGAGGCCATGCTTTTAGATTAGTGGCTAAAGTCTTGCTATCGTATATCGCAGGCGCAAGCGAGCCGGCTGAGTCGACTCAGCCATGCAATTTTTCGCGTTCGCCCCATTCTCCCATGGTGTAATGGCAACACTCCGGTTTTTGGTACCGGCATTCTAGGTTCGAGTCCTGGTGGGAGAGCAAGCGGGGGGCCGGCCCCTTAATTAAGAAGTGACTTTTCGCCCCGCCGTGACCGTGATGCACCCTGACCGAGGAGTAGCAAGTTTCATGTCAAACGGTTCGGCCACCGCTGTGGTCATTCTCGCCGCGGGTCAAGGCACCCGAATGAAATCCGATACGCCGAAAATGCTGCACGCTATCGGCGGTCGTACCATGTTGGAGCACGCGCTCTATGCCGCCAAGGGAATTAGTCCGGAAGAGATTGCTGTTGTCGTTGGCCACCAGCGCGAAAAGGTAATCGACGCCATCGGCACCTGGACAGAGAAGGCCGAGCACTCCAACGACGTCGTCATTGCCCCGCAGGAAGAACAAAACGGTACCGGCCACGCTGTTCAGTGCGCACTGGAACACCCTGAGCTGCAGAATTTCGATGGCACCATCTTGGTAACCACTTCCGATGTTCCGCTGCTGGATTCCGAAGCGCTCCAGGCGCTGCTCGAAGAGCACAACCGCAAGCCACGCGCTGCCGTGACCGTGCTGACCTCCACTGCTGAAAACCCGCATGGTTACGGCCGCATCGTTCGTAACGCCGACGGCGAAGTTCTGCGCATCGTGGAGGAAAAGGACGCCTCCGACGAGGAACGTGAGATCACCGAGGTCAACTCCGGTGTCTACGCATTCGATGCCGAGACCCTGGCAAACGCCCTCAAGCAGTTGGACACCAACAATGCCCAGGGCGAGCTCTACCTCACCGATGTCATTGGCATCGCCCGTGAGGCTGACCGCTCAGTGCGCGGCCACCGCCTCGCCGACGCCACCGTCGTCGCCGGTGTCAATGACCGCGTACAGCTGGCTACCCTTGGCCGCGAGCTCAACCGCCGCACCTGCGAGGAAGCTATGCGCGCGGGTGCCACTATCGTCGATCCGGACACCACGTGGATTGATGTTGAGGTGGAGATCGGACGCGATGTCACGATTCTGCCGGGCACCCAGCTGCACGGCAAGACTGTGATTGGCGACGGGGCCACCGTGGGACCGGACACGACACTGACCAACATGGTCGTCGGCAAGCGCGCCAGCGTCGTGCGTACACACGGTTCCGATTCGGAGATCGGCGAGGATGCGACGGTCGGACCGTTCACCTACATTCGCCCGAACACCAAACTCGGTGTCGGCGCGAAGCTCGGTGGCTTCGTAGAGGCGAAGAACGCGCAGATTGGAACCGGTTCGAAGGTTCCGCACCTGACCTACGTCGGCGATGCGGAGATTGGCGAGCACTCCAACATTGGTGCCTCCAGCGTGTTCGTGAACTACGACGGTGTCAACAAGCACCGCACCGTTATCGGCTCGCATGTTCGCACCGGCTCCGACACCATGTTCATCGCTCCGGTGACCGTGGGTGATGGTGCGTACTCAGGTGCAGGTACTGTTATTAAGGACGACGTTCCTCCGGGAGCATTGGCGGTCAGTGGTGGCCGTCAGCGCAACATCGAGGGATGGGTCGAGCGGAAGCGTCCAGGTACCGCTGCTGCTGAGGCAGCGCAGGCGGCGCAGGTAGCTGACAACGCTGACAACAACAAGGAAGACCAGGAAGGCTAGACGGCAGATGACCGGCCAGTGGATCGATAACCAAAAGAACCTCATGCTCTTCTCCGGAAGGGCACACCCGGAATTGGGCGAGGCAGTTGCCAAGGAGCTCGGCACAGAGCTGACTCCGATGACCGCTCGTGATTTTGCCAACGGCGAAATCTTCGTGCGCTACGAGGAATCCGTCCGCGGTTCCGATGCCTTCGTGCTACAGGCACACCCGGCACCGCTGAATAAGTGGCTCATCGAGCAGCTGATTATGATTGACGCGCTCAAGCGCGGTTCGGCCAAGCGCATCACCGCTATCCTGCCGTTCTTCCCATACGCCCGCCAGGACAAGAAGCACCGTGGCCGTGAGCCGATTTCCGCTCGCCTGGTCGCTGACCTGCTCAAGACCGCTGGCGCTGACCGCATCGTCTCCGTGGACCTCCACACCGACCAGATTCAGGGCTTCTTCGATGGCCCGGTCGATCACATGCACGCCATGCCGATTCTGTCGGAGTACATCAAGAAGAACTACTCCCTGGACAACCTGGTCGTGGTCTCCCCTGACGCCGGCCGTGTGAAGGTTTCCGAGAAGTGGGCCAACACCCTGGGCGACGCCCCGCTGGCCTTCATTCACAAGACCCGTTCCGTCGATGTCGCAAACCAGGTTGTCGCCAACCGCGTGGTCGGCGAGGTCTCCGGTAAGACCTGTCTGCTCATCGACGACATGATTGACACCGGCGGCACCATCGCCGGCGCTGTCAAGGTGCTGCGTGAGGCTGGCGCTGAGGATGTCATCATCGCTACCACGCACGGCGTCTTCTCCGACCCAGCTCGCGAGCGCCTGTCGAAGTGCGGTGCCCGCGAGGTCATCACCACCGATACCTTGCCGCAGTCCACCGAGGGCTGGGACAACCTGACCGTCCTGCCAATCGCACCACTGCTGGCTAAGACGATCCACGAGATCTTCGAAAACGGTTCCGTCACCACCCTCTTCGAGGGTCAGGCATAAGTTCTTTCCGCTTGCCGACGGGCACCCCGCCGCGACCAGCAACCTAGTTTTGCTGGTGGTGGCGGGGTTTGCTGTTTGACCTGTTAGTCCACTACAATTTCTCCGGTAAGTCTCGGCGAGGGCGGCCACAGTAGGTGGTTGCCGTTATCGACGCGACGCTCGCAGCCCAACTTTTGCGCCCACGGTGGCATGGATGCGGCACGTGCTCGACTCGACGACTCAATATCGAATCGTTTAGGAGTCCATTTTCATGGCAAAGCCCAACATCATCAAGATTGATGCCCGTAACCGCACCGAGTTCGGCAAGGGTGCCGCTCGCCGTGCCCGCGTTGCTGGCGACATCCCGGTTGTCATCTACGGCGCTGACCTGGATGCCCCGAAGCACATCCTCGTTGACACTCTGGATTTCCACGCTGTCATCCGTAACCACGGTGTCAATGCTGTTCTGGACGTCAACATCGAGGGCGAGTCCCAGCTGTCCATGGTCAAGGCTGTTGACCAGAACCCGCTGACCCTCGACATCGACCACGCTGACCTGCTCGCCATTCACCGTGACGAGAAGGTTGAGGTTGAGGTTCCGGTCGTTCCGACTGGCGAGCTCGCTCCGGGCGCCCTGCTCATGCAGGATGCCGAAACCATTCTGGTCAACGCACCGGTTCTGGCTATTCCGGAAGAGATCGAGGTCTCCGTCGAGGGCGCAGAGGTCGGCACCATGGTTCACGCCGGCGACGTTACCCTGCCGGAGGGCCTGGTCCTCACCGACGACGCTGACCTGCTCATCTTCAACATTGTCGAGCCGGAGGAAGAGCCGGCTGGCGACGTCGATGCCGACATCGAGGGCATGGGCGAGGCTGAGACCCCGGATGAGCCGGCTGAGGAAGAGGCTGAGTAATTCAAACGCTGAATGGCTCTATCTGACTGAACCAGTACAGGCTTTCACGTTTAGCTAAAAAGGGACGGACACTCTGGTCCGTCCCTTTTTTGTTCTTGAAACTCCCCGAAGCCAACAGACCGCGCACCGTGTGCCAAGATTGAATTCATGAACGCCTCCACCACACCTCTGCTTGTCGTGGGGCTCGGCAACCCTGGGCCCAAATATGAACTCACCCGCCATAACGTCGGGCATCTGGTGCTAGATGAACTAGCGAGCCGCACTTCTCCGATGCCTTCGTCGTTTAGCGTGCATAAGAAGTCCAACGCTGAGATTGTGCAGACTCGGTTTAAGACCTCCGATGGCGGCGAGCGACAGGTGATTCTGGCTAAGCCCCGGACCTACATGAATCTGTCGGGTGGTCCGATTGCGGCGCTGGCCAAGTTCTTCAACGTCGCGCCTACCGACGTCGTGGTAGTCCACGATGAGCTGGACCTGGACCCGGGCGTGGTACGGCTTAAGCGCGGCGGGGGCGAGAATGGCCACAATGGCCTGCGCTCGACCACGAAGTCGTTGGGCACGAAGGACTACATGCGGGTGCGTATTGGCATTGGCCGTCCTCCGGGCCGCCAAGATCCGGCGGACTACGTGCTGCGTAATTTCAATGCTAAGGAACGCGAGGAGCTCGCTTTCACTCTGCCCACTGCTGCGGAGGCGGTGGAGCTAATCGCCAGCCACGGGCTGGAGATTGCGCAGAACCAGATTCACGGGCGGTAGCAGTAGCGGGAAGGGGGCTATTTTCACGTTCCCGGGAGCTTCAGTCTTTACAGCTCGTCGGTGTTCGTGCTGCTCGGCGTTTTCGTCGGCGTTTTCGCTCTGTCCACCGAGCGCCTGGCGGTGGGATTCGGGAAGCTGCGGCAGGGCGCCCGTGAGGGCATCGACCAGGTGATGAGGATCAGGCGCCCGAGGAGCTCCCCGTCCGGCACGCCCACGACTCGGCGTAGCGGCCGCCCTTCGCCAGCAATTCATCGTGCGTGCCCCGTTCTGCGACCGTCCCGTCCTCCGAAAGCACGACGATGAGGTCGGCATCGCGAACGGTGTGCAGGCGATGGGCGACGACAATCACGGTGCGATCGCCGCGCAACGCCTCCATCGTGCCGACGATCGCCCGCTCAGTGGCCGCATCCAGCGAGGACGTCGGCTCGTCGAGAAGCACCACCGGGGAATCCTTCAGAAGCGCCCGGGCGATGGCGAGGCGCTGCCGCTCGCCTCCCGACAGCAGCGTCCCCTCCTCCCCCACCGGGGTATCCCACCCGGAAGGCAGCAGCTCCACGATGCGGTCCACCCCGGAACGCCGGGCGGCCTCGCGCAAGCGGTCCCCGTCACCGGGCTCGGAACCGAATCCGGGATCGGCGAAGACCACGTTGTCCCGCACGGACGCGTCGAAAAGGAACGTCTCTTGGAACACCGGGGTCACCAGCGAGTTCACGCCGTCGGTGCCAATCCGAGGCAAGGGTACCCCGCCGATGAGGACCTCCCCCGAGTCCGGATCATGAAAACGCGACAGCAGCCGCATGACCGTCGTCTTGCCCGCCCCCGACGGTCCCACTACGGCAACCAGCGCTCCCTGAGGGGCACGGAAGCTGACGCCGTCGAGAACCTTCTTATCCCCGTACCCGAAGCTCACGTCGCGGAACTCCACGTCATGCCCGTCGGGCAGCTCCGGTGCGGCAGGTTCGGGAAGGGCGGGGATTGCCCGCAGGTCACGCAACGCAGCCAACGTGTTGCGGCCCGCACCGAAACCGCCGGACAACGCTCCCGCCGTGGTGATCGGTCCGGTGAACTGGACGACCACGATGAGCATCGGCGCCAAATGCGCCGGCGCCATCCCGCCCGTCGCGGCGACTGCCACGGCGACTATCACCGCCGCCGTGAACACCGCATGGACGACCGAACCCAGTCGTCCGATGGCCGCCCCCTGCGTCGACGTCGCCTTCGCGAACGCATCGTGTTGGGCCCGGATTGCCTCATCCACCATCGCGTCCGCCGCCGAACCGTCGCCCGCGGCGCGAATCGCCTGCTGGCAGCGGGTGAACTCGATCAGCCTGCCGGAGACGGCAGCGACGGCGTCAGCATGCGCTTCGTCCGACTCCCCGCCGACGCGACCAATGGCCCGGTAGGCGAAGAAGATCACCGGCGCCGACGCGACGAGAACCAAACCGACGCGCCAATCCACCGCCAGAATTCCGAAGGCGATGACGGTCGGCGCAACCGCCGCGGCGATGACAGGCCGCAGGATCACGTGCGGCACGGACGCCGCGAACGCGATACCCGACGATGCCATCTCCGAAAAGCGGCCGGCCGTGGACTTGGTGACGTACCCGAGTGGCAACGTCAGCACGCGTTCGCCCAGAGAACGCAGTAGGGACGACAGTACCGCTGCGGAATTCGCCCTGCCGACCGTCCCCGCGGCGAGAGACAGCACCGCATGGGCGGCCGCGAGGCCGGCGATGACGCCGGTGAAACGCCACGCCGTCGCATCATCTCCCTCGGCCAGAGCCGACAGCAGCGGCAGCAGCGCGACGAACGCCGCTCCCTGAGCCAGCGCGGCAAGCGCGGCCAACGCAATGAGCCACGCCAGCGTCATTCTCGAGCGCCGATCCGTCATCGACCACAAGTCCCGAATCATCGGTTCCCCGCCTTTTCATCGTCTAATTCAGTGCCCCGCGGGGCGGATGGTTCGTCGTCGAGCGCGAACGCGCGCCACAAATCCCGGTAGCGGCCACCGCGCGCAAGCAACTCGTCGTGGGTACCCGCCTCCGCGACCGCTCCCCCGTCGAGAACGAGGATGCGGTCGGCGTTGCGGATCGTGCTCAACCTGTGCGCGATCACAATCACCGTCCGTGAACGGGCCAAACGCTCGATTGCGGACTGGATGAGGGCCTCGGAAGCCGGATCCGCGTAAGCGGTTGCCTCGTCGAAGATGAGCACCGGCGCGTCCGTGACGATCGACCTCGCGATGGCCACGCGCTGCGCCTCACCACCGGAAAAGGTCACGTCGACGTTGACCACCGAATCCAGGCCCTTCGGCAGCGCCGCGATGACCGCATCGAGGTTCGCGAGCTTCGCGGCCGCCATGATTTCGCCGTCGGTGGCGTCTCTCCTGGCCAGCCGGATGTTCTCCCGCAACGGCAGCGTGAGCAACTGCGGATCTTGGAACACCACCGACACCGAGCGGTGCACGTCACGCACGGCGATGTCGCGAAGATCGGCGCCGCCCAGCAGCACCGAGCCTTCAACGGGGTCGTAGAAACGCGCCAACAGCCGGGCGACGGTGGACTTTCCGGAACCGGAGGACCCCACCAGCGCAGTGAGGGTCCCCGGTTCGAACGTCGCGGACATCCCGTCGAGGACCCGCGGCCCATCGCCGTAGGAGAAGACCAGGTTCCGGGCCTCGAGCGCGCCTCCGCGCGCGGGCACCGGATCGGCGGGCTCGACGATCGGCGGCGTGCCCAGCACCTCCGCGATGGACTTCAGGGCAGCGATCCCCGCGATGATGGGTTCGGAGTTCATGGCCACCCGCACGATCGCCGCGGAGAGTCCAAGGCCGAGAACCAGCCCGGCGACGAGCCCCTCCGGTAGGCCGCCCGCGGCGTCCCTCAGAGCGAGGCCGGCCCCGCACACCACTGCGAGGACTGTGATCGGGGACGTCACCACGTCGATGACCCCGAGATAGATGTTCGACTGCCGGGACCAGGCAGACCACGCACGGACGAACGACAGCGCCGCGGCATCGTAGCGACCCGCGCCCTGGTTGGCGCGTCCGAAGGACTTCATCACTGAGATACCTCGCACCAACTCGATGACCGCGGCCGTCACTCCTTCGGAGGCTCGCTCGTAGTCGCGCTGAAGACCGGCTCCGCGCGAAATCATCACGCCCATCAGGGCGAAGGTGACCAGCACCGGGACGACCGCCACCGCCGCAATCCGCCAATCCACCGCAACGAGCGCGATGAGGGAAAGCATGGGAACCAGCACCGCCACCACGGTCTCACCGACGGTGTGGCCCATGAGCTGGTGGATAGCCGCGACGTCCTTCTCAACCGACCCGATGATTCCCGACGAGCGCCGGGCGTCCAGCCAGCCCAGCGGCAACTTCCGGATTTGGGCGACCAGCCGGCGCCGAAGGTGGAGCTGCAGGTCGTTATCCGCCCGGTGCGAGAGCATGCCGGCGGCGCCGTCCGCGGCCATGCGCACCGTTGCGGCGACGACGATGATAGCCACGGCCAACCACGTCCGATGCTCCGGGGCCTCCGGGTACGTCATCGCGATGTCGATGATGCCGACCAGAGAAGCGACGGTAGCCACCGACGACAGGACGGATAACGCGACCACCGCACGCATCCGTGTCCGGATCGGGGCGAGCAGTGACCACGGGCCTACAGTCCCGTCCACGGCGCTCACTTGCCCGCCTCCCCGATTGCGCTTTTCTTCGTGAGAGTACAGAAGTACACCATGCCGGCGTGTGAGGCTCCGCCCAGCTTCAGCCCGTTGGCTTCGGCGAGGTCCTCGAGCTCGCTGTCCCGGAACACCCGGTGGCCCATCTTCGCCATGATGGCCATGTCGACCCGCTCGTTCACGTCGGGATCCTCGGCGAACGTCTGCACGTAAGCGATGCCGTCGTCGGCGAGCAGCCCGGCGACCCTGCCGAGCGCGGCACCCGCATC
Organism: Corynebacterium sp. HMSC075F02; assembly: GCF_001838335.1. Classification (NCBI taxonomy): domain Bacteria; kingdom Bacillati; phylum Actinomycetota; class Actinomycetes; order Mycobacteriales; family Corynebacteriaceae; genus Corynebacterium; species Corynebacterium sp. HMSC075F02. The sequence continues at coordinate 31,928 of NZ_KV836307.1, read as the reverse complement.
CTTCATTTGGTGGAGCGCGCCGCACACCCAGATTTCATCGGCCCCGCCGGTCTCTCCCGCGAGCGGCGCGAGGACGTCGGCGACGTGGAATTCCGTCCGGGCCCCGAGCCCTTCGACGGCGGCGGCGTCCATCGGTTCACGCGCATAGCGGCTGAGGAACCTCGGCTGGACCTTGTCCTGGTAGGCCGCGAGGAGTCTGCGGTTGTTCTGGACGATCTGGGCAATCGACCTCATCTGGTTCTGTCTCCGGGGTGTGTGGGCCGCGTCCACGCGGCGGTTTCGGGTTAGGTGCTCGGGTTCGCGGGCCGTCGTCGGCGGCGATGCCCCCGTGGACGTGCCCGTCATGCAGACTCCCCCGGCCTCGTTTTCACGGCGATGCCCCACGCCGCGAGCACGGCGATGCCTAAGAACCAGGCCGCGCAGACCACCAGACCCGCAGCCCCGGTGCCGTTGACGGCCTCGCCGGCCGCGGATACGGGGGTGTGCCCGGCGATTCCGCGCAGGAGAGGACGGAAGTGGTCGGCGGGCATGAGCACCGTGTTGACGAACATCGCAACGATGATTAACGGGATGAGGGCCACGGAGCCCTGGGGGCTGGTGATGGAGAACGCGATGTACGTGCCGGTGCATGCGGCCGCCGCGGCAACCATCGCGCCGGTCATCGCGATCCTCCACCACCAGGACGCCTCAGGGGGGCTGTCGGAAAGCAAGGCGGCCACCGCCACGACGACGGCCGTCATCGCCATGATCCGGATAAACTCGGCGATGATCCGTGCGGCCGGCACGGCCGCGTACGGCGCCGGCATGGTGATCAACCGCTCGTGGAGGCCATTGCTGCGTTCAACGAACACGGTGGACGATCCCGTGATGGCCAGGATGAATGCCCACGCCGTCACGACCAGGATGACCGCGTTCGGGAGTTCGAACTCTCCGGTGAGCTGCCTGACCAGGCCACCGAACATGCGGTTGACGATGAACAGGTACACGAGCGGAGCAATGAACGTCATGAACCAGAAGTCGGGGCGCCGCAGCCAAATGTGGGCAATGCGCCGCAGATGCACGAAGATGGGGCCGATCATGATTCGCTCCTCGAGGTGAACCGGCGGATGAACAGGACGATTCCGGCGACCGCCGCGACACCGAGCCACAGGGCGGCATCTTCCCCGGCGCGATCCGGGAAGGCGTCCGGGGACGCCGCCCTAATCACCTCGATCACCGGCGAAAAAGGCATGTGGCGCACGACGTCGCGAAGGGAGCCGTCCAAAGCGGTCGCCGGAATGAACGCGGTGGAGAACATGAGCAGCAGCATTTCCAGCGCCTGGATCGATGAGGCCGTCGACACCGGGGCGGGCACCATCAGGATCACCCCGTCCGTGACCAGGGACAGGACCGCCGCGGCGAGCAGCGACCACAGGACAGTCCACGCGACGTCACCGATAGCCATGTCGAGGCCGCAGGACCACGCGACGACCAGCAGCGCCGCGATCGACGCGGACATCCGCAGCACATCGGTGGCGAGCCTGCCGGCGACATAGCCGCCTGTGGCCCCGGGCAACACGCGCACGCGGTCAACGAGCCCGGACTCGACGTCCTGTCCCACCGCCATCGCCGACGCCGCGGCGGTGAACATCGCCGCCTGGAACAGGCAGCCGCCGAGCACGAAACGCAGGTACCCGAAGCCGGATTGCCCCGCCGAGTACCCAAACACCGCGTACAGGCACAGCAGGAAGAGCGGCGGAACTACGAACATGGAGATCAGCGACGCGGTGTTGCGTCGCAACAGCAGCAGATCCCGACGGAGAAACGCCGCGACCGACGTCGCACTCATCGCGCCGCACCCCCTGCGTTCATCGATATGAACACCTCGTTGAGGGTGGGCGGCGACACGCTCAGCGAATCCGGCGACGCTTCCGAGGCCTCCATCGCCTGCGCCACCGCCTCGAGGACCCGCGGTCCGGGGTCGACGTCGAGGGACACCGACTTCCCCGCGACGCGGGCGCCGTCCAGGCACGTTCCCCCGAGGCAGCGGGCGAACGCCTCCGCCTCGGCGGCGGTGGCAAAGGACACGCGGAGCACGTGCGACCCGAAGTCGCGGCGCAATTCCTCCGGCGTTCCGCTGGCGACGATGCGGCGATCCTTGAGCAGATGGACGTGGTCTGCCAGCGCCTCCGCCTCTTCCAGGTACTGGGTGGTCAGCACCAGGGTCATTCCGTCGTCCCGCAGTTGCCGGATGAAGCCCCACAGCTCTTCGCGGCTGACCGGGTCCAGCCCCGTCGTGGGTTCGTCGAGGAACAGCAGCCTGGGCACGACGCACAGCGACGCGGCGATGTCGAGGCGGCGCCGCATGCCACCCGAATAGGCCGACGCCAGCGTCGAGGCACTGTCCGCGAGCGAGAATTGCGCGAGCAGTTCCGTCGCGCGGGCGGCCGCGGCGGCGCGGTCGAGTCCGCGCAGCCGCCCGAAGAACTCCAGGTTCTCCCGGCCGGTGAGGTTCTCGTCGATCGCCGCGAATTGGCCGGTGGTGGCAATGTCAGCGCGCACGCCCGCCGGGTCCTCTTTCACATCGCGCGAGAAGATGCTCACCTCGCCGGAGTCGGCGGTGATGAGCGTCGACAGGATTCGGATGAGGGTGGTCTTGCCTGCACCGTTGTGGCCGAGGAACGACACGATCGCCCCGGTGGGCACGGTGAAACTCACGCCGTCGAGCACATGCTTGCGCATCCGGGCACCGCGCTTTCCCTTGCGGCCGCCGGCCGGCGGGGCACCTGCCCCGCCTTCGGGCGGGGTGCCCGCTTTGCCCGCAATCGGGTAGCTCTTCGTGAGGTCGCGGACGACAATCGCCGCACCTCGTTCAGCTTGATCCGTCATCGTTTCCCCTTTCCTTTGGTATCGCAGTGGGCCGCTGTCGGCAGCGGCCCCGTGGTCGGGTTGTCATGCGGCACCTCGATATGGATGCCCGCATCGCGGGCGAAGGCGAGGACCGGTTCGAGGAGCCGGGGGTGGCCGACGAGATCCCGGCACCCCGGCGCGACCGGCTTCCCCGCGACCGCCACAACGGTGGCGGCAGCAATCGCCGCGGTCATTTTGTAGGAACCCGGGCCGGTCGCCCGGACGACGGTCGTTTCGGCCGGTGCCTGGTCACGGCCTCGAACCACCTCGGGGGATCGGCGACCACCTCGGAAACCGGCAGCAACACCTGGTCGTAACCACAAAAAAGGGCGTAGACGTGGAAGCCGATCAGCGAAAGGTTGTGGGTCAAAGGTAGCCACGTGAGCATCTTGTTCTCGTACCGGTGTGCGTGGCGTGGGATCGTCGCGCGCAGACCGTTCAGCACGGACTCGTTGGTTACGATGACGCCCTTTGGCGATCCCGTGGGGCCGGACGAAAACTGGATAAGGGCTTCGCCGGCCGTCCCACCTCGCACCGGGAACGCGGGGACCGCCCCGGAGCCATCCCCGGAATCCACGTCCCCCGCCTGAGAGAAGTCCGATTCAGCATCACCCGGCATCGCCGCACCCGGTTCCGCGGCAGCGTCATTGACGATGGACACGTCGAGCAGCCGGTCCTCGCCCACGACCACGGCACCGTTTGCGCCGGTGAGCAGCGTGTGACTGCGTTCGTCGACCAGGATCGGGGCCCCGGGCATCATGTCCGAGAGCGTCCGCACCCTGTCGACGTCAACCGGGCCCGCCACCGCCTCCGCATGGACCCGGCCATACGGGACGAAGACGTCCCGCCGATTCTCGACGAAGGTGATCCCCTTTTTCGTCTCATCGGCCTTGTCCCGAAGCACGTCGCTGATGGTCCGGATCGTGTTCATTGGTACCTCTTTCGGTTGTCGGCGCCATGCCGGTGCCGGGCGGACCGGGCCGCATGGCGTGACCCGGCGGATGTGTCTGAAGGGTTGAAAGGGTGACGAAACTGGGTGGGGCGCGTCTCCGCACAAGCTCGGAAACGCTCGCGGGCCCGGGACCCGCCGGTTCCGGGTGCCCGTCAAGTCACTGCGGACACCAGGGCGGCGACGAAGGCCGCGGCGGACGCTGCGGCCACGAACCCGTCACGCACTCGCCAGGGGTAATCGGTGCGGAAGGTGCGCCGCGGATGGCGGCCGAAGTTGCGCATCGCCAGGGTCAGGGACAGCTTTTCGGCGCAGCGCACGGCGCTGACGAACAGGGGAAAGGCGATGCGCGCGGGCGTCGTCGCGCGGATGAAGCCGGAGCGGAAAGACTGCCCCGGTCGCATTGAGCGCAATCTAATCGCCCATGTCAGATGGGGGATTTCGCTGCGCAGGAACGCCGCGATGCTCACCCCGGAAATCGCTATGGTGCACCATGTGTAGGGCACCCGGAGGCGTTGCACCATGGCGTCGAAAAGCTCCTCGACGCGCATGCACGCGGAGACCAGGACCGTCCCCGCGAACACGGCCGTCAGCAGCAGTCCGTGATGGATGCCGTGGCGGACGGCCTCCGCCGCATCCCCACCTCCGTAGAACTCGGAGCGCCACCCGAGCAGGCCGAAGAACACCCCGATTAACAGGACGAGAAGGACCTTCCCCGCCGTCGCCCGAACGTCGCGTTCCGCGATCGCAGCGAGTGCGAGGAACGCGACCACCGTCAGGGCGAGAACGGCGTCTCCGCCGTAGAGCAGCCCGGCGACGAGGACGAGCATCACCGCCGCGACAATCGTGATGGCGTTCAACCCCGCGCGCCTTCGAGCGGCGGATCCACTGGTCCAGGGGCTTTCGTCCAAGGACGTCCGTGCGCCGGCCGCGGGCAGTGCACGATCCCGCCGGGACGACTCCGGGGAAGCCGGCACGTCGGCTGCGGGACCGGACCAGGCGACCTTCCCTTCGGCGACGATGCTCGCCCGATCCGCCCACGTTCGCGCGGCACGGCGGTCGTGGCACGTGAACACAACGGTTCCGCCGGCCCCGGCGTATTCCGCTAGGGCATCCAGTACGATGCGCGAGCTCGGCGAATCCAGGTGCGCCAACGGCTCGTCGAGAAGCAGCAAACGGCGATTGGCCGCCACCGCCAGGAAGATGCCCAACCGTCTTTTCTGTCCGCCCGACAGGACGAACGGCGAGACGGGGTCAAGTGCCCGGGGGCACAGGGCTTCCCGCAGTTTCCGCAGCTCATCGGCGCCGAGTGGTCCGTGCGGGTCCGTGCCGGCCAGCGCGGAGTCGATTTCCGCGGCGACGGTCGCGCGGGTGAACTGGTGCTCGGGGTTCTGGAACGCCAACGACGCGAAGGCGTCGGGCACGCGCCGGGCGGACGCGCCGTCAATCCGGAGGTCCGCTCCCGCCGTCATCTGGCCCGACAGCACCGCCAGCAAGGTGGACTTACCGGCTCCGTTGGCACCGACTAGGGCATGAATCTCGCCCCGTTCCAGTGTCAGATCGGCCCCGTTCAGGATCCTCTCCCCGCCTCGGGCCACGTGGGTTCCGGTCAAGGCCAGCAGTGGAACGGCATCCGCCTCCGATTCCGGATCGGGACGGTCCGGCGCCCCCGTGCCCGGCGTACTGGCGTCCGGCGTTCCGGCGGTCGCGGCCGTCGTCGCAATGCCCTTCACCGCGATGCCATCCGGCGCTCCGTGGGCGGCGACGCTCCCGTCCGCATCGAGGACCGTCACCGTGTCGACCCACCCGTCGAACGGGCGGAGGTCGTGCTCGATGAGCAGGATAACGCGCCCCGGGGCCCGCAAATCACGGATGGCGGCGAACAGCGACCGGCGACCGTCCTCGTCGACGTGGGCCGCGGGCTCGTCGAAGATCATGACCTCCGGCGCCCTGGCCACCGCACCGGCGATGGCCATCCGCTGGCGTTGCCCGCCCGACAAAGCCCACGGATCCTTCTCCGCGAGCTCTGACAGCCCGACCTCCGATAGAGCCTCGGCTGATCGCTTGGCGACGATACCGGCTTCCACGAGGGAAAACTCGAGGGCCATGGCCACGTCATCGACGACTCGGAGCGTGAGCACCTGCGTCGCCGGGTCTTGCCCGACGAAGGTGACCCGGTCCCCGTCCACGGGGCGTTCGGTGCCGTCGGCATCGATGATGTGCACGAATCCGGCATGGTCGATGGGGATGTGCGAGGGGATCAGTCCAGCGATGAGGTGGGCCAGGCTCGTCTTTCCGCATCCCACGGGTCCCGTGATGGCGTTGATCGTGCCGAAATCGAAGGAGAGATCCACCATGTCGGGTGCCCATCGCCCATCGGCGTGCCGCACACCTGCACCACTAACCCGTAACCGGGCCGGGGCCGTCCCGCGTGTCGCACCGGCGCACGCGGGTGCTCCGCCGGTCACCGGGTGACCCCGCGGCTGCGAAGCCCCTTTGCGACGGCAAAGCCCAGGACCAAAAACACCAAGCTCGATGCCAAGGCTACGGCGAAGCTGATCAGGGTCATGGGCGTGGTCGGCGAGTCGACGCCGACTGCGCGCGGGGCCATCGTTCCCATCAGCGCGGAGAACAACATCGCCGAGGCCACGAACTGGGGACGCGTCCACCGCCGGTACAGGGTGACCATGAACGGAAGCTCGATGAGCAATCCTTCCATAATCAGCGCCCCGATTGCGGCGACGCCGAACGGGGTGGTCGCCGCGGACACGACGCCCATGGCAAGGCACGCGATGAGGCTCGCGCCAAGCTTGCGGACGACGATGAGGGGAACAACGCACTGCAGGAACCACAACCCGAGCGTCGCCGCGACGAGATAAACGTGGGCGATGCCGGCGAACACCTGCAGGTAGGTCAGGGGCACGATGATGAGAGACCCCGCAACGCCGATCGCGGCGGCGACGAGCATGTCGCGGGTGGATGGTCGGCCACCCGCTGCGACCGGTGCGACGTGCACCAACCGCCCGTCATCCGTCTGCGACGCCACCGCGTCCCCGACTCCCTCTCCGGAGAGGGGCTCTCCGGTCGATCCACGTTTTCCGTTCATCGTCGCCGCCTCGCTTCCGTTGCCGGTTCCCGATCGGGAACACCACCTAAAACAGCCTTAGGTTAGGCAATGCTTATCGCCTTACGCAAGGCTAAATTCACTGAAATTACCCCCTCCCCCGTTACCACGATGGTGCCCCCTCACGGGGCGCGGTCACCGGGCCCGGCATGGCTTATCTGCGTGAACATTTCCATAATCCGGGGATATTGCCACCGGACACCGGGGACAACCGCTGACAGCTAATAGGGACACGGACCAAACAGAGGTCTCGTCGTAACGTGGGTGCCTGCAACGGATGTCCAAGACACCTGTGACCAGCCGCAACAGAAGGGCACCACCATGGAACCGTCCACAAAACCCGACATCATCATCGGCCTCGACGTCGGCAAAACCGACCACCATGCCTGCGCGCTGACCAACACCGGCGAGAGAATTTACGACAAACCACTGCCCCAAGACGAAGCCGCACGGCGCGAAATCTTCGCGTCCATGCAGGCCCACGGCAGCGTTCTCATGGTCGTCGATCAACCCAACACGATCGGCGCCCTGCCCATCGCCGTGGCCCGCGACTGCGGCTGCACGGTCGGAGACCTCCCCGACCTAGCCATGCGAAAAGCAGCCGATCTCTACCCTGGACGATCAAAAACCGTCCGCCGGGCTGCATTCATCATCGCCGACACCGCCCGCACCATGCCGCACACACTGCGGGCAGTCGACCGCGACGACGAGATACTAGCAGCGCTGAAGACGCTCGCCGGATTCCACGACGACATCACCAAAGACGCCACCCGAACGAAAAACCGCCTTCGCAGCGTGCTCACACAGATTCACCCCGCACTCGAGCGCGTCTTTGCAGGCGAGATTCTCTCCCGCACGCTGGTGCTGGACTCGCTCATCCACTACGAAGGTCCGACAAAACTGGCCGCCGCAGGTCGAGGCCGGGTCCTGAAGTGGATACGCAACCGCGCCAAGAAGGACCCTGCTGCCCTGGTTGACGCAATTTTCGCCGCCCTTGCCGAGCAAACTGTCACGGTACCCGACACTGCGGCAGCAGAATTGGTCATTCCCCAGCTGGCGGCGAACATCAAAGCGCTTCAAGCACAGCGCGACACGATCGCCGGGCAAGTCGAGGAGATGCTCGAATCGTTCCCTCTTGCCCAGGTCTTGATGTCGATGCCCGGCGTAGGCATCACGACTGCCTCTAACATCTTGTTGTCCATCGGCGATTGCCAGGACTTCGCCGACGCCGCGCACTTGGCCGCTTACGCCGGCATCACACCGACCACCCGGCAGTCGGGTACGTCGGTCCGCGGCGAGTTTCCCACCAGGACCGGCAATAAACAGTTGAAAAACGCAATGTTTCGATCGGCGTGGATCGCGTCGCACTGCCATCCCGCATCGCGCGACTACTACCTGCGTAAACGGGCTGAAGGACAGAAGCACAATGCCGCGGTAATGTGGCTTGCCCGGAGCCACTGCAACGTCATCTATCCCCTACCGCCCCGGCCCATGCATCCGCGCCGAAGCCGCGCAGAACCACGTCCACCAGCGGTAGGCGATAGCGGCCTCCCGCACCGAAAGCTCCGTCCCCCCTCCCCTGCCCTCCCCATCGCCTCAACCCCCGTGGTTTAGGAGGGGGAAGAGGGCGTTCGAGGGCTCAACAGCTCAAGCCCAGGACCGCCGACTTACAGCTCGTCGATGTGCTTGCGCTTCGGGTAGACGCGCGGGCGAGCACCGGCAATCTCCTCAGCAATGCGGATGACCTGGTTGGAGTAACCGAACTCGTTGTCGTACCAGACGTAGAGCACTAGGTGCTTACCGTTGGCGATGGTAGCCAGACCATCGACGATGCCAGCGTGGGTGGAACCAACGAAGTCGGTGGAGACCACTTCTGGTGAGTGGATGTAGTCAATCTGCTGGCGCAGGACGGACTTCAGGGAAACTTCGCGCAGGTAGTTGTTAACCTCGTCGCGGTCGACCTCAGTGTCCAGAGTCAGGTTCAGCACCGCCATGGAAACGTCCGGGGTGGGAACGCGGATGGCGTTACCGGTCAGCTTGCCCTCAAACTCCGGCAGAGCCTTGGCGACGGCCTTTGCGGCACCAGTCTCAGTGAGAACCATGTTCAGGGTGGCTGCGCGACCACGGCGGGAACCCTTGTGGAAGTTGTCAATCAGGTTCTGGTCATTGGTGAAGGAGTGAACAGTCTCGACGTGACCGAACTCGACGCCCCACTTGTCATTGACGACCTTCAGCACCGGGGTGATGCCGTTGGTAGTACAGGAAGCTGCCGACAAAATATTGTCAGAGTCCTCGATGATGCTGTGGTTAATTCCGTAGACGATGTTCTTTACATCGCCCTTGCCCGGCGCGGTGAGCAGAACCTTGGAAACTCCCTTGGACTGAAGGTGCTGCGACAGTCCCTCACGGTCACGCCAACGACCGGTGTTGTCAATGACAATCGCATCGTTAATGTCGTAGGCGGTGTAGTCAACAGTAGCCGGATCATTGGAGTAAATGACCTGGATCGGGGTGCCGTTTGCCCAAATAATGTTGTTTTCGCGGTCAACCGAGATGGTGCCGTCGAATGCACCGTGGACGGAGTCACGGCGCAGCAGCGAAGCACGCTTGACGATGTCGTCCTCACCATTCTGGCGAACCACAATCGCGCGCAGGCGCGGGCCGTTGAACAGTGCCTCACGAGCCAGCAGAATGCGGGCCAGCAGACGACCGATACGTCCGAAACCGTAGAGGACAATGTCGGTCTTCGGGGTGTGAGTCCCGGCACCGATAACCTCGGCAAGCTCACGCTCGAGGAATGCGCGCAGATCGCCGCCTTCCTCTTCGAAGCTGGTAGCCAGGGCGCCCAGGTCAATGGAGGCGGTGCCGAGATCCATCTTCACCAGTTCCTGCAGAATCGGCAGAGTCTGGCTCAGAGGCAGCTCCTGCGAGGTGATGCGACGGGCGTAGCGGTGCGACTTAATGATGCCGGTCTCGGTAACGTTTTCCAGTCGGCGGCCGAAGATTGAAGTCACGACATCATTGTTGCGGCGCAGTTGTCCCAGGAGGGGGATCATCTGCTCTGCAAGGCTGATGCGCTCATTCCAGTCATTGCGCTTGATGGGGGCCGAATCCGACATAAATCCTCCTGGCTTAAATGAGTATGAGTTCCCCCTCAAAATACCCCGCACACGCTATTCACCGGCTATCGCCCTCAACTGGGTACCCCGTATTGTGGCCCAGCTTTCACCCAATCGGGGGAGACACCGGGAGACACCTCAAGGAAGAAAATTGAACCCTACTTACCCGTTAGAATAAGAGCCATGACGGAACCCCTGGATATCCAGCAGCAATCTCCCGCCCAGCCGCCATACCGCCTTGTAGTCACGGATATGGACGGGACTCTACTAAATGAAGACAAGGAAATCCCGGAGTCCTTTTGGCCGGTAGTCACGGAGCTGCTCGACCGCGGTGTCCACTTCGCTCCCGCGTCGGGCCGCCAGTACGCAACTCTGGCCGACCAGTTCGCCCCCATTGCACACCGCATCCCAATCATTGCGGAAAACGGCAACTATGTCGCGGATGCGGGCGAGGTGGTTTCGGTTACCAGTATCGACCACGACATCGTCACTCAGTTGGTACACGCGATCCGCCAGTTCAACGACAACCGTGTGGCGGCGGGCCGTACTCCCCTGTCGGTTATTATCTGCGGCGCTGCCAGCGCATACGTGGAGTTTTTCCCGCCGCATTTCAATATTCCGGAGGAAGTTCAGCAGCTGCAGTTCAACGAGGCCGCCAAGTACTACCTGAAGCTGCAGAAGGTCGATGATGTCATCGCCGCTGCCGCCGAGGACGGCATCGTCAAAATTGCCGCCTTTGATCCTTACTCCGTCGAAGACGAATCCGCCGATTACTTGCGTTCCCAGAGCCCGCACCTGCGCGCGGTAGTCTCCGGTGCCCACTGGGTCGACCTCATCGATGCCAACACCAACAAGGGCACGGCACTCGCCGCCCTGCAGGAGGCCCTAGGTGTCTCTCCTGCCGAAACTGTCTGCTTCGTTGACTACCTGAATGATCTCGAGCTCATCGACCACGCAGGCCGTTCGTTTGCCATGTCCAACGGTCACCCGGAAATCAAACGCCGCGCCACCGACATCTCACCGTCGAACGCGGAGGAAGGCGTCATCACGACGCTGCGCGAACTATTCAACCTCTAACGCCGCACCAACGTAATTGACCCCTTACCCCACTGGAGCGGTAAGTTAGAAAGGTTGAACCCGATTCCCTTATTCCGATTTTCTTTTTAAGGAAAGCGTAGTCTCCCTGTGACCACTCTCGCCGAAGAAGCAGCACGCCGCCGCACATTTGCCGTCATCGCACACCCGGATGCCGGTAAGTCCACCCTCACCGAGGCGCTGGCGCTGCATGCTCATGTCATTAACGAAGCCGGTGCTGTCCACGGCAAGGCCGGCCGCAAGTCGACTGTGTCCGACTGGATGGACATGGAGAAGGATCGCGGCATCTCGATTGCCTCTTCCGCCCTGCAGTTCGAGTACCAGCCAGAGGGGCACGACGGCGAACCATACATGATCAATCTCGTCGATACACCTGGTCACGCCGACTTCTCCGAAGACACCTACCGTGTGCTCACGGCTGTCGACGCCGCTGTCATGCTTGTCGACGGCGCCAAGGGTCTCGAGCCTCAGACGTTGAAGCTGTTCCGGGTTTGTAAGTCCAACGGAATTCCCATCGTCACCGTCATCAACAAGTGGGACCGCCCGGGTAAGGCTCCCCTGGAATTGATGGATGAGATTGTTGCGGAGATTGGCCTGCAGCCGACACCGCTGTACTGGCCAGTCGGCGAGGCGGGTGACTTCCGCGGTCTACTGGAGCGTGGCGAGGACGGTGAGGCCAAGCAGTTCATCGGCTTCGAGCGCACTGCCGGTGGTGCCACCATTGCCGCCGAGCGGCACCTCACCCCAGATGAGGCCGCCGCGGAACAGGGCGATGCCTGGGAGACGGCAGCCGAGGAGTCCGAACTGCTCTCCGCCGATAGCGCTGACCACGACCAGGAGATGTACCTAGCTGGCGACACCTCTCCGGTGATTTTCGCCTCGGCCATGCTGAATTGGGGTGTCCACCAGATCCTGGACACTCTCTGCGAACTGGCTCCGGCACCTGGCGCCCGCGAGTCCGACCCGGCTGCCGTTGCCGCTGCTGCGGCTGGCGGCCAGGGAGCTATCGTCGAAAAGCGCGAACCGACGGATGATTTTTCGGGCGTCGTGTTCAAGGTGCAGGCGGGTATGGATACGCACCACCGCGACAAGCTGGCATTCATGCGCGTTGTCTCTGGTGAGTTTGACCGCGGCATGCAGGTCACGCATGCGCAGTCGGGACGCAGTTTTTCTACAAAGTACGCCCTGACAGTGTTCGGTCGGACGCGTTCGACCGTGGAGACGGCCTACCCGGGCGACATTGTCGGCCTGGTCAATGCGGGTTCGCTGGCGCCGGGTGACACCATTTACGAGGGCCGCAAGGTTCAATTCAAGCCGATGCCGCAGTTCGCGCCGGAGCACTTCCGCACCCTGCGCGCCAAGAGCCTGGGCAAATACAAGCAGTTCCGCAAGGCTGTCGATCAGCTCGATGCCGAGGGCGTGGTGCAGATTCTGCGCAACGATGCCCGCGGCGATGCCGCCCCGGTCATGGCCGCGGTCGGACCGATGCAGTTCGAGGTAATGATGGCGCGCATGGAAAACGAGTACAACGTCGAGACCATCGCAGATCCCATCCCCTACTCCGTCGCCCGCCGCACGGACGAAGAGACCGCGCCGGAGCTTGCAAAGCAACGCGGCGTGGAAATCTTCACGCGTTCCGACGGCGCCCTCATCGCCCTCTTCGGCGACAAGTGGAAGCTGTCATTCATTGAGAAGGAGCACCCGGAGTTCACGCTCGAGACGCTGGTCGCTGACTAGAGTTTTAAGGAGATTTCACCAACATTGAGCCAAACGGTTGAGCTTCCTCCACAACCAAGTGCATGGCAACTTTTTACTGCCTTCCACTCCCGTGCGCAGAGATGGCCAGGTGCCCTCCGCGCAGCACTCGCGCTATTCCTGCCGGGTGCCGTGGCACTTCTCACCGGCCATGGTTCGGAGATGCTCCTTATCGCCGCTGGTGGTTGCGTGGTCATCTATGGCGAAGGCCACCCCTACCGCAGTCGCCTGCGCGTGATGGCCATCGCCGGGCTATGCCTGATCGCCGGAGTTATGTCCGGCAGTTTTGTCGGATCAGTGGTCCACGGTGAGATCGCTTCCGGCGGCAGCAATCTATGGCTGCTGCTCATCGCACTTTTTACCACGGCGTTGGCCACCATCGGCGCTTTTATTCAAAACGCACTGCGCCTGCCACCGCCAGGTTCATTCTTCATTGTGATGGTCTCCGGCGGCACAACAATGGTCGCCCGCCTTGGCTTCAACCCGGTGGAAACCGCCATGTGGGCTACCGTTGGCGTGCTTTCCGCGATAGTCATCGGCATGGCACCGCGGTTGTGGAATCCGCATGGCCCCGAGATGGCGGCTGTCGAATCCCTTGAATCAGCCATCGACGCGATGGAAAAGTCAGACTCGACATCGTTCGCCGTTCATCACCAGGCGCAAACTGCACTCACCGACGCATGGGAATCGCTTGCCGACGCAGGCATCATCCGTGGCAGCAAAATCGTTAAGCCCTCCCACACGGAACTGGTCAACCGTGTCATTGCTGCTCATCAGCGGCTGATTGCTATCCGCACACGCTTGGGCGTGCACGGCAGCGCTGTGGACATCGTGGACACGCCTAACCTCTTCGACGAGACGCAGACAACCATTCCACTCGCGCGACCAAGCGTGAGTTACCGAATCTTCCGCTCTTTCGATCGCTATTCCCATGCGTCGATGACTGCGGCAAAGGTTGCTATTACCGGTGGCTTAGCTGGTCTCATCAGCGTGCTTGTCGGTCTCGACCGGCCTGACTGGGCGGTGGTCAGCGCATTGATGACTCTGCAGTGGGGTCCCGACCGCACCGCTGGTTCGATCCGAGGGATTCACCGCATGGTCGGCTCGATTATCGGCATTTTCCTCTATGCGCTGCTCTTTTCCTTTGGCCTGGACAGCTGGACGCTACTTATCGCGCTTGCAGCCTGCCAATTCGGCGCGGAGGTTCTCGTGGTGAAGAACTATGCGCTGACGACAATCGTCACCACTCCGCTGGCTCTGCTGCTGGGCGGAAACGTCGCTGGCGAACTCGCACCGATTGTGACCGATCGTGTCTTGGAAGTCGGTATCGCCTGCGCGCTGGCTCTCGCTGTCCTGCACTTCTGGCCAACCGAGAGCATTGAAAAGCACTACCTGCGTCATATTCCGCGCTGCTATCGACAGATGGGCACTCTTCTCGGCGCGCTGCTAACCGGTACTCCGAATCAGGCGCTCGATATTCGTCGAGATCTCCAGTACGAGCTGCTCAGTGAGCGCCAGGCCATCTCGTCTTTGGCCACCAACGACCCCGAAATCGCCACTCCACACTGGGATGGGCATCGTCGCATTCGCACAGCTGGCTATTTGTTGCTGGACTACTGTCGCACGCATCCGGATATCCGCCCCTCTCACGAGGAGATTTCCAAGCTCGTTGAGGTAGTCCAGGCAGCTAAAGCTGAGGAGCGCTAGTCCTCCGGCAGCGGGGGCTCCTTGCGCAGGTCGCGGGCTGTTGCCCGCCGTACCTCGCGCGGTTCCTCCTCCGAGCCCCGCGAACGGAACTTAGCCGCGATGTCCTTCAGCGAAGACGACAGCGGCGGCAGCTTCTCCAGCGCGTCACGGCCCGCGTCCCACGCGTCGGTAGCAATATTCTCCGCTTTCCGACGGAACTTGCGGACCTTCTCCTCACGCTGCCGCTTAGTCTCTGCCGCGTCATTTTGCCGCTCGCGCTCGCGTTCAAAGGCGGCGACATCGCGGGCCTCCGCGTCGGAAAGCCTCTTCGAAGCGTGTGCCGCGGCGTCCCACGACTCCTCCAGCGATTCCGCGAGGTGCAACATGGCATCGATGCGCTTTTCAACTTCGCGCAACTTCTCGCGGTAGCCCCGCTGAATGTCATAGCGGCGCATGATGCGGCGGGCACGAGTGGCCTCATTGCGCCAGGTGATGATTGCGCCCTCAGAAATCGACTCATCGACGACGAAACGCATCGTCCACGGGTCGACATCAGCGCTGGCCAGATTGTTGCGTACCCGCTCCTCGCGGTCGAGGACGTCCTGCACGAGACTGCGGGCACGCTCTTCGGCTTGATGGGCGCGGTTGGTACGGGAGTTATCTGGTCGGAAGCTCACCTGGACTATCCTACCGCTCGGCTGCTGCCAAAGCCGGTACTTGGTCGGTCGCGGAGCTCTTCTGCTGGTCATTGTCGCTCTGGTGCTCGAGGCGAACCCAGGAGACAAAGCCCCAAATAACGAAGCATCCGTAGAAGAGGTACAGCGCCGCCGACGGGTAGTAGCCACCCTTGAGCAGCAACGGCACTCCCACGGCATCAACGGCAATCCAAATTAGCCAGAATTCGTTCCACCCGCGGGCCATACCCCAGGTCGCCAACATCGAACCGACGAAAATCCAGGCATCGGCCCATGGCCCCCACGAGCCCAGCATCTCAAAGATATTGGCACAAATCACAGTGGCGAAGATAGCCACGGTAATCATCCCAATGCGTTCCGATGCCGTCGCCCACCGAGGCTCAATTGCGACCTCGTCACCGCTCTGATTGCGGCTCTTGACCCAGCTGAACCATCCGTAGAGACTGACGACGATAAACATGACCTGACGCCCCGCCTGGCCATAGAGATCAAGATTTTGCGGCGTGTGGAAAACTCCGCCGAGGAAGACGGTAAACAGCAAGGCATTTCCGATAATGCCGACCGGCCAAGCCCATACCTTCCGTTTCATACCTAGGAAGGCACACGCCAGGCCAAAGAGGTTACCGACAATTTCTCGAATCAAGATTGGTGCTCCCGCCACACTGAGCTGTGCAGTGAGGAAACCCACCAAAAAATCCGACACGTATTCCACGAATTATTCAACTCCTTCTCTTTCATCCGGACTATGACCGTCGGTTTCGGATTCCAACCGAAATCTGCTTGTCCCCTACCTGACGACCCTTCTGGCCACAGGTAGGGCGCTCGTGGACTTGTCTGCGTCAGCCGCAGCATCACCACCGGTGAGGAATTTCACCTCGCCCTGAGAATGCGAGTTCAACGTTAGCACTGTCGCCTTGCGCGCATGTGCATTTTATTCAATGAGGTTTCAATATGAGGTTCTAATACAGCCTCGACATAATTACGCATCTACAATGCGTAGTATGAGCCAAAAGCCCCGCCAACCACGTCCTCCCCGCCCCGCCCGCCGCTCCCATCACAAGCGCTCCGCTGGCTGGGTTCCGGACCAGCACGGCGCCTGGTTCATGGTCACCATTCCCCCGCTGACCGCTCTCGCCCTCACCCCCACAGGGACAGGCCTTGCCGTCACCGCGACCTGGCTGCTCGGCTACTTCGCATTCTTCGCCGTGAGCGTCTGGCTCCGCTCTCGTCGCCAACGCCGCCACCTCGCACCCGCCGCCACATACACCGCGCTCACTGCCGTCGCCGGCTGCATCACACTGCTTGCCGACGTTTCCCTCCTCACCTGGGTCGCCCTCATTGCCCCTCTTGCCGCTATCGCTATTTGGGAGACCTACCGCCGCCGACCGCGCTCACTTCTCTCTGGTGTCTCCACCGTTCTGGCCGCTAGCCTCATGGTGCCTATCATCGCCGGACCAACCCCGAAAGCTTGGGCAATTGCGGCTATCTACGCTGGATATTTCGTCGGCACCGTGCCCTATGTAAAAACTATGATTCGCAAGCGCGGCAACCGCCAGTGGCTCATTGGCTCGGTCACGTATCACGTTCTCATTACCGCCGTGGCCATCATCGGGTGGCTCCTCCTCCACGACCGGAACCTCATCAGCATCGGTGTGCCCATCGTCGCAATTGGGCTTCTCATCAGGTCTTTTGCCATGCCAATCTCCGGCGCTCGCCGCGCTCGGCCGTGGACTCCGAAACAGGTCGGAATTCTCGATGCCTTCTTTGGAGTCGCCGTCGTTCTGGCTGCGTGGTAAAAACGACGGCGGGGACATACTTTGGGGATTTTTGGGGAGGGGATGAAGTCTATGACTTCCACCAAACACGCAGTCAATCACGCAGTTTCCGTCTCAGACTTGGCCGCTAGCCTGAACTCGCGGCAGGCACCACAGTCGGGCTGGCGCAGCTGGGTTCATAAGGCCACCTGGGGCGCAATTTCACCGCGGGAATCATCGTCGGCACGCAAGCAACGCGAGCTGATAGAGCGGGTGCGACAGCCTATCTACGGTGACTACAACATCGCTGTTATCAGCGTGAAGGGCGGCGTTGGCAAGACGTCGACAACCATGTGCCTGGGCGCCACGCTTGCAAGCCTGCGCAGTGACCGAATCGTCGCGATCGACGCGAATCCGGACTTTGGCACCCTCGGCGCACGCGTCACCGCAGCCAATCCCGCATCTATTCGCGATCTGCTCCGAGCCCCGGATACGGACAAATACGCGCAGGTCCGTACATATACATCGCACACGCCATCGCGGCTGGAGGTTGTCGGCAGCGACCAAAATCCGACATCGACGATCGCGCTTTCCGACGGCGAATACTGCGCGGCCCTCGACATCCTTCGACGGCATTACAACGTGAGCCTGACTGACTGCGGTACCGGCCTGACGCAGCCCATCTCCGCTTCGATTCTGTCTGCGGCCAATTGTCTGGTGCTGGTCACCACGCCTGCACTGGACGGCGTGAAAAGCGCCTGGACGACATTGGACTGGCTTTCAGCGCACGGCTTCGAACGGTTGGTTTCTACCACTGTCGTGGTGGTCAACGAGCTAAATAAACAGGGACTGTCCACAGAGACCGTGCACGAGTTATTTGCCCAGCGCTGCCGTGCAGTGCAGGTCATCCCCTACGATCCGCATATCGCGAATGGTGCCAATATCGAGCTGGACAATCTCCAGCCCGCCACCACCCAGAGTTATCTCGAATTGGCGGCCATGATTGCCGATGATTTCGCGCCGACGACTGGCCGCCACAGCTTTGTCTAACGCATAGCCAGCTAACGAAGGTGCTGTCGAATCTCTTCGACATCAACTTCCTGCACGGTAGCGGGCTTAAAGGCGGCGTCGCGGTCCTTATCCACCAACACTGCCCGCACGCCTTCGGCAAAATTGGGGTGCTGACGCATGTAAGCGCCAAGCCTCATTTCCCGGTCTAGCGCCTCCTGCAAGGTGACCTCGTGGGCCGAGTTAGCCGCATAGAGTTCCACGGCCGCTACGAGACTTTCCGGGTTGGCGGGTGCCAGCAGGTCGCGAAAAGTCTCCACTGTTGACGATGCACAGGAGCCCGCCTCAGCGGCTTCGTTGAGAGCTCGCTCAATCTCCGCCCAGGTATCAGCCCCAAAGCAAGCCTCAATGCAGTCGCTCCACTCGGCCAACTGCGGATCCCCGAGCAGATCACGAGCCTCAGCTGAGTCCACATCGAGCGCATACTCCGCGAGCGCCGAATCAATTCCATCGCGGTCCAGAGCCGCAACAAACTCGTCCAGCTGCGCGGATGGCACCGCATGTGTCGCCCATCCAGACCACAGCATGTCCGCCGCAGTTAGGCGGTAACCGGTCAGCCCGGTAAACCTCGCGATTGCCGACGAGGGCCCTCCTAACCGCGTGTTCACATGCTGCGAAAAGTGGGTAATTCCAACGTCGGGAATAAAGCCGATTGCCATTTCTGGCATGGAAGCGCTGGCACGCTCGGTCACGATTCGGTGGGAGCCGTGCATGGAAACACCAAGGCCACCGCCCATAGCGATGCCATCAATAATCGCGATATATGGCTTGGACTGCGCGAATTCCGCAATCATCGCGTTCATCTCGTACTCATCCCGGAAAAACTCCTCCCCCTGCTCCGGAACGCCATCGAGCACAGCCTGCCGAACTGCGCGCACATCACCACCGGCACAAAACGCCTTGGGGTGACCGGATGAAACAACAATGTGGTCCACCGAGTCGTCGTCACGCCATGCGCGGAGCCCCTCGACGACCTCGGTGACCATATCCAAATCGAGCGAATTAAGTGCCTTCGGCCTATTCAGCCGAAGGTGACCAGATCGCCCGTGGACTTCTCGCAGCACCTTCGGCTCATCGACCTCGGTGCGTGCAGTGCCAGAACCGTTATCAGTAGCAGTCATGTCACCCAGTGTGACACAGATAACTAACCAGGGAAAGGTTCTGACGGGAAGGTTCTGCTGCGAAGGTTCTGACGACCAGAACCTCACTGAGACTAAGGAGCTACTTCTTCTTGCTCTTCTTGTCCTTTTTGCCCTTCTTGTGCTTCTTGCCCTTCTTATCGGACTTGCCTGCGCCCTTTACGCGGTCAGCCTCGAGATTGGCGGCAACGTCCGGCACATAGCGGAACTCCGTGCGCGGCGGACGCTCGTAGCTTCCCTCCGACTCCGGACGCTCCGGGATTTCCGGAACATCGCGGTGAATGCGCTCGTACGGAATGGTCGTCAACAGGTGGTTGATGACATTGATACGCGAACGCTTCTTATCCTCAGACTCAACCGTGAACCACGGTGCGGACGGGATATCGGTGTGGATGAACATCTCATCCTTTGCACGGGAGTAATCCTCCCAGCGGGTGATGGACTCCAAATCCATCGGCGAGAGCTTCCAGCGGCGCAGCGGATCCTCACGGCGGGACTTGAAGCGGGCAACCTGCTCCTCGTCCGACACAGAGAACCAGTACTTACGCAGGATAATGCCATCTTCGACCAGCAGACGCTCAAAAATCGGCGCCTGATGCAAGAAGCGACGGTACTCCTGGGAGGTGCAGAAGCCCATGACCCGCTCAACGCCGGCACGGTTGTACCAGGAGCGGTCGAAAATCACGATTTCACCAGCAGTCGGCAGCTTTTCGACGTACCGCTGGAAGTACCACTGACCCTGCTCACGGCTAGTTGGGGCCGGCAGAGCCTCAACACGGCAGGTACGGGGGTTCAGGTACTGCGTGATGCGCTTAATGGCCGACCCCTTGCCGGCAGCGTCACGCCCCTCCATCACGATGACAATTCGGGCACCGGTTTCTACTACCCACTGCTGCATTTCGACGAGCTCTGCCTGGAGCTTTTTAAGCTCGGCCTCATAAGCCTTCTTGTCGAGCTTCGGTGGGCGCTGGACGTCGTCATTATTCATAGTCCACAGTTTACCCGGCAGGGCGCGACGACCCTATTCGCCGGGTTTAACCGCGGGGCCTAATAGCTAACCTTTTTGCAACCCTAGTCGCGTGAGTAAAGACGCAGCGTGACCTGCGCAACAAGCCCAGCGAAGACCATGCCAATAACAACCACGATCGGCGCCACCACACCGATATCGCCGTTGGTCAGCGGCGCCAGGAGCTGTGCCTTGTACAGGTTACTCAGCGCCGGATCGATGACCGTCGCCTTGCCCAGGAACAGCGCACCAATGGCCAGCACACCACCAATCAGCGACGCAATCACAGCCTCGAGGACGAACGGCGCCTGCGTGAACCAACGGCTGGCACCGACCATGCGCATAATCTCAACTTCCTTACGACGCGAGAACGCCGCAATCTGCACCATGTTCGCAATCAGGAACACAGCGGCAACGGCCTGCACCGCAGCCAGCAGGAAGGTCGCATTTCGCACCGAATCCAAGTTCTGAGCTGCAGTACCGATCTCTTCATGCTGGTCAGTAACGTGGTCGACCTGTGGCAGCTCCCGAATCGGATCGAGCGGGCTGACATCGGTCGGATCGCTCAAACGCACCATCACGACAGCCGGCAGCGACTCCGGCGTCGCATTTTCCACGAGCACGGGGTCACTGTCCTTGAACATCTCCACGAAGTGGTCAAAGTTTTGCTGACGATTTCGGAAGGTCACCGAATCAATGCCGTCAGCCTCTTCAAGCTTGCCGACGACGTCAGCGCACTCCGGCGAGGAGCAAGTTTGGTCTTCGGCGGAGATTTGTTCATTCAGCTCAATCTGCACTTCTACTCGATCGAGATAGAGATCCTTCGTGCGGCTGGTCTGCTCAGTAACCAGGATGCCCGTCGCAAGCAGCGCCAACGACACCGCAGTCGTAATAATCATCGCGATGGTCATCGTGATGTTTCGGCCCAAGGAGGAGAAAGCCTCACCGAGGACAAAGCGAGTCTTCATAGGTCAGTAATACCTTTCGAATGAGTTCTTCTACCGATGGACTGTCTGCTAGTTGTTCAGGCCGTAAACACCCGTGGCGTCGTCACGCACGAGACGCCCCAGCTCCAGCTCCAGCACGCGGCGACGCATGGAGTCCACGGCATCGTTGTCGTGAGTCGACACAATAACGGTCGTGCCCATGCGATTGATGCGGTCAAGCAGGAGCATGATGTCACCGGAGGTGCTTGGGTCGAGGTTGCCGGTGGGCTCGTCGGCAAGCAAGATGAGCGGGCGGTTGACGAAGGCGCGAGCAATGGCGACGCGCTGCTGCTCACCACCAGACAACTCGTGCGGGTAGCGGTTTTCCTTGCCCGAGAGCCCGACCATTTCGAGCGTTTCCGGAACTGCCTTGTCGATTTTCGCCTTCGGCTTGCCAATTACCTGCAACGCGAACGCGACATTTTCGTACACCGTCTTCTTTGGCAGCAGGCGGAAGTCCTGGAAGACATACCCCACTTTTT
This sequence comes from Corynebacterium sp. HMSC075F02, assembly GCF_001838335.1. Lineage (NCBI taxonomy): Bacteria > Bacillati > Actinomycetota > Actinomycetes > Mycobacteriales > Corynebacteriaceae > Corynebacterium > Corynebacterium sp. HMSC075F02. The sequence continues at coordinate 10,181 of NZ_KV836307.1, read as the reverse complement.
GACGCAATTTAGGGATGTTGCGACGAGAAATCTTGGTTAGATCCTGGTCTGCAACCGTCAGTTTTCCTGAATCCACTTTCTCTTCACGCACCATAAGGCGCAGGAAGGTCGACTTACCAGAGCCCGACGGTCCAATGAGAAAGACAAACTCACCTTTATCTATGTGGACTGAAACGTCGTCGAGAGCTGGTCGGCTAGAAGTCGAGTAGGACTTGGTAACCCCGTCGAAAGTGATCATAAGTAGACACTCTAATCACTTAAGCCACTCAAGTCACTCTGGAATGCGTGGAATTGGTCGCCGTGACGGGATTGCGGGAACAGGCGGCGTCGAACGCTACCCCAGAGCGCGCGACTGCACGAAAGCTCACGCCATAGCGGCATTCGAAATTATTTTCCCCAAAAATCTTTAAATACCCCTTTAATTCGCTTGCCTGTTCGATTACAATGAGCCATGAAAGATTAAACACGAGGATTAAAAACACCGAATAGCATCGCCGAGCTGCTTGAAGCTCGGAAAGTTAACACTCAGAGCTAGTCGAAAATACTTTCCCTACCTCTTCCCTATTCCAACATTTCAACGTCCAGGCCTTATCTTTCAGGGGGATTCAACAATGGCCAGCGGGGAAAATATACCACGCAAACGCACTTACACTGCGGCGATGGAAGCAACAGCGCCACGCTTTCACCATGAGATTTCTCAAACAGCACCAGCACGTCTTGGAATTGACCGCAATCGAGCTGACTTGAAGCTTGCCCTTGCTTGTGTTCCCTGTTCTTCAACAAAAGATGTCGAAGATTACATCGCCAAAATCGCTCCAGCTCTTGGCATGTCACGTGGGAGAACACTCCAGTACATCGATGTCGGAATGCAACTAGAGCGACTCCCGCGGTTAAAAGAGCTTCTGCTCAAACGCGCACAGCTACCGCTTCCCCACATGCGGGTCATTGCCACGGCCATCCTCCCATTGGATGACCCCTCGGCTGTGAGATATTTCGAAGACCATCTCCTTGAGCTGATCACGCCGAGAGTCAATGGTGAAGTTCTTCGCGGAGTTCGGAGCCTTCAACAGAATATTCAGCGACTTATTGATGAAGTCAGCCCGCTATTGCGCCCGAAGAATGAGTACGACCCGCCGATCACTTCGTTTCAAAAAGGCATCGAACAAAAAGCTGGCGAATCTATAAAGTTCGAGTTAAAGGACACCCTCACTGAAGTCACCATGGAACTGATGCCTGAGCGGGCAATTGAGTTTCAGAAGGTCTTGGAAGAAATCACCGCTGATCAAGACTGCGACTTCGTCGAGGCTTTTTCACACCTTCTGCACGGGACTGCTCAGGTCACCGCCACACTGAATCTGTACTGCCCGCTTACCCAAGACAAGCCCCAAGAAGCCTGGATTGGCGGCCTAGGGTGGATCAACAAAATCGCCGCTGAATCCTGGCTCGATCGGGTCACTGGCATCCGGCTACTAGCGGACGAGAAAACGGAAAAGTACTCGCCAACAGAGCGACAGCGTACTTACATCCAAGGTAGAGACGGCACCTGTCGCTTTCCCGGATGTGATGTCGATGCGACGAAGTGCGACATCGACCACATTCAGCCGTATAACCACGAGAATCCCGACGAAGGTGGCCAAACCGAGACGCCCAACCTCCATTGCCTATGCCGTCGCCACCACAATCTAAAAACGGCCGGTCTTTGGAATGTCGTGCGCGATATCGACGGCGTGGAGTACTGGACCTCCGCCACTGATCAGAGCGCTGAAAAAGCTGCCCTAATCAGCACAGAATCAGGGCCGCTCTCCGGCCACGGTCGCTACTCCTTCGACCTGCGCAAGACAAAGAAAGCACAGACACTCAAGGAGTACAACGAGCAGAGGTTGGAAAACCTCCGCGAATCACAGGAGCTGACAAATCAGGCTCGCGAAGAACTGGGAATGAACAAAAACAAGAGAAAATCAGAAGCCGACGAGCCCACCACACCGGAAGCACCGGAAACTCCCGAGACACCGGAAGCACCCGAAGACGAACCGCCGTTCTAGCGCTGCTCCCCTTCGGACTGCTGAGCCATGCGCCAGCGAATACCGGCCTCAATGAAACCGTCGAGGTCACCGTCGAGGACCGACTGCGGGTTGTTGACTTCGTATTCGGTACGCAGATCCTTCACCATCTGGTACGGGTGCAGCACATAGGAGCGCATCTGGTTACCCCACGAGGCATTGCCGCCTGCGCCGAGAGCGTCCAGCTCCGCGCGCTCTTCCTGGCGCTTCTTCTCCAGCAACTTCGCCTGCAGAACACGCATGGCAGATGCCTTGTTCTGGTGCTGCGACTTCTCGTTCTGACAGGTCACCACGATGCCGGTTGGGACGTGCGTAAGTCGGACCGCGGAGTCCGTGGTGTTCACCGACTGCCCACCTGGGCCGGAGGAGCGGTAGACGTCGATACGCAAATCTGACTCGGGGATGTCGATGTGATCCGTTTCCTCCACAACCGGCAGCACCTCAACCTCAGCGAAGGAAGTCTGGCGGCGCCCCTGGTTGTCGAAAGGACTAATACGAACCAGACGGTGCGCACCCTGCTCGACCGAGAGGGTGCCGTACATGTACTCGCCATGGACGACGAAAGTAGCGGACTTAATACCGGCCTCTTCAGCGTAGGACGTGTCGTAAACCTCGACCTTATGCCCATGCTTGTCGGCCCAGCGCAGGTACATACGCATGAGCATCTCGGCCCAGTCAGCGGCATCCACGCCACCGGCACCGGAGCGGATGTTGATGACCGCCTCGCGCTCGTCGTAAGGCCCCGAAAGCATCGTAGTGACCTCGAGGGATTCGATGTCGGCACGCAGCTCAGCGCGTTCGGCATCGGCCATCTCGACGGCGTCGGGGTCGCCCTCCTCTTCCGCGAGTTCGTACATCACAGAGAGATCGTCGAGGCGCCCGCGCAGCGAGTCGATCTTTTTCTTCTTCGCCTGCGCCTGCGATAGTGCGCTGGTGACCTGCTGCGCGTGGTCGGGGTCATCCCACAGCGACGGGTCGGCGGCCTGGGCTTCCAACTCCCTGATCCGGTCGGAAAGCTCGTCGACATCGACCACCTTCTCAATGGTGGTCAGCGTCGCGTCGAGTTCTTTGAGGTCAGCATTCAGATCCGGGTTCACGGGTACTACCTTAGCTATACCGCCTGTTTCGGTGCACAATAGGACGTATGTCTGAATCCACCGCCAGCCAAGATTCCAGCCAAGACCCGCACCAAGATTCCAGCCAAGACCTAGAACTCTTTCTCTCCCAAGTATCCGAGTCGATTGTGGCATCGGATACCAGCGTTGCGGTTGCCATCGTGAAGCGTGCCGCTACCATTGCCGCTCGTATGCGCGACGAAGGCCTGGTCACGGAGTACAAGACATCGATTTCCGACGTCGTCACCGCGGCCGACCGCGCAGCGGAGAAATTCGTCGTCGAGGCTTTGGCCGCGCTCCGCCCGGAGGACGGCATTCTTGGCGAGGAAGGGTCCGCGAAGGAGTCCCAGTCTGGTCGCACGTGGGTGATCGATCCTGTCGATGGCACCTACAACTTCACCACTGGTTCGGACTACTGGTGCAGCGCATTGGCGCTGGTTATGGGCGATGCGAACAATCCGGATGAGGTCGTCCTCGGCGCGGTGCACCGCCCGGCAACGGGCGAGAGCTGGATTGGTGGCCCCAATCTCCCGACCACTCGTATCAACCTCGATGGCACTGTTGATGACCTCCGGGTCACTGACCGCCCCCTCTCGGAAGTCTGCGCAGCGACCTACCTCCACACCACGGTGGTGAGCTCGAGCGAGGAATCCGAGGCCACGGCTACAAAGTCCTGGCTGGATGCGGTGTCCCGCAGCGCTACCTGGCGCATGCTGGGCTCAGCGTCGGTGGATATGGCAGGCGTTGCCGACGGCCGCATCGGCGTATGGTTCCAGCGCGACGTCGCAGCCTGGGACTGGCTGCCTGGGTATGCGCTTATCTCGGGCGCAGGCGGCGAATGTACGTCGGTGGGGCGCTGGAAGCTTGCGGGCTCGAGTGGCCAGGTCGCAGAGCTGAGTGAGGTTCTGCGCTAGAATTTCGGCCATGACCACCTCTTACTCCGAAGATCTCGCCCTCGCACTCTCGCTTGCCGACGCAGCCGACGACCTCACGATGTCCCGCTTCGAGGCGGCCAATCTAATCGTCGAGTCCAAGCCCGACCTGACTCCGGTCTCCGATGCCGATATCGCGTGCGAGAAGCTGCTCCGCGAGATTCTGTCGGACAAGCGCCCGAGCGATGAAGTTCTCGGCGAAGAATTCGGCGGCGAAGCTGTGTTTGAGGGCCGTCAGTGGGTCATCGACCCCATCGACGGCACCAAGAACTTCGTGCGCAATGTCCCGGTCTGGGCCACCTTGATTGCCCTGCTGGAGGACGGCAAGCCGGTTGTCGGCGTAGTCTCTGCCCCAGCACTGGGCCGTCGCTGGTGGGCATCCAAGGGCGACGGCGCATTCAAGCGCACCCACGTCGGTGGCCGGGAAGCCGCTCAGCGCCGCATTGAGGTCTCGAAGGTGGCAGACATCGCGGACTGCTCAATTTCCAACTCTTCGCTCACCGGCTGGGCCGAGCGCGACCTGCGCGACAACTTCATCGGTCTCACCGATGACGCCTGGCGCCTGCGTGGCTATGGCGACTTCTTCTCCTACTGCCTGGTAGCCGAGGGTGCGGTCGATGTCGCCGCAGAGCCGGAGGTTTCCCTGTGGGACCTGGCAGCGCTTGCGATCCTGGTGGAGGAAGCTGGCGGCCACTTCACTTCCCTAGTGGGAGTCGACGGGCCGCACGGCGGGGACGCAGTTGCGACGAATGGGGTGCTTCACGACGCCGTCGTCAAGCGCCTGGGCGGGTAAACAGGGTTTTCCAACCTATCGCAATTTGCGACGAGCGGCTCACTATCTCCCGTCCGCGTGACCGATATCCAGGATACGTCGCAGCTCAGCAAATACCTCAGGGCGTACCTCATGGGTTACCACCCGTCCACTCTTAGACCTAGTTAGCAGCCCGGCATCCGCCATGGTCTTTAAATGATGCGACACCGTCGGCTGACTAAGCCCAGAAACAGCGGCCAGCTCCCCTACGGTCATCGGACTACAGCCAGCGGCAGCGAGCTGAGACAAAATTTGCAGGCGCGCCGGTTGCGCCAGCGCTTTGAAGAGCGTTGCCGCAGCCTGCGCTTCCGCCGCGTCGAGAGGCCGACCGCCAAGTGCACAGCATTCTGAGATTTCGTCCATACCCGTTGAGGCTACACGGCCTCCCCTCTAAATATATTGACAATCATCGATATATTGATTACACCGGAAACTATGACACAGACTACAAAGTCACTCAGCTTCCTAGACCGCTTCTTGCCGCTATGGATTGCAGCTGCAATGGCAATTGGCCTCATTCTGGGCAAAATTGCACCGTCACTTGTGAACTGGCTGGCAGAGGCAAAAATTACGACAATTTCCGTACCAATCGCCATCGGATTGCTGGTCATGATGTACCCACCGCTCGCAAAGGTTCGATACGACAAAACGGGCAAAATTTTGACATCAAGGAAGCTGATGGGCATCACAGTCTTCCTCAATTGGATTCTCGGCCCCGCACTGATGTTCACCCTTGCCTGGATATTCCTCAGTGATAGTCCAGAACTGCGCACTGGCGTGATCATCGTCGGTCTCGCCCGCTGCATTGCAATGGTTTTGGTCTGGAACGACCTATCTTGCGGCGATACTGAAGTCGCTGCCGTATTGGTGGCCGTCAACTCGCTATTTCAAATTTTCATGTTCGGCGCTCTAGGGTGGTTCTACCTGCAGATTCTGCCCTCCTGGTTGGGACTGGAAACCACTTCCGCCACCTTTTCTTTTTGGGCAATCGCACTATCTGTAGTGGTATTCCTCGGTATTCCGCTTCTGGCTGGCGCGGCATCACGCATAATTGGTGAACGCACCCGTGGTCGCGACTGGTATGAAAATGAGTACTTGCCCAAAATCTCACCATTGGCACTTGCCGGCCTTCTATACACAATCGTGTTGCTCTTTGCGCTTCAGTCACAGCAGATTCTTGAGAATCCCTGGACCGTTGCGAAAGTGGCACTACCACTAGTGATCTACTTCCTCGCCATGTTCGCGATCGCTCTCACTTCGGCCAAGGCCGCGGGCATGAACTACGCAACCTCCGCATCGATTGCCTTTACGGCCGCCGGAAATAACTTCGAGTTGGCAATTGCGGTTGCGGTTGGCACCTTCGGCCCATTGTCCCAGCAAGCACTTGCGGGAACGATTGGACCACTTATTGAAGTACCCGTACTCGTTGCACTTGTCTACGTCACCCGCTGGCTCGGGCCACGCCTTTTTCCCAATGACCTTTCCGTACCGGACAAACTATAGAAAAAGGATTCTGAAATGAAGGAAATCCCGAAGGTACTTTTCATCTGCGTGGCAAATGCCGGTAAATCCCAGATGGCCGAGGCCATTGCGCGTGCAAAATATGCCACGCAGTTCATCGCCCTTTCAGCAGGAACGAACCCCAAAACTACTACCAATGCGCTTGCAGCCAAATCAGTTGCAGAAATCGGCGCTTCTATGGACGGTGCATCACCAAAGCCGATTGACCCCACGATTCTCCGGACTGCAGATCGTGTTGTCATCATCGGCGATGCCGCTCATGTAGAGCTCCCCTCGGACGCTCAAGGCTCACTCGAGCGTTGGCTTACTGACGAGCCTTCAAAACGAGGCATCGACGGAGAAGAACGCATGGATCTGATTCGCGATGACCTCGAGCACCGTATCGACGAGTTAGCTGTCGAACTCCGTTCCACTAAGAATCCCTAAGCGGCAGAATCCAACAAAAGCCTCCTTATCGCCAGCGTAAGCCACACGACTGCGCCGACGCCTGCGATGAGGCCGAGGAGCAGGAACATCAGGCCGACTGCCCAGAGCCCGGTGGTGTCGTCAGTGCCGGCGATGATGCTCCAGCACAGGGCATAGCCGGCGACCGCTGCCCACCACGTGGGCAGAAGGTTCAGAGTTGGGGCGGGCACGCGCATCATGGCAGAGGCAGTAAGGATGACCATCGCGAAGCCACTGCAGAAAACCTGCCATGGCGAGTAGTCGTATTCGCCCTCGAGCGTCCACGCGAGCGTACAAAAGCAGATTAGGAATGCTGCGACAAAGACGAAAATCGTGTGCCCAAATGCGATACGCTCGCCGTATTTTTTGGCCAACCATGCGGCACCCACCCATGCGAGAGCGGTGGGGATGGCAATGATTAATAGGTACGCGAGGAAGACGCCTGGCACCTCTGCCCAGGTGAAACTCGTCAGCATCGATGTCATGCCACCAGGTTACGCCTGCCTCTTAGCTTTTTGAGCGCGCTAGTTTCCCAGTAAAAACACAGACGAAACACCATGATTTACACATAGTCACTTAATGTATTGTCAGGTTCGGTTGCTACAACTAGAAAGTCGTTTTCAATACGCCGTTTGTAGAGAGTGCTTTTTACCAAAGAGCACCTCCCTATAAGTTGTAGTAAAGGAGAAATCCGGGGTGAATAAACCTACCCGAATTGTGGGGCTCGATATAGCGCGCTCACTCGCCATCATCGGCATGATCATTGTCCATATGGCCTCACTACTTTGGAGCACAAAGGTTGTGCTCTCTGGCCTACCCTCATCACTGTTCGCCATTATCGCCGGCGCCACAATGATGATCATCGGCCGCAATTACAGCAGCACTACCTTCTTGCGCTTGATCACTCGCGGCGCCCTAATCATTCTCATCGGCCTGGCACTATTGCCGGTGGGTGGAGAAATTCAGGTGGTCCTCGTCATCATGGGCCTGGTAATGATGCTGGTTTCCTGGATGCCAGCGCTCGGAACCTGGTGGCGAGTCGGCTTCTTCATCGCCGCCACCATCGCCGCCACAATTAAGTACGCGCCTATGACGCTGCCGCAGATCTATCCGCTACTCGCGTGGATCGCATATTTCATCGGCGGCATGCTGCTTTACGACGTCTACCTACGCCGTCGCCTGCAAGACACTTCCACCTCTGAGAACAGCGCCAATGCTCGGTTGAGCTGGATTGTCACCGCTGTCAGTGCTGTCATCACGGCCGTCGGCATGTACTTCCGATTTGATCCCGAGATTGCTGGCTGGCTCCGTTTTACCGGACACACTGGCGTCTTCGGAGAAATCATTCTCTCCGTCGCAGTTGCCGCCATTGTCCTGCACTTGTGCCTTTTCATAGGCGATCGCTTCCCAGCTGTGGTTTACCCATTCGCGGCTATGGGAACAATGTCGCTGACAATCTACATCCTGCACGTTCTCACCGCGTTTTATTGGCAGCAGAATGTTGCATTGCATTCCACGTTGTCTGCAGCAGGTTTCATCGTATTCTTCCTCGTCATCGCTAGCCTCTGGAAGAAATTTGTCGGACAGGGCCCTGCCGAAAAACTCGTTGCCACCGCAATCAAGGGCATTGTTCCTTCTGGGAAAGGGAAATAACCGTGAAGAAAACATCTTTTTCCATCGCAGCAATTGTTAGCAGCACCCTGCTTCTATCTGCGACTCCAGCTCTTGCATTGGAAAACGGCGAACCCGCACCCGCCAATGCTGAAAGCAGTTCTGTGGCCGCGCTAAAGATTGGCAAAATCGGTAATTTCGGTGACTGCACCGGCACGCTGGTTGCCGACCAGTGGGTGCTCACCGCACGCCACTGCCTGGAGTCTGTGAACAACGAAGGGACCCAGGCCCGCATCGGTGGAAAGGTCTACGATGCCGATTCTTGGGCGCTTTCTCCAATGTCTGATGCGGGATTGCTTCACCTGACCGAAAAGGTCACCGACGCAACCCCGGCGAAGGTCTCCCGCGATATCCCCACACCTGGACAGACGGGAACTCTCTACGGCTGGAGCAGCAGCTCGTCCATGGCACGATCCGGGCAGCTTCCGATGACCAAGATGGTCGTCAATGAGCTGCTGGGAGGAGGCCCCACTGAAGGAACCCCAGGTGAGGCTGCGCCTGGTGGTGCTGTTCCGGGTGACGCTACTCCAGGCGAAGCTGTTCCGGGTGAGGCTATTCCGGGCGGCGCTGTTCCGGGTGACGCTATGGAATCAATGGAGATGCAACCAGGAGCTGCCATGCCAGATGACTCCAAAACCGAGTCGATCCCGGCAGGGATAGAAAGTATCCCAGCCGACGCTGCCATGATGCCAATGATTCAAAGCGCCATCCTGGACGCACATTCCGTTTCCGGCGCGGGTATGCAGGGAGGCGACTCCGGTGGCCCATTCTTCGTCGACGGAAAGCTCGCTGGTCTCGCTACCGCCGGAACCTCCAATGGCGACCCTGACCTGCCCTCCCCCAGCGCAGCTATCACTACCCTCGCTGGCACTGCTGACTGGATCGATGACATCACCTCCGGCCGTGACACAGAAAGTGTGCTGACTGCGGAGAACACTCCTGCTCCGCCAAAGACCATTCAGACCAGCGGTGATCACGTGTGGGCCTACCTCGCCATCGCATGCGCTGGCGTGGTTATCGCAGCGGCTTGGTCGCGCATTAAGAATGGCCGACAGTAAAACCGTCTGACCTCAACCAAAACCACCTCCCAGAATGAACTGGGTAGGTGGTTTTTTGATGCGACGGTTCATCCCCTGGTTCCAAAAGCTTCTCATCCCCGCACCGATTACTGCGGGCTTGCTCGGCTTGCTGCTAGGCCCCAACGCTTTGGGAATAATCCAGTTCAGCGAGCATTTCGGCGACTACGCGACCATTCTCATCGCGGCAGTCTTCGGTGCCCTGCCATTCACAATGGATTTCGATGCCAAGGTGCGCCAGCGCGCGCGAACGATGTGGTCCTATTCCGTAGGCATGTACCTGGCGCAGTGGGGATTCTTCGCGCTACTCGGCGTGATAATTTTTGCCCCACTGTTCAACACGCCGGACTGGTGTGGCTATTCGGTGGAGTAGCGCTTATCGGTGGGCTAGTCCTGTTGATTCTGCCGATGATCATGCTGAAGAAATCGAAAGCCAGGGCTTCGTAGAGTTCTTTATAGAGGGCGGGGACAGGAAAAGTTTTCTCCCGCCCTCTACTGTTGCGACCCCACAGTGGACGGGGATGCGGACGTTTTTTTGGACAGTTTCAATC